>VSPF01000061.1 GCA_009775195.1 Muribaculaceae bacterium
AACGTTGCTTTTGCCGAGCTCGGGGGCCTTGGTGCCTAAGGCCACCACGGTAAGGCCGATGACGAGGTCGCTTACGCCCCACCGGCGTGCGATTGCCGACGCTCCGTCGGTAAGGGCGTTCGCCCCTATGAGTATGAGGGCGAGCCCAAGGAGCAGAAACAGTATATTGGCAAGCATAGTTCTTAAGTTATGCGTTTTGCTTATTGATATTGTATAGGTAGCGTAGTGCCATTGGAGTCCTCGGAGAGGACGATTTCATGGTTAACCCCACGATTATTCGTGGGGAAAATCGAAACCAATACTAAGAAAATCCTCGGAGAGGATGCAATAGGTTGGAAACATGTATTTTGCGACCTCTCCGAGGTCATTTTTTAGATTGCTTTTTTAGACCCCACGAATAATCGTGGGGTTAACTACAATAGCGTCGTCTCCGACGACTTTCCATTACTTTTACAAATGTGATTGTTTTATTCGTTTCGGAGTATATAGGTTGTCGTCGCGTCGAGCCTGCCGGTAAGTATGCCTTTCGACACCTTGAATGTCTTGGTGCTGACAGGGTCGGTATATGTGCCGTCGGGCAGGGCGGTGGCCATCTTTACTTTTTGACCTTTTGTAGAGAAATTGACAAGTGCCAGGCCCTTGGTGCCGCGAGATACCATTGCCACAGCGCCGTTGTCGCTATAGCTGAGCGATTCGGGCTGGCCCGACATGTCGTGGCGGAACTTGTTGGCCGCTACGACTTCGGGGTGGAAAAATTCGTCGTTGCCGCGTGCGCCTATGCGGTTGTTGCCCCAGTAGTTCTGGCGTGTGCTTCCGGCTGGGCGGCTGAAGAAGAGAGGCTTGCCCGTTGCACGCGAGGTCAGGAAGACCCAGCCGGTGCGTATCTGGTCGTCGGTAAGGCCGGCCGATTCGTTTTGGTTGCAATAGGTGTCGTGGCTTTCTACCCAGGTTACGAGTGCTGTCGGGTCGGAGGGGTGGTGCCAGTTGGCAAGGTCTTCGACACGGGCGTCGCCCGAGGCAAGCACGTTGCGAAGGGCGTGGCCATAGCTGCTGGCCGTCAGGTCCATGTAGTCGTCATATTCGGTTTCCTTTACATTCTTGTCCTGTAGCACCTCGCCGTAGATATAGAGGCTGTCGGGCATGAGCAGCGACAGGCCCTTGGCGGCTTTGCGGCCCGTGGCTACGTCCCAGAAGTCGTTTTCCTTTGCCTTGGGGTCGAGGGGGTCGCTCGGCAGGCCGATGTGTTTGGCCGTGTCGTAGCGGAAGCCGCGCGCTCCGAGGTTAATCAGGTCGTTGACATACTGCATGTAGTAGTACTGGAAATCGGGGTTCTCGGTGTTGACATCGGGGAGTCCGCCCATCTTGTAGGTGGTGCACTCCAGGCGGTTGTTATAGTCGATGCAGTCTTTCATGCCGTTGGCGTGGTAGAGGTTATCGTGACCGCCCACGGCGTTGTCAAGGCCGGGGAGTACGGCGGTGTGCTCTACGGCGGTGTGGTTGGGCAGCACGTCGACGATTACCTTGACTCCGTATTTATACGCGCTGTCGCACATGGCTTTGAAGTCGTCGCGGTCGCCGAGCATATAGTTGCCGATTTTCCAGTCGGTCGGCTGGTAGTAGTAGTACCATTTGCCCATCACGCTGTCGCCCGGCTGGCTCATAAGGGCCATGCCGCCGCCGTCGCCTACATAGCAGGTCTGCACCGGCGAGGTCTGCACGTAGTCGTAGCCGGCCTCCTTGATTTGTTTCATGTTGGCGGCGATGGTGTCGAGCGACCACGACCATGCGTGGAGTATTACCTCGTCCTGTGCCGATGTCTTGCGTGTCGCGCCGTTGGCCGGCATTGCGGCCAGGCCGAGTGCCAGGGCGCCGAGTATATATAGTGTTGTCTTTTTCATGACTTGTGTGATGCTATGTAATTTTATGTTCTTTTGACTTTATGTCTTTATGTTTCCTCTTATTTACCTCGCGAGAATGAGCGCCGAGGTAGGAGCTACTACCATGGTGCCGCCCTTAGCCTCGCCGAGACCGTCGGGGTTGAGTTCGCCGTCACGTGCGATGATGGTCCAGTTGCCCTTGGGGATTTTGGCGGTAAAAGGCGTGGTAGAGCCGTTGAATACGAGCTTGATTTCCTTCCACTCGTCGCCGTTGGCATTGTTGCGGATTGAGTATGAGATTACGTTGGGCGACGACACCTTGTCGAAGACGATGTTCTTGGCAATTTCCTCGGCCGTGGTCATGCGGAAGGCCGGGTGCTCTTTGCGCAGGCGTATCAAGTTGCGGTAGTAGTTAAACTGGTCGGCATTTTTGGTCTTGAGGCTCCAGTCGATGGCATTGACGCTGTCGGGCGATTTATATGAGTTGTGAACTCCCTTCTTGTCGCGGAAAATTTCCTCGCCGGCAAACATAAACGGTGTGCCCTGCGAGGTAAACACGATTGTCTGTGCCAGTCGTGCTGCGCGTTGGCGCTCGGCCTCGGTCGACCCGGGCATGCTCTTGGCGAGTTTGTCGGTCAGGGTCAGGTCGTCGTGGCACGACACGTAGTTGATAATCTCGGTCGGTGCGCCGGCGTAGGCAAATTTCGAGTTGTTGCCCTTGCTGTAGTCTACCTGCGGGTGCGCCGTCGAGGCTACGATGCCGATTTTCACGGTCTCCTCGTTGCCCGGCTTGCCGGTGGCGAAACCACGGTCTTCGGCGTTACTGTAGTGTCCTTTCACGGCATCGCGGATGTCGTCCGAGAATACGGCAATCCCCTTCATCTTGTCTACATTCTCTTTGAGGGCGCGTCGCTCGGCAGGCAGCGGCGAGTCGCCGGCAGTCCACCCTTCGCCATAGACGAAAATCGATGGGTTGATTTTCTTGAGCTCGGCGGCGACTTCGTTCATCGTCTCGATGTCGTGTATGGCCATGAGGTCGAAGCGGAAGCCGTCGATGTGATATTCCTTCGCCCAGTATTTCACCGAGTTGACGATAAAGTCGCGCATCATCTGGCGGTCAGAGGCGGTCTCGTTGCCGCAGCCCGAGGCATCGCTGTAGCTGCCGTCGGGGCGGTGGCGGTAGAAGTAGCCCGGGGCCGTGAGCGAGAAGTTCGAGGCGTCGTTGTCGGCGGTGTGGTTATATACCACGTCCATCACCACGCCTATGCCGGCATCGTGGAGGGCCTTTACCATTTCCTTCATCTCGCATATGCGGGCTGTGGGGTCGGCGGGGTCGGTCGAGTAGCTCCCTTCGGGCGCGTTGTAGTTATACGGGTCATAGCCCCAGTTATACTGGTTCGACGGCAGGTTGGCCTCGTCTACAGAGTTGTAGTCATACGACGGCAGTATGTGCACGTGGGTCACGCCGAGTTCCTTCAGGTGGTCTATGCCGGTGGCGCGGCCTTCGGGCGACTTCGTGTCGCGCTCGGTAAGGGCCAGGAACTTGCCCTTGTGCACTATGCCCGACGAGGGGTCGATGCTGAAGTCGCGGTGGTGCATCTCGTAGAGCACGGCATCGGTTATGTTGTCGAGGCGCGGGCCGTGGTCTTGGTCCCATCCGGCCGGATTGGTGGCCGGCATGTCGATTATTGCGGCGCGGTGCCCGTTGGTGCCGACGGCTTTGGCCCATATGCCCGGGGTCTCGTCGAGCTGCTTGCCGTCGATGGTCACGGCGAAGGTATAGAACTTGCCATATAGTCTTTCGGGTATCGACGCACGCCAGGTCCCGTTGTCGCCGCGTGCCATGTCGATTAACCGTACCGGCGCTGAGTTGCGGTCGGTATCATATATCCTCACCTGCACGGCGTCGGCCTTGGGCGACCACAGGGTAAAGTTCGTACCGTGTTTGTCTATTTTCAGTTCGAGGTCGTCGCCGCTATAGGTAGGCCACGACGCATACTGGCTGTCAGGATTGTTTTGTGCCATGGTCGTTGTCGCCGCAAACCCGAGAGCGACTGCGGCGAAAAGGTGTTTCATTTCGATGTTCATTTATGATAAGTAAGTAGATAAGTAAGTCGCTCTATCTCACGGCCACACGTTTCGACGTGTCGCCGGCCTTGACTATATAGTAGCCCGAAGGCAGCTCTATGCGCAGGCTCTCGCCGCTGTCTATCGTCACTTGCTTCACAAGAGAGCCGGTGATGGCAAACACTGCCACATCGACGGCTTTGCCGGTAGCATTGTCAATCTCGACAGCGCCGTTGAGGGCCTTAATCGATGCGTGCTGCTCGACCTGCACGGTGGCATTTTCAGCCGCAGACTGCGCAACGGCCACCACTCCGCCACACTGGCAGAGCAAGAGGCTCAATATGTAAATGCGTATTGTTTTCACGGCTTGTATCATTAGTGTTTTACATTTACACAAAGATAGCTGAAAAACATCAAACCACAAAACAAATTATGCTTATTTAACAAACCGCCAAGCCATTCGGGCCCGAGGTGAAAAATCAACCGAATTGAAATATAGTCAACAATTATCCGTCTCCCCACTCTATCTTTGCAAAAGAAATCTTGTCCCCGGCTCCGAGCTTTGGCGAGGCTCGCCTCGGAAATAGAGTTATTCCTCGAGCTCGTGGAATATTCAATAAATTTTTTGTCTCTTTTGTCTTTATGTCTTTTTGTTTCTTTTTATCAGTATTGACTCCGCATCATCATGTCTAAATACACACTATACTTCCAGCGTTTCATCGGTCGCTCACTCACACGGCGTGAGCGCAATATCATAGCCTCCCTCGAGTACACGCGCCGGCACGGACTCGACCGCCGCGTTTATGTCGTTGACCCGCCGGGTTACGACTCGCGTAAATTATTGGGCGCTTACTACAACTATCTCCACCATTGTGTCGACCCGGACGGTGCCTTCCTCGTTATGGCCAAGACCAAGCGAGACGCTGCGGCTTTTTCCGGCAACCTCTCCAAACCCAGGTCGCCATGGCTCACAACAGCCTCAAACCGAAAATTCGACGGCATACAAGGTAAAACATTCAATTACGCCCTTGTCCTGGATGCCAATGCTTACAACACAAATGCTCCAAAACGTCAGAAGT
This sequence comes from Muribaculaceae bacterium, assembly GCA_009775195.1. Lineage (GTDB taxonomy): Bacteria > Bacteroidota > Bacteroidia > Bacteroidales > Muribaculaceae > CAG-873. The sequence continues at coordinate 5,024 of VSPF01000061.1, forward strand.
TCCAAAACAAAACAATTAATCATCACAGGCATCATACTGATATTATCGACTCGTCCGACTTAGACGCTGCTGACCATTTCATTCTTAAACAAGGCGAAAACTACTTTATAATCGTCCACATCCGTAAAGGACAATTCAACATTGTCGGGCAACTCCAACTCCTGCCAATCTATATCCGCATACAATCTGTCCCTATCCTACGACTCTGGCAAGAACACCTCGTCCACAAAGACAACCTTTTAACTCTCAACGCCTCCCCTCCAAACGCCCCTCCGACTCTCCACTCTCTTTAGCGGTTGTCGGCTCCGCCGCCCAAAGCCAAACCGTCGTCAAAGCGCACATTGACATTTTGGAAATAGCCTCGAAGTCACATATTTTGATTTTCCGACAAAAAGGTCTATCTTTGCGTTATAATCTTAGGAGGAAAGCTTAAATGGCAAAGATTTACCCTATAGGAGTTCAGAACTTTGCGACTCTTCGCGAAGACGGTTATACCTATGTTGATAAAACAGGATTTATCGAAATGCTTATAAAAAGTGGCAAATACTTTTTTCTAAGTCGTCCCCGTCGTTTCGGTAAATCCTTGCTTTTATCGACTATCGAGGCGTTCTATCTGGGGCGCAAAGACCTTTTCGATGGTCTTGACATTAGCCATGCCGACCACGATTGGCAGCCTCACCCGGTCCTTCACATTGCTTTGAATGCCTGTGAGTATAATGATTCCGAAAGCCTCTTGGAAAAATTCGGCTATGAATTTTCTCGTTGGGAAAAACTATATGGCAATGAGATGGCTTCGGCACCACATGCCGAGCGTTTCCGTTTTATAATCGAGCAGGCATATGCACATACAGGGCGCAAGGTGGTGATACTCATCGACGAGTACGACAAACCGTTGCTCGATTCGGTGTATAATAAGGAACTTCAGGATACTTATCGTTCACAACTCAAGGCAATATATGGCAATCTCAAAAATTGTGACCGCTATATCGAGTTTGCCATGCTTACAGGGGTCTCACGTTTCGGTAAGCTGAGTATTTTTAGCGACTTGAACAATCTGAATGACATATCTCTTTCCGACGAGTATAGTGCAATATGCGGCATGACTGCCGAGGAAATAACTGCGAATTTTAGCGAAGGAATTCGCGAGTTTGCTGATAAAAACAGCATCTCGGTTGAGGAAACTTACGCTAAGTTTAAAGAGAATTATGATGGTTATCATTTCTCGCCCTCGTCGCCAGACATGTATAACCCGTTCAGTGTGCTTTGCGCTCTTGACGATAGTCGCATTGGTGCTTATTGGTTCTCAACCGGCACTCCGACGTTTCTAATCGACATGATACGTCGCATGGAGATTGATTTGCGCGACCTCGAACACATGCAGGCTGATATCAACGACCTTATGGATGCCTCATACGACCTGAGCAGCACTCTGCCCATAATGTATCAGAGCGGTTATCTCACTATTAAAAGCTATGACGGGCGCTTCGATACGGTCGCCCTTGGTTATCCCAATCGTGAAGTTGAGCGAGGTTTCCTCAACGGCCTGATGAAGGTTTTTACCAATAGTAATTCTGGGCGGAGTGAATTTGATGTTAGCCGTTTTGTGCTTGATGTAGAGGCTGGCCGCGTTGATGATTTCATGTCCCGACTCCAGGCTCTCTTTAGTGGTTATCATTATGACCAAATGGATTTGGGGCATCTCGAACTCCATTACCGTAATGTAATCTATTTGGTTATGAAGTTAATGGGCTTTTATACCCATGCCGAGATGCAGACAGCTTCGGGACGTATTGACTTGGTGGTGGAAACGCCTGATTTTCTATATCTGTTTGAGTTCAAGGTTAACCAAAATGCTCAAAAAGCCATCGAACAAATCAACGGTCGAGATTATTTGATGCCGTTCCAGGCCGATGGTCGCAAAATAATCAAGGTAGGGGCAAATTTCGACGACTCTATCCGCTCTATATCAGCATGGCTTGTGGAGATGGAGTGATTAAAAACTTTTTTGTCCCTTTTGTCATTTTGTCTTTTTGTTTCCTCTTCTCGGCAACGGCGCCTGGAAAAGTCTCTCACTTTTTATAAATGGCTATTCCATACGAGATATACGATGCCACCAGCAGGGCGAGGAAATATTGATAGCCGTCGGCCATCTCGGCCGTCAGGAATATGGCCATCAGTGGTGCCTTGACCACGCCGGCCATCACCGCCGCCATGCCGACAAAGGCCATGTTAGAGGCCGGTAGGCCGAGGCCGAACGCCGTGTTGAGAAACGTGCCGAACAGGAAGCCAGCTATCGCGCCGGCAAATAAACACGGCGCAAAGTCTCCGGCAACACCGCCCCCCGAGTTCGACGAACACGCCGCAACCGGTTTGCATATCAATATTGCCGCCGTAATGGCTATCAGTAACCACGGCTTTGTGCCGAGTTCGGCAAATAGTCCGGCCTCGGTTAGTATGGCGTGGTGGCCGTTAATCAGCCTCGACAGCGACTCATAGCCTTCGCCATAGAGGGTAGGGAAGACAAAGATTAGCACCGCCAGCATGGCTCCCGACACGATGTTGCGGACTATGGGCCGGCGCAGCGATTCAAAGTATTTGCGCAGACCCGACATCACTCTGTTGTAATAAAGTGAATAGAGTCCGCAGAAGGCTCCGAGCAGCATGGCCCAGGGCATGATGTGGATGTCGAAAGGTATAGTCTGCTCGAAGTTTATATCGTATGAGCATCCGCTCAGCACGTATGCCGTCATTGCGGAGACTATGCACGATATGAACTGGGCCAGGACGGTGCTTGTCTTGAGTTCGAGGCGCAAAACCTCGAGGGTAAACAGCACTCCGCCTATCGGCGACTTGAAGATGCCGGCAATACCTGCCCCGGCGCCGCAACCGACGAGTACACGTATGGTTTCGGGCGACAGCCCGAGCCTACGCGCCACGCTGCCGCCGATTGCACCGCCCACGGTGGCTATCGGTCCCTCCGACCCTGCCGAGCCGCCGAAGCCGAGGGTCAGCGTGCTTGCTATCATGGGCGAGTAGATATATTTCTTGCCCAGGTTGTAGCGGCGTTCGCGCAAGCCTTGTTCGATTCGCTCTACGCCGTGCTCGATATTGCGGTGTATGACATATCGTTGGTAGAGCCCTGTAAGTACGATGCCGGCAAGGGGATAGACAAGCAGGACGAGGTTGAAGTGCCCGGCAGAAAGATGACCCGTGAGAAGATTGGTGGTGTAGCCTATCATCGTTTTTAGCACGAAGGCTGCAAAACCGGCAAACAGGCCTATGACTACGGCTATGAGAATTACAAACACGTCCTCACCGCAACAGTCCTTTAACCGTTGCACCAGGCGGTCGAACCGACTGCCTTGCGGAGCATTTGCTGGTAAACTCATAAGGTCCTGAAATAAACTCTATAAACCTGCAAATTTGAAAAATAAACTCTTAAATTATAAGGTTTACAGTTTCAGACTATCCTTGCCTTGTATCCTTTTGATTTGAGGAATTGTAGTACGTCGTTTCGCCTGTCGCCCTGTATCAGTATTTCTCCCCCGCGTGCCGAACCCCCGGTGCCGAGCCTTTGTTTGAGTTCGGATGCAAGCCGGGCAACGGCTTCGTCGTCGATGGTAAAACCGCAGATTATAGTGGCAGTTTTGCCCGCCCGGCCCTTGCGCTCAAGCACTATGTCGAGGCGCGACTTTTCATTCAGTGTATTCTCGGACTCGGTTTTCTGCTCTGGTTCGGGTTCCGTGTCGGGGGCCATCGAGCCCATGAGTGCGCCGAGTTTGCTGCGCCAGTCTTCGCTTGCCATCAGTATATCAGTGAGTCGGGTTCTTCTATCAGTGAGTCGCCTCGTGCGGTGCTGAGGGCTGTGACAATAGCCACACGTGCCCGGTCGTCGAGCGGCACGTTGCGGATGAAAGACGCGGTCGAGTCGCTGTCGAGCGCGAAGGCGGCCTCGAGTGCGCGAGCCGCCATGGCGGTGTTGACTTCTTCGTCGGTCGAACTTTCTCCGAGGCGTGTGAGCAGCATCGACAGCCGGCATAGTTGGGCTACGTCGAGGTCGGCAAAACTTGGGCCCAGCATTATGCTGTCGGCTATGCTTTGGGCTTTGGCATAGCGCCCGTCGGCAAATGCCTTTTCGGCGATTTCGATAGGAGTGGCCTTTGTGTCGTCGTCATGCGCGCACGACGAGGCACCAAAGCCGAGTGCGATAAATGCGATTACTACGTAAAACGCTGTTTTCATATATTAATTTTCAGAAGAGGACGGGGTAGCTGTCGGTGTCGACGGCTCTGTTATTTCTTCTTTGAGAGTCTGGTGGTCGGCGTTCTGCCAGTCGGCCTCGCCGGGCTCGTCGGCATTGGCTTCGTCGATTTGGTATTGCTGCTCCACGTTGTCGCCGTTTACGCTGTCGACATGTGTGTTGTTGTCAAACCAACCGATATAGTAAAGGGTCGCTATCGCTATAGTAGCAACGATGATGCCGATGACAATCCAGACCCAAAGGCCCGATGATTTTTTGTCTTGATACTGTGCCATTGTGATGCGTTTTTAATTTAAATAAAAACGCCCGGCGGTCACATATTGTTTACTTTGTCTACGAAGTCATACATCAGCAGCGCGGCCTGGGCGGCTTCGGCGCCCTTGTTGCCGAGTTTGCCGCCGGCACGGTCGAGGGCATCCTGCTCGGTGTCGACTGTCAGCACGCCGAAGATGATTGGTATGTCGCAATCGCTGTTGAGGAAGGCGTTGCCCTGCGTCACGCTCTGGCATACGTAGTCGAAGTGAGGTGTGCCGCCGCGTATCACGCAGCCAAGTATGATGATGGCGTCATAATTGCCGGTGTCGACCAGCTTTGCCGCCGCGAATGTTAGTTCTACCGCGCCGGGTACTTCGAAAACGTCAATCATGTCGTCTTCAATCCCGGCGGCTTTGAGGGTGTCTTGCGCCCCGGCAAGGAGTGCCTCGGTGATGTGGCTGTTCCAAAGGGTGCGAACTATGCCTACGCGCATGTCGCGCGCGATGGGAAACGGGGTGAGGGGGGCGTTATTGGGTGTTGACATTGTCGGGTTTCGTGGTATTTACGGTGGTTATGAAATTTTTTGCCAGGGTTCGGTGAGTGTCTTTGCGGCGTTGGCGGCACTTGTGGCCGCGGCTCCGAGTATTGTCTGCCGCAGTTGTTCGTCGGGCGTTTCGAATACTTCGGGCTTGAGGTCGCGCTCGGCTATTGTGCCAACGATGCCTGCGATGGCTCCGGCGTTCCACAGCAGGGTGTTGCTGATTGCTGCGGTGATGCCAACGGTCGTCATGTCTTTGCCGGTGTAGTAGGTAATCGCATTACAGGTGTTGTCGATATTAATCAACGAGCGGCAGTAGAAATCGATGTGGTCGTGATAGCATGTCTGTGGGTGCTTGACACCGAATATCAGGTCGAGGTCTTTGTTTCGGGTCACTACCACGTGGGCCATCTCGAGATTTTCGAGGATTTGCGGCATCACGCGGGTGATGCGGGGCTCCTGCTGGGGTAGGAAGCCGGGGAGGTAGACCATTACGGCCTCGCGCTCGGCGGCGTGTTCGAGCAGTTTTGTCATGCGTTGGCGCATGCGCTTGTCGAGGGCATAGAAACCGCCGTATAGCACGATGTCGCCCGGGTCTATCCGCGGCCATATGATATCGAAGGCTTCGTCGGGGTACGACTCGTAGCGTGTGAGCGACGGCATGGCGTTGGCGCTGTCGCTGCCCGGGGCGACAAAGACGTTGAGGGCCGTGCGGCCTTCGGTAAAGCGGTCGACCGATTTTGTGTCGACACCGGCACTGGCCAGGAAATTTACCACGATATCGCCTACGGGGTCGGCCGAGGCTTCCGATGCCATGATGACTTCGAATTTGTCACGTGCCAGCATGGCGGCGGCGTTGGCTATGCGGCCCCCGGGCATTGTGCCGAGAGGCCGTCCTTCGCTATCGAGTATTACGTTGAGCGAACATTCGCCGATACAGATTATTTTTTTCATATATTTTTAGCTCTTGCGGCCGCGCCGAGATAACCGCCGTGATGGCGCTTGGCGTAATCGCCGACTGTAAAGCCTATGCGTTTCATCGTGTTTACGACCAGTACGTCGCCTATAACAGTCATGACCGTGGTCGAGGTCGTCGGTGTCAGCCCGAGAGGGCATACCTCGGGGGCGTTGCCCGTAAAGAGGGCGATGTCGGCAGCTTTGGCAAGAGGGCTGTCGGGTGCCCCTGTGATGACTATCAGGGGGATATCTTCATAAAGACCGTGGAGCAGGTCGACAAGCTCGATAATCTCGCGGGTCTTGCCGCTGTTCGATATCAGTAGCACGATGTCGTTGGGTTGCAGCACGCCTAAATCGCCATGCTGTGCTTCCGAGGGATGGAGGTTGACTGCCGGTGTGCCGGTCGACGAGAATGTCGTGGCTATGTTCATGGCTATCTGTCCGGCCTTGCCCATGCCGGCGGTTACGAGCTTGCCGCCACGGTGGTGAACTCTTTCTACAATCGCAGCCACGGCTGCTTCGTAAGCGGCTGTGACCGGGATGTTTAGGATAGCCTTGCTTTCGGCCTCAAGTATCTCGCGCATTGACTTTTCGACGTCCATGTATGCTCTGATGTTTTTGTTTGCGTCGACAAAATTAACTGAAAATATCTGCCCATGCAAATATGTTTGGCTAAATTTGTGTATCTTTGCATCAGAAAATACTTTACATTATGGCACAAAAACCTTCTACACCAAAAGGTACGCGCGATTTTTCTCCGCTCGAGATGTCGCGTCGCAACTATATATTCGATACTATTCGCCAGGTCTTCGGCCTGTTCGGTTACAGGCAGATTGAGACACCGGCTATGGAGAACCTCTCGACCCTGATGGGCAAATATGGCGAGGAGGGCGACAAGCTGCTCTTCAAAATCCTTAACTCGGGCGATTTCATGCGCGGCATCACTCCCGAGGCCCTTGCCGGTGACCCGGCTCCCCTGGCAGCAAAGCTGTGCGACCGTGGCCTGCGCTACGACCTCACGGTGCCGTTTGCCAGGTTTGTAGTGCAGCACCGCGACGAGTTGCAGATGCCCTTCAAACGTTTCCAAATACAGCCCGTATGGCGTGCCGACAGGCCGCAGAAGGGTCGCTACCGCGAGTTTTATCAGTGCGATGCCGACGTCGTAGGCTCTGACTCGCTGGTCAACGAAATAGAACTTCTGCAGATTATCGACGAGGTCTTCCGCCGCCTCAGGGTGCGCGTGGCCATCAAGCTCAACAACCGCAAGGTACTCGCCGGCATTGCCGAGCTGATTGGCGAACCCGACAAGCTGATTGATATCACAGTCGCTATTGACAAGATTGACAAAATCGGCCTTGAGAATGTCGAATCCGAACTCGCCGAGCGCGGACTGTCGGCCGACGCTATCGCCAAACTACGTCCGCTCTTGCAGATTGACGGAACCACGGCCGAGCGTCTCGACAAACTTGCCGTGCTGCTTGCCCCGAGCGAAATCGGCACTCTCGGTGTTGAGGAATTAAAGACCGTCGTTGCCGGCACCGAAGGTCTCGGTATCGACGCCCGGCTCGACCTCGACGTGTCGCTGGCACGCGGCCTCAATTACTATACGGGCACCATTATCGAGGTCAAGGCCCTCGATACCGAGATGGGCAGTATCTCGGGTGGTGGCCGCTACGACAACCTTACGGGCGTATTCGGTATGCCTGGGCTGTCGGGTGTCGGTATCTCGTTTGGTGCTGACCGTATCTACGACGTACTCAATGCCCTCGACCTCTATCCCGACGAGACCGGCCGCACGACCCGCGTGGTCTTTGCCAACTTTGGCGAGGCCGAGGCAATGGCATCGATGCGCATCATCAAAAAACTCCGCGCCGCCGGCATCGCCGCCGAGATTTATCCCGACAATGCCAAGATGAAAAAGCAAATCGGCTATGCCAATGCCCTCGCCGTGCCCTATTTCGCAATGATAGGCGAGAGCGAACTTGCCGACGGCACCGTTTCGCTCAAGAATATGACCACCGGCGAACAGGCCACCGTCACCCCCGACCGACTTATCGAAATCCTCGCTTAATACTTCCGTTCATACACAGCGAGGGGGCCGCATTTTGGCGCGGCCCCCTCGCTGTGTATGAACAGGGTGCTTATTGTTTCTTGACGAATTTAAACCACTCGTCGGCTGATTTGAAGCCGTCTTTATCGCGGTCGCCGCAGGCGAGGACGCGATATTTGATTTCGCCGTTTGCGTCTGGGCGGACGAAGACGAGGTAGTTGAGGTCGTCTTCCTTGACCGATACGATGTTTTCAGGCGAAACAACAATGCCGAGGCCTACTGTCTCGACTAACTCGGGGTGGTTCTTGTCTGGCACGTTGCTGCCCCACGAACCAGCTACGCCGTTGGGTTGTATGAAGCCCTTGTTGTCGTTTTCGAGCTTCTGAATACCTGTGCAGAATACGTCGCCGGGCTGATAACCCGATAGCTTTATTGTTACATAAAGGTCGCGTTTGTCGGGGCACATGCTGTAGAGCTGCTCCATCTGTATGGGGTGGCCGTTGTACATCCAGTCCTTGTCGACTACCTGTGCGGTATGGTTGTCGAGGATGGTCTGGGTGCGTGTGGCGACTGTGTCGATGGTCACGGGCTTGCCGTCCTGATAGCCACGGAACGAGCCTGCGGCGATTGATTTGCCGGCCCACAGCACATCGCAGCCATACCCTTGTGCAAGCTGCTCGGGCGTGGTATAGAAGCCTGTCACATCAAGCTCGAGTTGCGGTTTGGCCTTGACATAGAGGTCGAGGCTCTGGCGGTTGTCCATGTACACGCGGTAGGCCACCCACGGGTTTTCAATCACCGCTCCGTGGCCGTAGATGCTGTTGTACATGTCGAGCGTGTTGGCATCGCCGGGGTATGTTATCGACACGATGCGCGGATGCTGGTTGTGATGGTCAAAAAGCTTGATATATGCATCGGTCTGGGCCGATGCATATACCGAGCAGGCTACTATCAATAGAGCAAATATTGATTTCATATCAGTGGCGGATATCCTGTGCCTTGCCGTTGGCGTCGAGGCTGAAGAGCGGCGTTGTGGCTTCGGGGTCTACTTTGTAATAGTGTACTGCGCTGTCGTTGACATAGGGGTGGTAGGTGTTGAGCAGCTTAATCATCTCGGCACCGGCCCATATTGTGGGGCCGTAGCCGTGGGCTGCCTTGACACTTACGGGGCGGTAGGCATAGTATGCCGGGTCGAAGCCCATGCCGGTGCCTACACATACATCTTCAACTTCGCCTTTTTCGTTGATTTTCGAAGCAACGGCTTCCCATGCGAGCTGTGCGACGGGGCCGTAGTTGGTGGCGTCGAGCCAGCCCTGGTTGATACCGTGGGCAAGGCAGTAGGCGAAGATTGCGGTAGCAGAGGTCTCGTTGTAAGTTTCGGGACGGTCGAGGAGCTGGTGCCAGAAACCGTCGATACCTTGCAGTTCGGCCAGGCCGGCGGCATGTTTCTGGAACATGCCGAGGATTTCGGCGCGTTTGGGGTGGTTTTCGGGCAAGAAGTCGAGCAACTGGCTCATAGTCAGTATTGCCCAGCCGTTAGCGCGGCCCCAGGCCATAGATGGCTGATGGGGTTCGCCCTCTACATAACCGTGACGGAAGATATTCTTCTCGGGCATCCACATGCGTTTGAAGAAGCCAGTGGCGATGTTTGCAGCGTCGTCGAGCTGTTTGGGGTCGTTGGCATACTGGCTGCGAACGGCCATCGACGGCAGGGCCATAAACATATCGTCGAGCCAAACGGCGTTGTAGTGGGGGCGGTTACGGGCGATAGTGCCGTCGGCAAGGTGTACGGGCGTGGTTTCTACGATTTTCCAGTAGTTTTCGATATATGGTGCTATGTCGAGCGTGGAGTCGGCCATTGCGGCGCGCATCCATGCACCGGCCATCGCGCCGGCATCGTCGAGGGTGCGGGGGTCTTTGACCTGGCGTAACTGACCGTCCTCGCTAACGTCGGTTGCCTTGTCGGCCTCGGCGGCCAGGAAGCCGATGCGGTCGCTCACATAGTCGGCATAGCGCTTGTCGCCGGTGATTGCTGCGGCGTCGAGTAGTGCGTCGTACATCACGCCCCATTCATAGCTTGTGAGGCGGTAGGTGCCCTGGTTTACTTTGCCATCGGTCATCTTGGCCGGTGTCACGGCGTCGATATAGGCAAATACTCGGTCAACGTCGGCCTTGACCGAGTCGGCGTTGAGTTGGCCGTAGGGTGTCTTGTAGTCGGGGGTGAGCAGGTGGAGCGGGGTAGTGGAGTCGTTGATTTCCTCTTCCGGGGCTGCTTCTTGTTTCTGGGTGCAGGCTGCCATAGCCAGGGCAGCGAGACCTATAAGATAATATTTGCTCATTTATGTAGCTCTTGTAAAAGGGGATTAAGGTGTCAAATTAGAATAAGGGTTATAGCCAAGTCCGAGGCTCGTTATTCCCCGGATGACTATAACCCTTTATTATCACTTAGGCAGGTGGAAGACGGTAGAGATTTCGGTCATCTGCTCGTCGGACATTCCGTCGGGGACGAAGCC
>VSPF01000062.1 GCA_009775195.1 Muribaculaceae bacterium
CCTCGCGCAGGGTGCGGTCTACGACCTCGATTTGCTCCTCGAAGTTGGGGTGCGAGATGTCTACGACATGTACGAGTATGTCGGCCTCGCGGACCTCGTCGAGGGTCGATTTGAAAGAGTCGACAAGGTGCGTGGGCAGCTTGCGTATAAACCCGACGGTATCGGTGAGCAAGAATGACAGATTGTCAATCACGACCTTGCGCACGGTTGTGTCGAGGGTTGCAAAGAGCTTGTTTTCGGCAAAGACATCGCTCTTGCTGAGGAGGTTCATCAGCGTCGACTTACCCACGTTGGTATAGCCGACCAGGGCCACACGTGTCAGCTTGCCGCGATTTTTGCGCTGCACGGCCTTCTGCCTGTCGATTGCGGCAAGTTCCTGCTTGAGCAGCGATATGCGGTTGAGGATAATACGGCGGTCGGTCTCAATCTGTGTCTCGCCGGGGCCGCGCATACCGATACCGCCGCGCTGGCGCTCGAGGTGCGTCCACATTCGTGTCAGGCGAGGCAGAAGATATTGGTACTGGGCCAATTCGACCTGGGTCTTGGCGTTTGCCGTCTGGGCACGGTTGGCAAAGATATCGAGAATGAGCGACGTTCGGTCGAGGATTTTCACGCCGAGCTCGCGCTCGATGTTGAGCACCTGCTTGCTGGTGAGGTCGTCGTCGAAAATCGCCATGTCTATGTCGCCGCGCTCCTCGATGTAGTTCTTGATTTCTTCGAGTTTGCCTTTACCCACAAATGTTCGCGGATTGGGGTAGTCGAGACGCTGGGTAAAGGTACAAACAGTCTCGGCACCGGCGGTGTCGGCAAGAAAGGCAAGTTCGGCGAGGTATTCTGCCGACTTTACCTCGTCTTGCTGCGGTGTCACAAGGCCAACGAGTATGGCTTTTTCAGGTTCCGCTCCCTGCGATATTTGTGTTGTCTGTTTCATTTAGTTTAGAGTTGAGAGTTTAGAGTTTGCCGTTGCCTCATATCAAGCTTGCCGCGCCTACGCGGACGCGCCATGGCGCGTCCCTACGGGGCTCAACAATACATCGCCTCGATTTCGTTGGCGTAGTGGCTGTTGATAGCCGGGCGGCGGATTTTGAGGGTGTTCGTCAGTTCGCCGTTCTCGATAGTGAACTCGCGGGGCAGCAGGGTGAAACGCTTGATTTTCTCAAAGCCAGCCAGCCCCTTCTGGAGGCGTTCTATGCGTTCGGCGATAAACTTACGGATTTCGTTGTTTTCGACAAGGTCTTCGAGCGAGTCGAAAGTTATGCCTTTCTTGCGGGCATACTCCTTGAGGGCCTCGAAAGCCGGTATTATTATAGCCGTCACATATTTGCGCTGGTCGCCGATGACGGCCACCTGTTCGATATATCGGTCTTCGCCCAGACGGCTCTCGATAGCCTGCGGGGCTATGTATTTGCCGTTGGAGGTCTTGAAAAGGTCTTTGAGACGCTCGGTCAGCACCAGGGCACCGCTTTGGTCAAACAGGCCGGCATCGCCGGTGCGGAACCAGCCGTCGGGCGTAAATGCCTTGGCATCGTCGTCGGGACGGCCATAGTAGCCGCGCATCACCGTGGGCCCCTTGACCAATATTTCGTTTTCTTCGCCGATTTTGACCTCGACACCCGGCAATGTGGTGCCCACGCTGCCGATTTCGTAACCAATGGTAGGATAGCAACTTACCGTGGCCGTCGTCTCGCTCAGGCCATAGCCGATTACGATGTTTATGCCGCACGAATGTAGGAACTCGGTGATGGTCGCCGACAGGGGTGCGCCGGCGGTGGGGAAGATGTTGCCGTGGTCGATGCCTATGGTGTGGCGCAACTTGGCAAACACCTGTTTGTCGAAGAACTTATATTGCATTTCGAGCCACGCAGGCACGGGCAAGCCAAGACGCACATAGTCGAGATTGCGCTTGGCCCCGACTTTGAGGGCACGCTCGACCATGAGTTTCGACAGGCCCTTCATCGAGCCGATTTTTTCTTGTACGGCGGTGTAGACCTTCTCCCAGAAGCGCGGCACGCTGCACATACATGTGGGGCGTGCGATGCGTATGCCCTCTTGTATGCGGTGCGGGTCGGGGTTGATAGCCACGCGCATGCCTTTGGAAAGGCAAAAATACGTCCAAGCCTTTTCGAAGATATGGCTCAGTGGCAGGAAGCATACCGACGTATCCTCGGCACTGAGTGTGTCGAGGCGTTTGTGGTGCAACTCAATCGCCGCATTGAAACAACTATGGGGCAATATGGCACCCTTGGGTTCGCCGGTCGTGCCCGAGGTATAAATGAGTGTTGCGATGTCGTCGGGGGTGGCTTCGGCAGCGCGGAGGGTCACAGCGTCGCGGCACTTGTCGGAGGCCATAGAACCCAGCTCGACAAGTTCGCTGAAGCGCAGGCTGTCGCTGTCGTTTTCGTCGAAGGTCACCGCCGGGTCGATGGCTATAATCTTATGTAAGTCCGGGCAGTCGGCAAAGACCGTCCTGGCCGCGCGGTAGTGGCTCTGACTACCGACAAAAAGCAGTTTGGCACCGGCGTCGTTGACTATATATTTCACCTGTTCCGGACTGCTGGTGGCATATATTGCCACAGGAACAGCGCGGTTACGGTAGCAGCCGAAATCGGTCTGTAGTATCTCTTGACAATTAGGTGAGAAAATGGCAATCATGTCGCCTGGCTCGACACCTAATACTTCAAGAGCGCATGCCACCTTTTCGACGGTCTCGGCAAACTCGCCCCAGGTGACAGTCACCAGGCGACGCCCGTCGTAATCGATTGTGCTGTAGGCCACGCGGTCTGCGCCATAGCGCCTTAGCTGGTCGCCTATCAGGGTGGTAAGTATATTCGACATTATTATATCCTTCTGATTTATCTTGCAAAGATACGGCCTTTACATTTCATTATTAACAACAATTAGTGCAAAACTGACGTGCCGTTAACAAATCTTTCCAACCCACGCACATTAATTTATGATTTATTAACAAATACGCATCGCGATAGCAAGAGGGGAACATAACGACAACAGAAACATCAAAACTTTTGCAACCTTTGTCTTTGAGTTTCAAAAGCGGCCCTATACCAGGCCCCAAAACCCCGATTTTATCCAATAAAACCGCTGTAGTGGATAAAAAACATACTTTTTTATCCACTACAGCGTAATAATTGAATAAAAATGGTTATTTTTGCAACCTAATACAATGCTAAAATGAAAAACATACTCCTCACCCAGCGAGCCGAACGCGATGAATTAATGTCGCGCCCTTATCAGCCACGAGAAACAAAATACGATACAGCCGACCTACTTGCCAACCCATTAATCAAGCTTATTACCGGGCCACGACGAGTAGGTAAATCGGTTTTTGCCCTCCTCATGCTGCAAGGCAAAAACTTTGCCTATCTTAACTTTGACGACAGCCTATTGTTAGAAAACTGGGATGAAGATTTGGCGATGAAAATGCTTGAGGACGTATATCCCGGTTACGACTATCTCTTGCTCGACGAAGTCCAAAATCTTAATAACTGGGATTTATGGGTCAACAAACTATATCGACGGGGCAAGAACCTTATAATCACCGGCAGTAATGCAAAGATGTTGAGCAGCGAGATGGCAACCGTCCTTACGGGCCGCTATATCCAAATAGAAATGCTGCCCTTCAGCCTCGTAGAAACAATGCGCTGGGGAAATATAGACCCAAAAGCAGAGGAGCAGAACACGTCGGCCATAGCACTTATCGACGATTACATGCACAACGGCGGCTATCCCGAAACCATACCGGCACGAAATATCACCAGGAGCTATTTGTCGACATTATTTGACTCCATACTTCTAAAAGATGTAGCCAAGCGGCACAAGGTCAGAAACACGACAGACCTATACAACCTTGCGACATATCTCCTTTCCAATTTTTGCAACCCGATTTCGGCTAATGACCTTGTGTCGGAAGTAGGTATGTCGAGTGTGACAACTACGAAAAAATTTTGCGACTACCTGGCCGAACCTTATCTTTTTTATTTTCTCCCCCGTTTCAGTAATAAACTGAAGATGATGAAAAAAGCGCCAAACAAGGTCTATGTGGTTGATAATGGCTTCGTTCAAAGCACGGCATTCAATCTCACCGAGAACCTCGGCAGGCTGTTAGAAAACCAGATATTCGTAGAGCTCTTGCGACGAGGCTACATACCCGGGAATACACTTTTCTACTATCGCACACGCAACGACAAAGAGATTGATTTTGTAACCAGAAAAGGGCCCAAAGTAGAACAATTGATACAAGTTTGCTATGACATGGCATCAGAGAAGACTCGCAAGCGTGAGCTGAGTGCCCTCATCGAGGCCGCAGAAGAACTTAATTGCAACAATCTACTTGTCATTACCAACACGCAAAGTGAGAGCCTGACAATAAAGGATAAGAAAATCGACATAATTCCAGTAGGAAAATTCTAAGTCCTATCCTCGAGGTTTTTGCAAATTTTAATTTGCTTGTAATTGTTTTTTGCACTACCTTTGGGGAGAATTATTCCGCTATTCGGTTGCGGCATGCCGCGACCCTACAGGTGACGGCGTTGAGAATCGGAAGAAACAAAAGGACACAAAGGCATAAAGTACATAAAAATTTTTATCACTTTTGAACTTTTGTAATTATGTTTCCTCTCTTCAGCACCGCAGCTAATTAATAACTACTCACTTCTAACACCTTATGCTCAGACGTATTATATTTTCCTTATCCTTGTTGCTTGTTGCCTTGGTGGCCAATGCCGAGGTGCGTGTCGGGGCGGCACAAACCGACAAATATTTCCCCCTGCTCGAAGGCAGGCGCGTTGCCCTCTTCTCTAACCACACCGGCATGGTGGGCGACAAGCACACTGTCGACCTGATGCTCGACGGCGGCATAAACGTGGTGACCCTCTTTTCGCCCGAACACGGTTTCAGGGGCACTGCCGACGCCGGCGAACACGTGGCCAGCGGCATCGACGGCCCCACAGGACTGCCAATTGCATCGCTCTACGAGGGCAAGGGCAAGCGTATGCCGGCAAAGGAAGTTATGGACAAATTTGACGTTTTAGTGGTCGACATTCAAGATGTGGGGCTGAGATACTACACGTATTACTGCACCATGATTGACCTGATGAACGCCGCCTCGGTCTATGGCAAGGACGTGCTCGTGCTCGACCGTCCCAACCCCAACGGCATGACTGTCGACGGCCCCATACTCGACATGAAATACTCGTCGGGCGTGGGCCGTCTGCCCATACCCATAGTCCACGGCATGACCCTGGGCGAGCTCGCGCGGATGGCCAACGGCGAGGGCTGGCTAAAAGACGGCGCAAAAGTGCCGCTCACTGTCATACCGTGCGAAGGCTACACCCACCAGACGCGCTACCGCCTGCCGGTGTCCCCGTCGCCTAACCTGCGCACGATGCTGGCCATATATCTCTACCCGTCGACATGCTACTTCGAAGCCACGCCTGTCAGCCTGGGGCGCGGCACCGACAGGCCATTCGAAATCTACGGCCACCCCGACATGAAGGGGCGCAGTTTCTCCTTTACCCCCCGCAGCATGGCCGGTGCCAAGAACCCGCCTCAAAAAGACCAACTGTGCCACGGTGTAGACCTCGGCGACATGAGCGAGGAAGAGGCCATAGCACAGGGCATCAACCTCGAATATATCATCGATGCCTACCGCGACCTGGGCTTGGGCGACAAATTCTTCCGCAATTTCTTCGAACTGCTCATAGGCCGTGGCGACATTCGCGGCATGATAGAGGCCGGCAAGAGTGCCGACGAAATCAAGGCAACATGGGCCGGCGATGTGGCACGCTTCAAGGCCCAGCGCCGCAAATACCTGCTATACGACGAATAATAAGATGTTTACAAAAATCAAAAGCCTCTTCACGGGCACTATGTGGAAGTCGCGCTTCGGCGTGATGGCCCTCACCTCGTTGCTGTCGCTCCTCTGGTTCGACATCGACTGGTGTCTGACAACCACCTTCCGTCCCATGAGCGACTGGCTGTTGTGGTGCGTGACACTCACCGCCGCGCTATTGCTCACGCTGCCATATGTATTGAGTCGCAAAGTATGGCTACAAATCGTAGTGCTTGCCATTGCCGACATGGTGATGCTGGCCAATCTGATGTACTGCCGCACATACTTCGCCGCCATACCGCCCGAGAGCTACCTCCTGGCAGGTAACCTGGCAGATTTCACAGCCTCGGTGAGGGCGTCGCTCCGCTGGCCCGACGCGCTTGCAATCGTCATACTTGCCTGGGGATGGCTGACGGCCTGCCGACTCAGGCGGCGCGACATCGGACGGCTCGGATTGCGCTATTCGATTCTTTTAGCTGCCGGCATATTGATATGTGCCGTCGGGATTGCCCTGCGCGGAGGTTTCTATAAGGCATACGACAAATTAGTACAAAGCTGCTACTATTCTACGGCCGGAGTGCCTACCTATACACTTGCCGGGCACATAGCCTATTCGCTGCTCGACCGCCACTACTCGTCGGGCGGGGACGGCCAGACCGCGCTCGACGAATGGCTCGACGCCCACAAGCGTCTAACGACCTTGACACCTCTCGCCGCACTCGAACGTCTGCCCGACGGTCTCTACTTTACCGGCGACAGCGCGGCAACCCGTCGCAGCGTAGTGCTCATCGTGTGCGAGTCGCTCGAAAGCTGGCCGGTAGAGGCACGGATAGCCGGCAAGGAAATCACCCCCTACATCAACTCTCTGCTTGCCGACAGCGCCACGCTCTACGTGCCGCGACTGTTGACACAGGTCGATGCCGGACGCTCGATTGACTTCCAACTGATGCTCAATACAGGCTTGCTGCCCATGAAGGGCTCGGTCTACAGCATGAAGTTTCCCGATGTCATCTACCCGTCGCTCAACAAGGCCATGCACGAAAAATATGGCACAAAATCGTTGATTTTCACCTGCGACAAGCCAATCACGTGGAACCAGGCTGCAATCGCCAACGCCTTTGGCTACGACTCGTTGCTCGACCGCCGCAACTGGCAGCTCGACGAACTCATCGGTAATCCGGCCAAGCTGTCCGACGGCTCCTTCCTGCGGCAAAGCACCGCTAAATTGCAGTCGGACAAGGCCATGTGGCCCGTCGATAGCTCGGCGATGCTTACCTTTATCACATATTCGGGGCACAACCCTTTCAAATTGCCTCAGGACATGAGGGACGCAGATTTCGCGCCCGGCACGTCCGGCCTGCCCGAACGTCTTGCCGACTATATCAACATGGCCCACTATACCGACAGCCAGTTACATCAGCTTGTCGACTACGTATTTAGCCGCAACGACGGCGCGTCGACAATGGTCGTTATCACCGGCGACCACGAGGGACTTGCCGGCGAACGTGCCGAGCTCCACGCCGCTGCCCCGGCCCTGGTAGACCCCGGCCAGCACACGCCGATGATTATACTCAACTCCCCAGTAGGTGGACGCTACGACGATGTGGCGGGCCAGATTGACATATACCCCACCCTGCTCAACCTGATGGGTCTTGAGGCGTATGGGTGGCACGGTATGGGCGAGTCGATTTTCCAACCGGGCAAGGCAGGCATGGCTATATCGTCGATGACAATGGCCGAGGAGGGCGACACAGCCGTCAACGCCGACAAGCTCAAAATGCTGCGCGACGCCCGCAAGACCTCCGACCGAATAATCCGCACAAACTATTTCGAAAAACACAAATAATGAGCCAGGCAGTTATAGTGATTATTGTTATTGCGGCGTATTTCGCGCTGCTGATGGGTGTGTCGTATTTTGCCGGACGCGGCAGCGACAACTCCACCTTCTTTACCGGACGGCGACAGGCACCGTGGCCGCTGGTGGCCTTCGCCATGCTCGGCGCGGCCATATCGGGAGTCACATTTATCAGCGTGCCAGGCATGGTAGTCGGCAAGGGCTATGCCTACCTGCAGATGGTGTTGGGCTTTATCGTGGGCTATGCCGCCATAGCCTTCGTGCTGGTGCCGCTGTTCTACAAGCGCAACCTCATATCGATTTACGGCTATCTCGAAGACCGCTTCGGCGGTTCTACCTACCGCACCGGGGCTTGGTTCTTCTTCATATCGAAGATGCTCGGGGCGGCGGTGCGCTTCTTCGTGGTGTGCGCCGTGCTACAGCTCCTGGTCTTCTCGCCGCTGCACATACCTTTCGTGTTCAACGTAATCGTCACCATCGCGCTAATCTGGCTCTACACCGTGCAGGGCGGCGTGAAGACCCTGATATGGACCGACACTATCAAGAGTTTCTGCCTCATCATGTCGGTAATTCTTTGTATCTACTTCGTAGCCACCAACATGGGCTTTAGCTTCGGTGAGTTGACCGGCGCCATTGCCGACCATCCGTCGTCGAGGATGTTCTTCTTCGACAACCCCAAGGAGGGCACATATTTCTGGAAGCAGTTCCTCGCCGGTGTGTTTATGGCCATCGCCACCAACGGCCTCGACCAGGACATGATGCAGCGCAACCTCGCCTGCCGCGACAGCCGCCAGAGTCAGAAAAACATGATAGTCAGCGGTGTGACGCAGTTCTTCGTCATCGCCCTCTTCCTAATCCTGGGCACGGTGCTGGTGATGTTT
Organism: Muribaculaceae bacterium; assembly: GCA_009775195.1. GTDB lineage: Bacteria > Bacteroidota > Bacteroidia > Bacteroidales > Muribaculaceae > CAG-873. Next base: position 8,585 of record VSPF01000062.1, read on the forward strand.
ATCACCAGCAAGGGCATAGCCATACCCGAGAAGACCGACGAACTCTTCGGCATGGTGGCGCAGCACCCCGACGTACCAGTGATTGTACTGATACTCTTCGTATTAGGCTTAATCTCGGCCGCTTATTCTGCCGCCGGGTCGGCGCTGACATCGCTGACAACGTCGTATACCGTCGACATCCTCGGTGCGCACAAGACCCACGATGACAAACGCCTCACGCGCACCCGCAAGGCCGTGCACATGGCCATGTCGGTAGTCATGGGCCTGGTAATCATTGCCTTCTACTACCTTAGCGACCAAGATGCCATATCGGCGGTCTACACCCTGGCCTCGTACACCTACGGGCCTATACTCGGCCTGTTTGTCTACGGCATGTTCTGGCAGCGTCCCGTGCGCGACCGCCTCGTGCCCGTGGTATGCGTCGCCGCCCCGGTGCTGTCGTGGTGCCTGCAGTACGCCCTCAAACAGCTCTGGGGTTATGAGACCAGCTTCGAGCTCCTAATCATCAACGCCCTTATCACCGTAATCGGTTTGAGGCTACTCAGCGTCAAATATTAGATGGTAGATAAGACTATTGTCTGGGCGGACGCGCCATGGCGCGTCCCTACAATTTCTTAATCATGGCTCACGACCTTTTTAATAGATATCTTTGGCTTGTCGACACCATACGCCGCTATGGGCGCATCACCCGTGCCGATATTGACGAACTGTGGCGCAGGTCGCCTTATTCCAACGGCAACCCCTTGCCCCGGCGCACATTCTGCAACTACCGCGAAGCCGCTCAGGAACTTTTCAAGATTGAAATCAAGTGCGACCCGGTGACGTTCGAATACTATATCGACGAGGACGGCGGCGAGGCCGTGACCGAATGGCTGCTCAATGCCGCCGCCACGCACGAGGTAATAAGCCAGTCGCGCGACATGGCCGACCGAATATTTGTAGAAGACGTGCCGTCGGCGCGCGAGTTCCTTGCGCCTGTCATCGACGCCCTGCGCAACCACCGCCGCATACAGTTTACTTACCAACCCTACTACCGTACCGTGCCGACCACCGGCATAGTTCTTGAGCCATATTTCGTGAAGCTCTTCCGCCAGCGCTGGTATGTGGTGGGGCGGCATGTAGAGCAGAAGCGCATCAAGACCTACGCCCTCGACCGCATCACCGGCCTGAGACTCTTACCCGAGACCTTCCGTCCCGACCCGGCCTTTGATGCTGCGGAATATATTGCCAATTCTTTCGGCATCGTTGTCAGTGCCACGCCCGTGCGCCGGGTGGCGCTCAAGGTCGACGCCAGGCTGGCAAAATATTTCCGCGCCCTGCCGCTACATGCCTCGCAGGAGGAATTTATACACGACGAGTATTCAATCTTTCACTACCGCCTGCGCGTGAGCCTCGACCTGGTCGAGGAAATATTGAAATACGGGCCGCGCATCGAAGTCCTCTCGCCGCCCGAACTGCGCAGCCTCGTCGCCGACGAGCTCGCCAAAGCCGCCAAGATATACGAGAATAAGACATAAACATTTCGGCGCAACATTTGTATATATTATGTATATTATATATCTTTGCAAAGTAAAAGCTCACTAATTATGGCAAGCACACTCGCAATTAAACGCAAAAATATCGACTTACCCATCGACACACTTAAGAAGCTCTCCATCCTGGCCGCAGCCCAGGGGCGGAGCCTTAAAAACTATATCGAGGCAATACTTATTTCAAAGGCAGACGCAGTAAATATCGAAGTAAGCGAAAATCCATCTCCATCTGGCGACCCATGGTTCGACGACCCTGAAAACATGGCTTCGGTGATGCGCGGCGTAGAAGAAATGAAAGCCGGGAAAGGAACCGAACATACGATTGACGAAATAAGGACACTACTGGGCTTATGACTTACAAGCTCATATTGACGCCCGAGGCTAAAAGACACTTGGACGAATGGCGAAAATCAGGCCAAAAGAAAACAATTGCAAAAATTACGCAGTTATTTATAGAACTACAACAGCACCCCACAACCGGCACCGGACAGGTAGAACAACTAAAAGGTAACCTGAGCGGATTGTGGAGCAGGCGTATCGACAAAGGGTCACGCATGATTTACTCGATTGAAGACGAAAGGGTGCTTGTCAATGTGATATCACTAAAAGGACATTACGGCGACAAGTAGTAATGAAGAAAAAGAGCGAGAGCGACAGCCCCGACAGCACTCCAAACCGAAAAAATTTTCGTACCTTTGCGGCATGAAAGAGTTAGAGGAACTTGCCGTGACCGTATACTGCGGTTCGTCGGCGCACCTTGCCCCGATATATCTCGAGAGCGCAGCCGAGCTTGGCCGCGCCCTTGCCGCCCGTGGCGTAACCCTCGTGTCGGGCGCGGGCCGCAGCGGCTTGATGGGCGCCGTTGCCGACGCCGCCATAGCTGCCGGGGGCCGCACACACGGCGTAATACCGCAATTTATGGTTGACCGGGGCTGGAATCATGCCGGCATGGACGTGCTCGACATCGTGCCCGACATGCACACCCGCAAGGCGCGGATGGCCGAACTGGCCTACGGCTGCATAGCCATGCCCGGCGGCGTGGGCACATTCGAGGAGCTGATGGAAATCATCACATGGCGACAGTTGGGACTCTTCCGTGGCAACGTGGTAATCCTCAACATCAACGACTACTACGCGCCGCTGCTGTCGCTCTTCCACCAAGGCATACAGGAAGGTTTCATACCCGCCGACCACTTCAGGCTCTTCAGCGTGGCATCGTCGGTAGGCGAGGCCGTAGAGTTGGCCCTGGCCCCCTGCCGCCACATCAAGGTTTCGCCGAAATTCTGACATGCCCACCGACAGCCTCGACATACACCCCGTAGCCGCCACGACCTTCGAGCCGCCCCGCCAGGCAGCGCAGATGTACCGCGACGGCATCAGCACCGTGCTTGTCGACAGCATAGCTGCCGACACGGTAGCCGGGCGCATACCACACTTCATACCCGTCGCCGAGGCCGACAGTCTGCGCCGCGAGGCCATGGCCGACACCATGGCGCAGTCGCGCCTGCCCGAGGTACCGTCGGGACTGCGCGAGGGCGTGGCACCGATGGGTATGTCGCCATCATATATAAACTCCACACCACTTGCAGCCCTGCTGATGGGCACGCTCGTGCTGGCCGCCCTCAATGCCGGGTCGATGCGGCGCGCCCTCAAGGCATACCGCGCCGAGCTGTGGAGTGTGAGGCGCCGCCCCAACGTCTTCGACGACGAGCAATCGGTGCCCGTACCCATAGCCGCCGTCCTGGCTCTTGTCTTTGTAATCTTCGGCGGCGTGGTGCTCTATAACCTGCACGGCGTGCCGAGTCCGGCGACATTTGCCGGCGCCACGGCGTCGATGGGGCTGCTGGGCGCATACTATATCTTCCAACGTTGCGCCTACTGGCTGGTGGGCTACACCTTCACGACGGCCGACGGCCTGCGCCGATGGCTTGGCGGTTTTGCGGCCACACAGGCCTATGCGGGCCTGGCCCTGGTAGCACCGGCACTGTTGTTGATATTTCAGCCCCAATGGCAGAGCACGCTCATAACAATCTCTCTATCAATATATTTCATAGCCAGAATATTATTTATCTCAAAAGGTTTTAGAATTTTTTACCAAAATTTTTGGTCTTTGCTTTATTTTATTTTGTACCTTTGCACTTTGGAAATTTTGCCGATGCTCATAATATGGCGCCTGTCAGCACTGCTGACATCAGCGATGTGAAAGCACCGGCCATCGTAGCAGCAACCACTTTATTGTACCGAGAGTGAAAATCAAGAAGATACTTGTATCCCAGCCAAAGCCGACCACCGACAAGTCTCCGTACTTCGACATTGCTCAGAAGCACGATGTAGAGCTGGTTTTCCGACCCTTCATCAAGGTCGAAGGTCTTTCTGCGAAAGAATTTCGTCAGCAGAAAGTAAATATCCCCGATTTTACAGCCATAGTATTTACAGCGCGCACAGCCGTCGACCATTTCTTCCGTCTATGCGAGGAAATGCGCATAACCATACCTATGACCCTGAAATATTTCTGCACCAGCGAGACCATCGCCAACTACCTCCAGAAATATATCGTATACCGCAAGCGCAAAATCTTCGCCTCTCCCACAGGCAAACTCGCCGACCTCATACCGGCCATGCAGAAGCACAAGACCGAGAACTTCCTGCTTGCCGTGAGCGACGTCAACAATGGTTCTGACACCGCCCTGCTTGCCGCCAACAAGCTCAACGTGACCCAGGCGGCCATGTACCGCACCGTCAGCAACGACTTCACTCCCGACGAAGCCTTTGACTACGACATGCTCGTCTTCTTCAGCCCCCAGGGCATCGACTCGCTCCTCAAAAACTTTCCCGACTTCAACCAGGGCGACATCCGCATCGCGGCCTTCGGCCCGGCCACAGTCAAGGCCGTCAAAGATGCCGGCCTGCGCCTCGACATCGAGGCCCCCACGCCCAAGGCCCCCTCTATGACCTCGGCCCTCGACCTATACCTGTCAGAACAATAGCAGCCTCTAACAGGGCCACGCACTTGAAAAAATACGGTCTATACAAGAAACAAAAACTCTGCTCTACCACTGCTATCGACCAACTATTTAGCAATGGCGGGGCAGAGTTTTCGCGTCTTGCCTACCCGCTACGCGCCGTTGCGCGACGCAACGACACGCGCCGCTCCGACGCCCCGGTGGCTTTTCTAATCTCCGTGCCCAAGAAGCGCCTCCACCATGCCGTAGACCGCGTGTTGATGCGCCGGCGCACACGCGAGGCTTTCCGCCTCAACCACCAGAACTACCCTCTCCCCGACGGATGCCGCGTCGACCTTGCCTTTATCTATGTAGGCAACGGCCTGATGGACTACCGCCCGGTCGAACGGGCCGTATGCCGCATTCTCGAAGCCCTGCAGCAGCACTATGCACAAGTTAGCGAAATGCCTCAGTAGTGCCGCCACGTGGCTGCTATGCGTGCCGATAGTGTTTTACCGCGCCTGTATATCGCCGCTTACGCCCCCGAGCTGCCGCTTTACGCCCACATGCAGCCAGTATGCCCTCGAGGCTCTGCGCAAGCACGGACCCCTGCGAGGCTCTTGGCTGGCAATCAAGCGTATATGCCGCTGTCACCCCTGGGGAGGGAGCGGCTACGACCCTGTACCATGACACTGGCAGACTTCGACGACATACACACCCACGGCCGACGGGGGCCCTCGATGATTACCAACATCAGCCCCGACGACACCATCGACACTTCCTACGGTGAGGCATGGTATAGCGTGGGCATACACCCCTGGGATACCGAAAATCTGACTCCGGGCATATTCGACCGGCTGCGCCGGCTTGCCTCCGACCCGCGCGTGGTGGCCATAGGCGAGGCCGGACTCGACGCACAAAAGGGAGCAGGGCAAGACATCCAAGAAAAAATCTTCCTCGAGCAGGCCGCCATAGCCGAAGAGGTCGCCAAACCGCTCATCATACACTGCGTGGGCCGCTTCGGGCGCATCATGGAGCTACGCAAAGCCTTCCACCCCAAGCAGCGCTGGGTAATCCACGGCTTCCGCCGCAAACCCGAACTGGCGCGGCAGCTCGTCGACGCCGGTTTCGACATAAGTATCGGCACGAAGTACAACCCCGGCGTGCCTGCAGTCGTACCACCCGGAAGGCTCTACCATGAAACAGACTGCGACAGGCCCTGACGACCTGTCGCTGACTTGACAAACAATCCGTAAATTTTTTCCTGCTACAAAATTACAACCGCCATCATACCCCGGCAATACCCTAAATCGGGTATAAATCGGGGCAACAACCGCGTTGCCGAAAAGACTATAAGACGATAAACAAGACACATAAATGCAAAAATTCAAAAAGCACATAAACGTTTTATGCATTTTTGTCCCCTTATATCTTTTTGTCTCCTCTTGTCAGGCACGTTCTTTAGCCACCTTTTAGACTGTAGGATTATCAAAATTACACTTAAACACGTTAATTTTTAGCTTTTTTTGTGATTTTTAAAATAAAGCCGTAACTTAGCGGCGTCATTACTTGTTGATGGCGCTGACAATTGTCTAACCAAACCCTAAAAATCCTGAAAACTAACAAACAATCGTTTCACCAAATCTCTAACCACTTAAATGGCCAAGAAACTATTCACATTGCTCGTCTTTGCAGCATTGCTACTGCCAATAGGCTGTAAATACGACGACACGGACCTTTGGAACTCCGTAAATGACCTCGACGACAGAGTAGGCAAACTCGAAGTCGCAGTACAGAAACTCAACGACAACGTACAGGTGCTCTCCGACCTAATGAACGGCAAGCTCTTCATACAAAGTATCGAAGACAAGGGCAACGGCGTGCGTGTAATACACTTTATCAACGCAGCCGGCGCAGAATCGACCATGGAAATCCGCAATGGCAAGGATGGTGCCGACGGTAAGGACGGCATCAATGGCGCCGACGGCAAAGACGGCCTGGATGGCGCTCCCGGCAAAGACGGCGTAGACGGCAAGGACGGACAAGACGGGGCCCCCGGTAAGGACGGTGCCGACGGCAAAGACGGCAAAGATGGCGTTGACGGCCAGACACCCGTCGTCTCGGTCCGCCAGGATTCTGACGGCAACTGGTACTGGACCCTCAACGGCGACTTCATACTCGACCAGGCCGGCAACAAAATCCGCGCAAACGGCATCGACGGCAAGGACGGTGCTCCCGGCAAAGACGGCGTCGACGGCAAAGACGGTCAGGACGGTGCTCCCGGCAAAGACGGCGTTGATGGCAAGGACGGTCAGGACGGTGCTCCCGGCAAAGACGGCGTCGACGGCAAGGACGGTCAGGAC
>VSPF01000063.1 GCA_009775195.1 Muribaculaceae bacterium
GCGGTTGTTCTCATTCAAATTAAACATAGCGTTTTTGATTGCAAAGTTCGCAACCCAAGACGCTATGTACAAGCCGGTCGATTTCGGACGGATACGTTACATCGGCAATTATATGAAATGAAAATAATTTTATGAAAAATTTCACAATTACAACCAAGTATATTGCAGGTGTGAAAAATTGTTTATAAATTTGCGACGCATATCGCTTGCGGAGTCTCGGTATGAGGCAAGTGGGTGGGATGCAGACATAACAAAAAGCGTTTATCCGGCGCTTATTCTTGGCTATACAGAACTTAGCAACTTCGAAATCAATGTCAAGGATGAGGCAGCGATAGGCGCCTTTCGGGTATGATATATACTATTGTTGCGGCAAACAAATGCCGTAACCACTATTATCATACAGCGTGAGGCTCCGCGTTGCTCGTTCTACATTGATGGGCAATGCTAAGGCCTTGTATAGCGGGACGAGTAACAGATACAGACTCTCACGCTTTTTTTTTGTATAATATCATAACCCAATCAGGTGAGTCTATAGGGAATGATTTACCAATCATGAAAGAAAACGAAAAAGAAGAGTTGCAGTCTCGTCGCAGTTTCTTCAAGAATGCTGCTAAAAGAGCATTACCCTTCTTAGGTGCTATTGTCTTGGCAAATGCACCTATCTTGGCAAGTGCTTCAAATTCGCAAATGGGATGCACACGTTATGGGTGCGGTGGATGTACGGGCACATGTAGCGGCACATGCTCGGGAACCTGTCAAACAACATGTTCGGGGACCTGTGATGGCTCTTGCAAATGGGGCTGCCAAAGCACATGTAAGGGTACCTGTAGTCATTACGCTTGTAAAGGCAATGCCAATCGTTAAAGTTTAGGATTTAAGGGCATGACTCGTCATACCCTTAAATCCGCTTGAAAGAAATGACCACAACCAATCAAATTAAGAATGAGAACGGTGTCTGGGAAGAAGGCATCGCTCGAGAAATCACATTTATAGTCACCAAGGATTGCCAGTTGGCATGTAAATATTGCTATTTGGTAGGCAAAAATGGTGGCGAAAGAATGGACTTTGAACTTGCCAAAAGGGTCGTAGATTATGTGTTGACTTGCGATGTTTTTAAAAATGACCGTTCGGTTGTTTGGGATTTTATCGGTGGTGAACCATTTTTAGAAATAGACCTGATAGATAAGATATGTGATTATATTAAGACCGAGATGTTTAGGCTTAATCATAGATGGTTTAATTCATATCGGTTTTCGTTTGCTACAAATGGCATCAATTACCATACGCCTAAAGTACAAGAATATATTAGGAAAAATCATAGTCATCTGAGCATAATGATGACTGTGGACGGTACTAAGCTGCTCCATGATATGAATAGAGTATATAAGGATTCGGATAGAGGTTCTTATGAGGATGTGGTGAAAAATGTCCCACTTTGGCAGTCTCAGTTTCCCAATGCAGGAACAAAAGTAACCATAAGCCACAGCAATATAGATTTTATAAAAGATAGTGTGTTGCATCTTTTTAGTCTTGGAATTGGAGATGTGAATATCAACTGTGTTTTTGAAAATGTATGGGAGCCTGGAGATGATATACGATTAGAAAATCAATTGATGCAGCTTGCGGATGCGATAATAGATAATGACTTATACCGAACCCATACATGCTCATTCTTTTGGGAAGCGTTGGGTAAACCAATGACTTCAAACGAGAATTGGTGCGGAGCCGGTAAGATGATGTCTGTCGATGCCGCTGGTAATTTTTATCCGTGTACTCGTTTCGCTGGTTATTCTCTGCGGTCTAAAAAACCAATTATAATAGGGAATATAGAGGAGGGTATCAATTTAAATAAGTTGCGTCCTTTCCTGTCGTTAGACAGAATCACTCAATCACCCCGTGAGTGTTTGGACTGTGAAATAGCTTCGGGTTGTGCTTGGTGTCAAGGCGAGAATTACGATGCGGCAGAAACAGATACCATTTTTCAACGTTCTACGGCCATTTGTCTGATGCATAAGGCAAGAGTGAGAGCTAATAACTATTACTGGAACAAATTATTCCGTAAACTTGAAATGCAAGGGCTTCGAGAAGAGTGGGATAAAACTAAGATTAAATGCAATACAACTATATGCTGAAGTATCTCATAATACAGTTGAGCGATAAGTCGCCGTCGTTTTGCCATTATGTTAATAATCGGACGGAAGAAAGAACGATTGCTCCGGTGTTGCTTGGTAAAGCCATCCTCATGGCTATGCAACAAAATTGGACGGTTCAGATTGTTTGGCCGTACCATCAAATATCCGCAGAGTTGAAGAAAGAGATAGAAAAAATAGACCATATTAATATTGTACCGTCTTCACTAACTACGGATGCTGATATAGTGGTTTCTGAAACAGTTTCTGACCTTGTTAATCTCCCGTCGGGCTCAAATGTGGTATTAAGAAGTGCTTTAAAATCTCTTGAGGACAATGTCTTAGTTGTTGAAGAGTCTTTGGCACGGTTTAGTCGTCTCAATATATTTTTAACTGATATAGAGGCGATGGGCGAGAAGGATTTCGAGCAATATAGTGCTATACTCGGTCGCTTGGCAAACAAAATAAAAAGTGAATATGCTAAAGGGCATTATGTGCAATTGAATAGCTTGACTGACCGTATGATGCTTGATGCAATGAATAATTGCAATGCAGGTTTTGAGAGTGTCACGCTTGCTCCTGATGGTAAATTTTATATTTGCCCAGCGTTTTATCTCGACGGTAGTGAAAGTTTGGGCGATGTAGAATCTGGATTGAAAATAAAGAATAAGCAGCTTTTTCGCCTTGACCATGCTCCGATTTGCCGCAGATGTGATGCGTATCAATGTAGACGATGCATATGGCTAAACAAAAAGACAACACTTGAAGTCAATACGCCCTCACACGAACAGTGTGTTGTAGCTCATATAGAGCGCAATGCCTCTAAAAAACTCCTTGACTCTGTTAGAGAACTGGGGGAATTCTTGCCAGAGAAATCTATTGAAGAGATAGACTATCTTGACCCGTTTGACATAATTAATGAGAAATAAAGGTATGGTTAACAGACTTATAACATTGGTATTATGCCTCATACTCTCCGCCACATTTTGGTCTTGTGAGACTGACGAGCCCAAAGACCCGTCGAGTTCGTCGAATCAAAACTATCCTACCCAAAAGATTTCCAAACCCACTTTTGACAAGTTTCTAACGACATCGGTTGTCGATGGTTTTTCAATTCGTGTACGCTTCAAGACTGGCGGAGATAAAGAAAGTAATATAAGCGCAACCGTACATTGGAGGGCATACTCTAAGAAACCTTCATCCAAGCCGACAAAGAGCGATATGGCAAAATCTGAATCAATGAGACAGTATGGCGGGGCCGTATACCATAATACGGGTCCAAAAAGAGGCATGACTGAGAGCATTGTCTTTGAACGGTCTCATGCAGGCTACAACGGGGGTACGTATATATACTACTACGTAGAGTGTCGCAACAGCATGGGTTCCGCAGAGTCGTCATTAGATTATACCATTGTAAAGCGATGAAGATTTCGAGACGTACGTTCTTCACCAAAGTCGGCTCCCGTGTATTGCCGATACTGGCAATGATTGGCGGTATTGCATTGACTGTAAATGCAGCAATACCGGTAACGGGGTGTAAAAATGGATGTAAAGGCACATGTAGAGGTATGTGTTTTGATGGTTGTACTCGAGCTTGTGGCGCTTCATGTTTCGGCAAATGTGCAGGCTCTTGCATAGATAGTTGTCGTCGCTCTGCGAAGAATACAACTGATTCCACTACAGTTGTAATAGATACGTTAATAAATAAAAAAGATTCGATAAGATGAAGAAAGTTATAGGTCGAGTGGCCGTAGAGGAAAGAGACGAAATCCAGGCACTCTTTGAGCGTCGCAATGGCTTGAACGAGTTGGCTAAAATACTTACAGTAGACAATGCCGAGCTTTACGAACGCCTTATCAAGGATATTGGCGATACTGGCACAAAGTTCCAAAATTGGTGGGACGAGATGTCTAAGAAATACAAATGGGAAGCCAATGATAACGGCCATTGGGAGATTGATTTTGATTCGTGCGAGATTTCGCTTGTCATACCTGAATAATCCGAGTTATGATTATAGTTTTTATAGGCACTACCGAACTGCTTCTTATCGGTGGTCTGGCCTTGCTCCTGGTCGGCGGGAAGAAACTACCCGAGATGATGCGCGGACTTGGCAAGGGCGTTAGAGAGTTTAAGGATGGAATGAACGAGACGTCTACGCCCGACCGAAAAGCCGCTGACGCGCAAAATGAATCTCATGATAAATCAATGGGAGAAAAAGACACAGATAATTTAAATGAAACACACCGATAATGTCATCGAATGAGGGCATGATGACATTCGGAGGGCATCTCGAGGCCCTCCGTAAGATACTTTTCAGAGTTGTTTTTGCAACACTGATACTTTCGTGTGTGATTTTCTATTTTAAAACTATTACATTCGATATACTTCTTGCTCCAAGTGAATATAATTTCATTACATATGGAGTGATTGAAGATATTTGTCGTGCTTTTGATTCTGATTTCCGGTTCGATGAGTTCTATGTTGATTTGATAGCTACGGATTTGTCGAGTCAGTTTATGACGCATATAACCACGTCAATATATTTGGGCTTGTTGTGTGCTTCTCCGTATATTCTTTTTGAGTTATTTCGTTTTGTCTCTCCGGCTTTGCTTGAAAGTGAAAAGAAGTATTCAATCCAAGTTGCCGTTATTATCTACTTTTTGTTTGTTTTGGGCGTGTTGATGAGTTACTATGTCCTATTCCCGATTTCGTTTAGATTTTTGGGAACATATTCTGTGGCAGATAAAATCCATAGCACCATAACTCTCGATAGCTATATCTCGACCTTTGTCATGCTGACTCTTCTCATGGGCTTGGTTTTCCAATTGCCTGTGATAGCCTTTATTTTGGCCAAGATGGGGCTAATTCATTCCGATTACCTTGTAAAATATCGGAGTTACGCATTCTTGATAATTTGCGTGGTGGCAGCAATCATAACACCACCAGATATAATGACCCTTATATTGGTTGCTGTGCCATTATATTTACTTTATGAAATCAGTATCAGGATTATAAGATTAGTCGAAAGGAGGTCTTAACATAGTAATAGGGCAAAAGCGTCTGACGCTTTTGCCCTTTTGCTTTCTACATATTAGTTTACTGCATCAGTCTTTATTGCCCATGCGGTCGGCGAGGTCGTGGGCCTTGTCGGCGAGGTTGTCGAGCAGGTCTCCGGCTTTTTCGACGATGTTTCCGGTGGCTTCCTTTACCTTGCCGGCAACGCCTGCGGCCTTTTCTTTGGCCTGGTTGAGGGGCGAGTCAGGGTCGTCTTGCTGTTCGGCAATTTTTTGTTTCACACTGTCGACGGCGTCGTTGTACTTGTCGGTAGCAGCGGCAGCCACACCGGCTACGCGCTCCTTGACCGAGTCCAACGCTGACTGTGCGCCGTCCTTGGCCTGTTGCGCGTCTTGTGCGATTTCTTCTTTTGTTGCCTGGGCCTGTTTTTCTACGGCCACACGGGCTGCTGCTGCACTCACTTGGGCTGCATCTTTTGATATTTCGGCAGCCGCATTGGCTTGTTGTTGCTTGAGATTCATAGTCTTCGTTATTTTTTATCTTTTAAATATTCCTGGTGATATTCTTCGAGGATTTCGCGCACGCGCTGGCCGATGGTCACGTATGCGTCGCGGTCGAGGTTGGCCTCTGATGTGCGGATAGACCAGTCGGGGCCGTCGAAGCCCGAGCCGTTGAGCACCACTATGCCTTTTTCGACGGCCAGGCGCATGGTCACGTCGAGGGGGTCGTGTGCGGTGGGCAGCCATGCGGCGAAATCGTCGCCGTAGAACTTCTTAGCCCATACCATCATGTCGATTTCAGAGTAGTAGCCTACACGCAGTGGGTCGGGGAGGACGGTAAATCCTGTTTTCTCCCACATGGCCTGCAGGCGGTCGTGTATCATGGCCTGCATCTTGCGTTTGTACACATCGTCGGGGTCGAGAATGCACTTGAGGGCGAAGAGGCTCATCTGGATTTGCTGCGGGGTCGACAGGCCGGCGGTATGGTTGAGGGCTACATCGCGGCTGTCGGCGACCATACGGTCGATAAACGACATCTTGGGCACGTCGAGTGTCAGCGACCCGTAGCGTTTGTCGAGGTCGGCGCGTTGCTCGGCAGGCAGGTTGGCAATCATCTTGTCCATGATGTTGTCTTTGTGCGTGGCAATGACTGCGAGTCGCCAGCCGGTGGCTCCGAAGTATTTAGAGAAGGAGTACACGCAAATCGTATTGTCGGGCAGTGTGTAGAGCAGCGACTCGAAATCGGTGGCGAAGGTGCCGTAAACATCGTCGGTGACACCGAGCAGGTTGGGGTTGTCTTTCTTGACGATATCGACGAAGCGGTCGAGGTCGTGGTCACTGAGCCGGTAGCTTGGGGGATTGGAGGGGTTGATGAGGCATACGAGTTTTATCTGGGGGTCGCGCAGCTTGTCGAGCTCCGAGTCGGGGTACTGCCAGTAGTGGTATCCGTCGGCCTCGACCTTGTTGGCGCTGACCGTTACGACGTCGAACTCGAAGCGGTCTAACTCCGGTATTTCGATATAGGGGGTGAAGAGCGGTGCCATGAGGGCGATTTTGTCGCCTTTCTTTACCAGGTGGTTTGTTTGCAGCGTGTCGAAGACATAGCACATGCCTGCTGTGCCGCCCTCGGTGGCGAATAGGTCGTATTCCTTGCCTCCGCCGGGGGCGCGTTTGCCCATTTCCTGTGCGATATAGGGGCGGATGGCCGCCTCGGTGTATTTGAGTATGCGCGGAGGGGTGGGGTAGTAGTCGCCGATAAAGCCGTCGGCCCATTCGAGTGCGAGTTCGTCGCGGTCGGCACCGAGTTCGTCGACCATATAGCGGTATGCCTTGTTGAGGAGCTTGCCGCCCTCTTCCTCGTTGTTTTTGGCCAGGAAGGCTTCAAAGCGGTCGGCAATCCCGGCCTTCGACGGGCATCCGGCGATGCCGGGCGCCTCGTCGCGCACGCGGCGGCACTCCGACAGGGCGAAGCGTCCGAGTGTGATAAAGGCTTCGCGGGCGTCGGCGCAAATCCAGTTGGGGTTGCCACGGCCGGCGTTGAGATAGGTGGCGCTCGAGGTGCGTGTGTCTTCCTGGGCCAGTCTTATGAGTTCGTTCTTGATTTCGAAGGGGCTCATCTGGCTCAGGCGTTTTTCGTATTCGCGACTGAGGGGATTGAGGTTTGAGTCCATATTTCTTTTTTGCGTTTTTAGAGTTTTATATGATTAAACCGTCAGGGTGGTGCTAAAGTTCGCGGACCCTATGCGCAGATTAGCGTTATCGCCACGCCCGAGAGTATGAGCAGGGTATTGCCGATGGCATAGGTCACGGTGTAGCCGAGGGCCGGGGTGGTAGAGTTGATGGCGTCCTGTATGGCGCCGAGCGAGGCTGTGGTCGTGCGGGCGCCGGCGCAGCAGCCAAGGTTGATGGCCGGGTGAAATTTGAAGATTTTGGCACCCATCCATACGCCGATAATCAGTGGCAGCGAGGTGCTCAGCACACCGGCGACGAAGAGCATCCAGCCGGCCTCTTTGAGACCGCTGATAAAGCTCGGCGCGGCGGTGATGCCGATAACTGCGATAAACATGTTGAGGCCGAGATTGTTGAGCAGCCATACCGACGATTCGGGTATGCGGCCGAATGTGGGGCGCTTTGAGCGGAGCCAGCCCAGAACCAGGCCGGCAATCAGGGCGCCCCCCGAGGTAGACAGGCTCACGGGTATGCCGCCGAGGTGGATGGTGATGGCACCGATGAGGGCGCCGATAAAGATGCCGAGACCGACGAATACCATGTCGGTAACGTTGGTGGGGCGGTCGGGATAGCCGATGGCCTTTATGGCGGTGTCGACTTCGCGCTGTAAGCCGGCGAGGGTGACGATGTCGCCCCTATAGATTTTAGTCTGGGCAAGCACGGGTATTGACTGCCCGGCCGCTGAGATGTGCGATATGGCGACACCCGTCATCTCGGGCATTGCGCGGAGCTGGTCAACGGTGATGCCGTCGCACGACTTCGACGATATGGTGACGGGTATTTTCTCTACGGCGAAGTTGAGGAGTTCGTAGTCGGCCACTTCGGGGCCGAGCCACGACTCGTCTTCGACTACGAATTCACGTCGTCCACTCAGTACTAATTCGTCGCCTTTCGATATCGTTACCGTTGAGGCCGGGTCGTCGACGATTTTGCCGCCCTGGCGTACGCGGTCTACATATATGCGCCGGCCGAGCCCGGTGATGTGCTGCTCGATTTCGGCCACGGTGCGCGGCTGGTCAAAAAACTCGCCGTCGGCCTTATAGGCGCGGAATGTCACAGGGCGCAGGGCGTTGATAAAGGCAGGGTCGTTGGTGATAGACGATGAGTTCATCGTCTGCTCGAGCTCGGCGGTCTGTGCCTTTACTTTTTTGATGCCGCCGAGCATGGCCGGCCCGATATATGCAAGTATGTAGGCCGAACCGATGGTGCCGAAGATATATGTCACTGCATAGCATACGGGCACGATGTCAATCCAGCTTTGTTTTTCGGCAGCCGAGATAGACATGTTGCGGATGGTATCGTCGCCGACACCGATAACGGCCGAAATTGTCTGCGACCCGGCGAAGAGGCCGATAGCCTCGCCGGCGTTATAGCCGAAGCATAGGGCGACTCCGGCTGTCACTCCCAGGCATGCAAGACACATCGCGACGGCAAAGATTACCTGCTTGATACCGGACCCCTTGAGGGCACGGAAAAACTGAGGGCCTACGCTATAGCCGATTGCGAAGAGGAAGAGGAGGAAAAACACTGATTTTATCGGGCCTGGAATCGGTATGTCCATCTGGCCGACGATTACGCCGACGAGCAGTACCGACGTAACGGTGCCGAGAGAAAAGGTCTTGTACTTTAACTTGCCAATCCAAAAGCCCACACCAAGGGTGAGGAAGATGGGTATAGACGGGTTGTTGCGGAAGGTTTCGAGTAGCCAGTCCATAAATTAGTCTTTTGTAGATGAAACGTTTTGTTAGTTCGATGGCCGGGACATCTTGCCGTGCCCCGGGATGCTTATTTTATAACATGCGTCTATCGTGATTGGTTCGTGATTGGTTTAAGCATGTTATTTCTTATCGTATGTTTTTTGTAACTTTGACTCCGGCTTAGATACTTCCGCTCGGCAAATTCAAAATAGATTTTGATTTGCTCTCGGCTTATTCGTATCTTTGTAAGTTGAAAAATAATCTACATTATGCGAAAAATTCTATTCTTACTGTTCTTTGTGTCGAGTGTTGTGGGCCGTGCTGCCGAGATGGCAGACACTGCTGCCATGCTCGACGAGGTGGTGGTCACCGGCTCGAATGCCGCCCTTCCGCCACGGCTCCTGCCCTACACCGTGAGTGTTATTACCCGTGACCGCCTCGATGCCACAGGCTCCACGCAGCTCCTGTCGGCCATATCGGGCCAGGTGCCGAGCCTCTTTGTCACCGAGAGGGGCATATTCGGCTTCGGCGTCAGCAACGGAGGCTCGGGCCATATCAAGATGCGCGGTATTGGGGGCGACAGGGCCTCGGCGGTGTTGATGATGCTCGACGGCCAGCCGCAGTTTGCAGGCATATACTCGCACCATGTGGCTGATTTTTACGACAAGGATTATGCCGAGCGCGTAGAGGTGCTGCGCGGCCCCTCGTCGGTGCTCTATGGCTCGAATGCCATGGCCGGGACTATCAATGTGATTACACGCAAGGTACATCACGACGGGGTACATGCTACCCTCACAAGCCAGTACGGTTCTTACAACACGTGGCTGTCGACCCTGACCACTACCATGCGCTACGGGCGGCTGTCGGCCCTGCTGTCGGCGTCATACGACCGTACCGACGGCAGTATCGACGGCATGGACTTCAAACAGGGCGGCGGCTATGCCAAACTTGCATACGAGTTTAGCGACTATTGGCGCGCCTATGCCGACTATGCGGTGTCGAACTTCCGAGGCAACGACCCTGTGTGGCCCACGCTCTCCGACCCGGCATCGACCGATGTTTACCGCCAGAATGTGACCCGTGGCGAGGCGTCGGCTGCCGTTACAAACAGCTATGGCGTAACCGACGGTACGGCAAGGGTCTACTATAGCTACGGCAACCACTATATCGACGACCCACGCCATTTTCACAGCGTTGATGACCGCTTCGGGGTGATGATATACCAGAATTTCCGTCCCTGGCAGGGAGCTGCTGCTACTGTCGGTTTTGATTTCAATACCTATACGGGCAAGATTCCGGTCAGCGGTGGCTCTACGGGAAATATGGGCACGATGACGCGCAAGTCGGTCACCGAGTATTCGCCGTATCTTACTTATTCTCAGACTTTGGCCGACGAATATGTAGTGCTCAATGGTGGTGTGCGTATGGCCAACAGCGATAAGTTCGGCACGTGCTGGGTGCCGCAGGGCGGTGTCGTGGTGCGCCTGTCTGCCGACCTCAGGCTCAAGGCGTCGGCAGCGATGGGATACCGCAACCCGTCGTTCCGCGAGTTGTATCTCTACCGTATGGCAAATCCCGATTTGGCCCCCGAGCGCATGTGGAACTACGAGGTGTCGCTATCGCGCTCTTTCGGCACATGGGGCCGCGCCGAGCTGACGGCATATTACTCGAAGGGCGACAATCTGATACAGGTCGTAGACAATCACAACGAGAATACCGGCCGCTTCATCAACAAAGGTATCGAGGCGTCGGCCTCGGCCCGGGTTACTACGGGCTTGTCGTTATCGGCAAGTTATAGCTATCTGCATACTTCGCTCAGCGACCTCACCGGCGCGCCGAGACATCAATACTATATCGGCGCAGACTGGAAAGCCTTGTCGTGGCTACATGTATATGCCGATGTCAAGGGCGTGGGGCATTTGTTTGTGCATCAGTCGTATAAGCCGCAGAGCTACGCGCTGCTAAACTTTAGATTTGATTTCGACGTGGTGCGCTATCTCACATTGTTTGTCCGCCTTGACAACGTCACCGGCGCGGCCTACACTATTAACCGTGGCTACCGTATGCCCGGCTTCACAGCCATGGGCGGCTTTAGACTGAAGATTTGAGGGGTGCAATCGCCGGGTTGGACCACGTTGCCGGGTTGAGGAAACATAAGAACAAAAGGACAAAAGTAACAAAAGAAATATTCAAGACTAAATTACAGCACATAAATTAAAAATATCAGAAACGAGGATTCTCAACGATAGGAGCTGGGACTTCCGAGGCCAGTCTTGGGGCAGGTGGAGGTATTGAAGTCGTCGGAGACGACGTCCTCATGGTTAGCCCCACCATCATTGGTGGGGTGTGCATTGATATTCAAACAAGTACGTCCTCGGAGAGGACGCTATGTATTACCTGGCGTCCTCTCCGAGGACCTTTGTGTTGTGGTCATCCCTGCACCCCGCCAATTATGGCGGGGTTACCCACGAAAGCGTCGTCTCCGATGACTTCCCATTTTGATGCATCTCCTTTCATAAAGTAACAGTCTTCTACTGTTTTCTTCCTCTGCATCTATAATATTGAAGCACCGTAATTCGAGCTTATGCCAAAAAAAGTTTTTTGTCCTTTTTGCCCTTATGTCTTTTTGTTTCCTTTTTTTATCTTACCTCGGTGATGCAAGCTCCTATATATAAAAAATCGCAGGCCTCGGCGAGGTCTGCGATTTTTATTTAGAGTGTCAGTTGATTAGCGGATAGCTACCTTTGTAGCCTTGTTGCCCTGCACGCGGATGTAGATACCGGTGGTCGGGTTGACTACGCGGACGCCCTGGAGGGTGTAGTACTCTGCGTCGTCGTCGGCTGCATCGGTTTCTTCGATACCGCTCACGTCGCCGGTCTTTTGTACTGACAGGGTCGGAGTCTCGTCGCTGAAGTTGAGGCTGATGCTGTAGATACCTGCAGAGAGTGTGAACTTGTTGGGTTCAACGCCGGCGGCATACTCGGTAAGAGGAGTTGACCATGTGGGAACTTCGAGAGACTCGTCGGCAGTAGCGGCACCGTAGGTGCGGCCTTCGGCTACAACGCTGTTCTCGGCGAAGTAGAGAGTGGTAGCTTCGTTTACGGTAACATCGTTAGCCATGAAGTCAGTTGCAGTTGCTGCGAAGAGAAGCATAGGCTCGGCACCCTCGATTACGGCATACATCGTGGTGGGCTTGGGCTGCTCGATGTCGGCAGTTTTGGTCAGGGTCATCACGGGCTTGCCGGTGGCAAACGATACGGTGACGGTGTAGACGCCCTCGGCTACAGTGAATGAGTACCAGTCAGATACCGGCATCTTGTCTTTGCCGTTGAGGGTATATTCCTTGCCGGCTTCGGCTGCTGCGCCTTCGGTGTCGGCACCGGCGGCGTAGACATCTCCAAAGGCCATATCCATAAACGCTGTGGTGAACTTAATCGAACCTGCGGTTTCCCATGCGCCAATCTCGTAGTCGGCAATGGTGAACTGCTGGGCGGCTGCGTCGGCTTCCATAGCGGTGAGCTCTTCACCGTTGTAGATATAGAACGATGCGGGCATCAGTTCGCCGGTCTTAGTGAGCTGGAATACGGGGGTGTCGTTGTTGTAGTTGACACTGATAGAGTAAATACCCGAGGGGATGGTAAACTTGTTGGCTTCGGTACCAGCTGCGAACTCTGTCAGAGTGGGGTTCCATGCGTCGAAGTCGTAAGCCTCGTTGGCTGTGGCTGCGCCGTAGGTGCGGCCGGTGGTGATGTCGCTATTTTCAGCGAAGTAGATGGTCATGGTCTGACCCATGGCGGTACCAACCTTTACATCGTTGGCCATAAACTCGCTGCCGAATGGGCAGAAGAGCTGTACGGGCTGCTCTGTGCCTTCGATTACGGCATACATCGTGGTGGGCTTGGGCTGGTCGAAGTCGGCAGTCTTGGTCAGGGTCATCACGGGCTTGCCGGTGGCAAACGATACGGTGACGGTGTAGACGCCCTCGGCTACGGTGTAGGCATGCCACTCGTCAATCGGCATCTTGTCCTTGCCGGTCATTGTGTATTCCTTGCCGGCCTCGGCTGTGGCACCCTCGGTGTCGGCACCGCAAGCGTATGCGTCGCCAAACATCATGTCCATAAAGGCCGTGGTAAACTTGATAGTGCCGGGCTTGCCCCATGCGCCAATATTGTAGTCGGTGATGGTAAAGGTCTTGGCCTCGGTATCTGCTGTCATGGCAGTGAGTTCCTCGCCATTATAGATGCTAAGGGCTGTTGGCATCAGGTCGCCTTGCTTCGACATGCGTACTTTGAATACGTCGTTTTCGATATTTACATCGATGCTATAGATACCCGAGGGTATGGTGTAGCGGTTGGGGTTTGCGTCGACTGTATATTCGGTCAGGTCGTTATACCACTCGTCGAAGTTATAAGGAGTGTTGGCCTCGGCAGCACCGTAGGTACGTCCGTCGACGATATCCTCGCTCTCGGCGAAGTAGAAGTTGCTCTCGCCGCCCATAGTGGTACCGATAGTTACGTTGTCTTTGCTAAGGAAGCTGTTACCCATCAGTGTGAGCTCTACGGGCTCTGCCAAACCTTTGATGATGGCAAACATCGTGGTGGGTTTGGGCTGCTTGATGTCGCCGGTCTTGGTAAGGGTCATTACCGGGGTGACGGTGGCAAACGAGACTGTCACGGTGTAGATACCGGGAGCAACCGAGAAGGCGTGCCAGTCGGATTCGTCGAGGTTTGTATTGCCTACCATTGCGACTGCTTTGCCTGCTTCTGCAACTTCGCCCTCGGTGGCTGCACCACAACCATAAGCTAAACCATAATATGAGCCACCTTCGCTAAATTTGATTGTACCGTTCTTGCCCCATTCTCCTATCGCTACATCTGAGGCTGTAAAGGTTTTTGTTGCGGCATCGGCAGTCAGGTTACAAGTAGTGTTGCCAATGTTTGCAGACAGGGATGTTGGTGCATAAGCATCAGCATAAGTGACGGTAGTATAGGTATATTCTACATTTTCGACCGTCGTTGGTATTTCGATTGCTACCTCGTTGGTCTCGTAGGTCGGGAGAATGGTGTAAACCCCGTTCGACGAGTTTGTGGTGGCAGGTACCGACAGGATTGTGTTGCTCGAGTTGACAGATGTGCCGCTGATTTTTACATTATAGATTACCTTGCCGGCAGGTGCGGTAAATTTCAAGGTAAACCGGGTCGGCAGACGAAGAACTGTAGTGCCGTTAGATGAGACAAAACGAGCCGAATAAGGAGACATGCCGGGGATGAACTCAGCGTTCACGCCGTTGGCTGTAAATGTCTTTTCGTAGAAACCTCCAGTCGGAGCGTCGGGTGTAAGGGTTCCGGGCTGGCTCCAGTTGAAGGTGGCCACGCTGTTGCCGTTGCTGTCGGTAAGCGGGTCGGCAACTTTGACGATGGTTACAGTGCCTTTGCCGTTCTTAAACGAGGTGGTGATATTGTATACGCCTGCTTCTGCAACTTTAAATGCTTTTACGTCGGCTGCTGTTGCCGGGGCGTATTCGGTGAGTTCGGTAGCAGTGTTGTTGGCCAAGGTTGCGTCAGCTTCGGCTGCACCGTAGGCATATCCGTCGGGGTCGATGAACGACAGGGTCGCACCGGCTTTGATTTCTACATTCTTGGCAACGAAGTTGTCCATAGCTACAGCCTCGGCTCCTGCGAGTACATAGCTGATGGCTGTCGGGGTGTGGGTCTCGGGTACGCTCGAACCAGCGACTACGGTAACATCTATTAATGTCAGACGAGGCGAACCCTGAATGTCAAAAACTACGCTGTTGTAGCTGTTGGTGAATGTGTAGGTCAGTTCGCCAAGCTCGTTTTCGCCCCAGGTATCCGTGCCCTCGAAGCCGTTGGCAAGTACGGGCTGTTGGCCGGTTTTTAGGTAAATGAAATTCCCTACTTTATTGCCGCCTATAAATCTTATAGAGCTTATAGTTCCACCAGCCGGAGCCGTAATAGTCACTTTGTTTCCGGCAGAGAGGCGAAGGTCGTATGCCCTTGTTTCATAGGTCGAACCATAATACCACATTTTGGGGTCGCTTGCACTGTTTGCCTCGCAAACAAGGCTGATGCCGTTATTGGTAAATGTCGTGCCGGCGATTACGGTTCCAATATTATTGTTATTGGTGGGC
>VSPF01000064.1 GCA_009775195.1 Muribaculaceae bacterium
CTCTATCGACGATGTCGATGCCTGGTTCAAGCGCACCGACGAGGCCCTGATGGGTCAGAAATCGACCATCGTGGGCGAGATGAAATTCGACGGCACAGGTATATCACTCATCTACGAGCATGGCCGACTGGTACGCGCCGTTACCCGTGGCGACGGCGAAAAAGGCGACATAGTGACCGACAACGTGCGCACCATACGCTCCATACCACTGAAGCTGCAAGGCAGCGGCTGGCCTGATTTCTTCGAAATACGCGGCGAGATTGTATTGCCATGGGCTGCTTTCGAACGATTGAACGCCGAGCGCGAGGCCGCCGGCGAGCCCCTATTCGCCAACCCCCGCAATGCCGCCGCCGGCACCCTTAAGCTGCTCAACCCTGCCGAGGTAGGCCGTCGCGGCCTCGATGCATACCTCTACTACCTCCTCGGCCCTGAGCTGCCGTGCGACAACCACTACGACAACATGATGGCGGCAAAATCGTGGGGCTTCAAGGTTTCGGAGGCTATGACCCGGTTGAATTCCCTCGAAGAAGTCGACCGCTTCATCAACTACTGGGACAAGGCGCGCAAAGAGCTGCCCGTAGCCACCGACGGCCTGGTATTCAAGGTCGACTCGCTGCGCCAGCAACTCAACCTGGGCTTCACGGCCAAGTCGCCGCGCTGGGCAGTGGCATATAAGTTCGCAGCCGAGCGCGCCCTTACGCGGCTGCGCTTCGTATCGTTCGACGTGGGGCGCATGGGCATCATAACGCCCGTTGCCAACCTCGAGCCTGTATTGCTGTCGGGAACCATCGTAAAACGTGCCTCGATGCACAACGAAGATATAATGCGCACCCTCGACGTACACGAGCACGACATGCTCTATGTCGAGAAAGGCGGAGAAATCATACCCAAGATAACGGGTGTGGAACTTGCCGACCGCATCGAGGGCGAGCCCCCGGTAAAATTTGTGAGCCACTGCCCGGCCTGCGGCACGCCGCTGGTACGTGTCGAGGGCGAAGCGGCCTGGGTGTGCCCCAACAAATATGGCTGCGTGCCACAGATTGTAGGGCGCATAGAGCACTTCGTAGGACGCCGCATGATGAACATCGACGGCATCGGCGAGGAAACAGCCGCCGCGCTCTATGCCCACGGGCTTGCCACGACACCTGCCGACCTCTACGACCTCGATGCCTCCGACCTGATGAAACTCGAAGGTTTCGGAGAGAAAAGCGCCAAGCGTGTCATCGACGGCATAGCCGCCAGCCGCGAGGTGCCCTTCGAGCGCGTGGTTTTCGCGCTGTCAATCCCGTATGTCGGAGAGACCACTGCCAAAAAAGTTGCCCGCGCCGCCGGCGATATCGACAGGCTAATGGGCATGTCGGCTGCCGAGCTTGCCTCGATTGAGGACGTGGGTCCGCGCATCGCCGCAACTATCGAAGCCTTCTTTGCCGATGCCGACAACAGGCGCATGGTCGAGCGACTCCGCGCTGCCGGTGTAACGATGGCTGTCGACAGTGCCATCGCCGCCGGGCCGCTCTCCGACACCCTCGCCGGAAAGACCTTTGTCATAAGCGGTGTCTTTGCGCGTCACTCACGCGACGAATACAAGGCCATGATAGAGGCACACGGAGGTAAGAACGTCGGCTCGATATCAAAGAAGACCGACTATGTGCTTGCCGGAGAGAACATGGGCCCGGCCAAGCTCGAAAAAGCCGGCAAACTCGGCATACCAATCATCAACGAAGACCAGTTCCTCGAAATGATAAAACAATAAAAATGGACTATATATACGAACTACCCATCAAGGTGCGCGACTACGAGGTCGATGCCGAGGGCATTGTCAACAATGCCAACTATCTGCACTACCTCGAGCACACGCGCCACGAGTTCTGCGAACAGGCCGGACTGAGCTTCCGGGAAATGCACGCGCAGGGCTACGACCCGGTCGTGTCGCGCATCGAGGTAAAATACCTCAATCCGCTTGGGCTTGGCGACTCGATGGCCAGCAAGCTCTGGCTGTCGCGCCGAGGGCCGGTATTTGTGTTCCATCAAGACATATTCAAACCCGACGGCCAGCCCGTCATACGCGCCGTGGTCGAAATAGCATCGTTCGAGAACGGGCGTCTCTCTCGCGGCGAACGCCTTGCCGAGGCTTTTGGCAAATACCTCAAAGACTCGTGACCACCATGACCGGCAGCGACGCCCTGACATATAATATTGCCTTTGCCTCGTACCGCAATATCACAGTAGGCACTGCCCGACGTTTTCACGACCTGGGCATAAGCCCTCGCGACTTTTTCGAAAACGATGCGCGGAAACTGTCGGCTATCACCGGACTGAGAGAAATATTCTTCGACGACGCCCGGCGGCAAAAGACTCTTGAGTCGGCCCGACGGGAGTGCAACTTTGTGACCGCCAACAACGTAAAGGCAATATTCGCCGGCGATGACCACTACCCCACGCGCCTGGCGCAGTGCGACGACGCCCCTGCAGTGCTGTTTACCCTCGGCAATGCCTGTCACGACGCGGCCCACGTGGTATCTATAGTAGGCACACGCCACTGCACCAACTACGGGGCAGAGTTTGCCGAGCGGCTTGTATGCGACCTCGCCGAGATGCTCGACAAGGTGGTAATCGTGAGCGGACTGGCCTACGGCATCGACATCTGTGCCCACCGTGCGGCCATCAAAGCCGGCATACCCACCGGCGCAGTCCTGGCCCACGGCCTCAGCACCATCTACCCGGCCGAGCATCGCAACGATGCCAGGCGCATCATCGCCGAGGGCGGCTTCCTTATGACCGAATATGCCAGCGACGCGCAAATACACCGTGGCAACTTTTTGGCACGCAACAGGATAGTCGCCGGACTTGCCGACGTGACCGTAGTCGTGGAGAGCGACCTTCGTGGCGGTGCCATGACGACGGCACATATCGCCGCAGCCTACGACCGCGAGGTAATGGCCGCCCCCGGCCGTGCTACCGACCAGTACAGCCGTGGCTGCAACGCCCTGATTGCGCGACGCGAGGCATCGATAATCCGCGATGCCGCCGACCTGGTCGAGCTGATGAACTGGACGGTGCGCCCGGCAGAAGGCACCCAGCAGGAACTGCCTTTACTTACCCCCGAGCAAAGCAGCCTGCTCCAACTCATCATCGACAAGCCGATGCAGACCGTCAACGACCTCTGCGCGGCAACAGGCTTGCCGGTACAGCACCTGTCGACACTACTGTTCGACCTCGAGATGGGCGATATGATAGTCACGTTGCCCGGAGGCCGCTATGCGCCAGTTCTTTCGGCACGATGACACAACAATTAATATACGCTCATTTGTTATTAGCTTAAAAGACCCCCATAACCCTAAAACACTCTAAAGACATGACTAACAAGATTATCCCCGAGTCGGAACTCATCATCAACCCCGACGGCACAGTATTCCATATCCACCTTCACCCCGACCAGTTGACCGACAACATCATACTCGTCGGCGACCCCGGGCGAGTAGACATGGTGGCATCGTTTTTCGACACTAAGACTTTCGAAGTCTCAGCACGTGAATTTCACACAATAGGCGGCACCTACAAGGGCAAGCCCATCATGTGTATCAGCCACGGCATCGGCCCTGACAACATCGATATCGTAATCACCGAACTCGACGCCCTGGCCAACGTTGACTTCGCCACACGCGAGGTGCGCGACAATCTGCGCCGCCTGACCATGGTGCGTATCGGCACTTCTGGGGCGCTCCAGCCGGAACTGAAACTCGGCACGCCTGTCATTGCCGAAAAGTCAATCGGATTCGACGGCGTGCTCAATTACTACAAAGGCCGCAACGAGGTTGCCGACCTTGATTTCGAGCATGCACTTTGTAGCCACACCAACTGGAATCCGCTCTGGGCAAAGCCCTATGTTGTCAATGCCGACGAAGAACTCGTAGACCGAATCGCAGGCGACGATATGGTTCGCGGCAACACTATCTCGGCGGTAGGTTTCTATGGGCCGCAGGGCCGACAGGTACGCCTCGAACTCGCAAATCCCGACCTCAACAGGCTGATTGAACAATTCGAATACCGTGGACGCCGCATCACAAACTACGAGATGGAGAGCGCACCGCTGGCCGGTATGGGACGACTGATGGGCCACCGCTGCATGACCGTATGCTCGATTATAGCAAACAGGTTCAACACGGAGGCCAACCCCAACTACAAATCCGGCATCAAAGACCTTATAGCAACCGTTCTCGAACGTATCTGATAATGAACAAAGACCTTAAAATCGTTCTCGACGAACTGGCGGCACGCTACAATGCCCCCGGCTTCGCCGAGGACGACCCTATACAGTTTCCCAAACGTTACGACGACCCACGCGATATCGAGATTTCGGCCTTTCTGATTTCTATCATATCGTGGGGTCGCCGCCCAATGATATTGCGTAATGGCGAACGTATGCACCAGTTACTTGGCAACCAACCATATCGCTTCGTGATGGAAGGCAATATCGATGCCATACCCGAAGACAATGTACACCGTACCTTCTTCGGCCGTCATCTGCGCTATGCCCTGCGCGGCCTGCGCACAATCTACCGCACATACGGCTCGCTCGAGGCATTTGGCAGTCACGAAGGCATACAGCACGCCGAGGCCCCGGCATGGGAGCTTGCCAAGGCTATCAACCGCGTGTCTGCCGAGGCCGATAGCAAGTGTATAGAGCCTTTAGAGGGTCCCACGCGCTGCCTCCCCGACAATGTCGACAACTCGGCACTCAAACGCCTCAACATGGCCCTGCGCTGGCTCGTGCGCGACGACGGCATCATCGACATAGGCACGTGGAAGCTGCTGAAGCCAAGCCAGCTCTACATACCCCTCGACGTACACTCGGGCAACACGGCCCGCGCCCTCGGCCTGCTCAGCCGCAAGGCCAACGACCGCCGCGCCGTGGTCGAGCTTACCGAAGCCCTGCGCCGTTTCAACCCCGACGACCCGGTCCTCTACGACTTCGCCCTCTTCGGCGCCGGCGAGGCCGGAATAATAAAGCCGAAAACAGCAACAATTTCAAACAGTCCTGATTAGTCAGGCATGCGATGACCTACTGCTAAAATCTGCCGTTTACGGCAGATTGGAGATTACGAATGTTGATAAACCTTCTTGACAAAAAATCCGACATGCCCAATCATTGACAAAATAGATGAACAAGAGAGAATACCGAAAAATAACAGCAGATGCGAGGCGCATAGTTGGGCGCAAATACGGTTTTCGTCAAAACTCATATATCAACTTCAAGGAGAGTCAAGCATATTTCTTTTGTTTGAATTTCTTGAATAATGAAGTCAAGCTCACGGTCAAACCTATGTATGCCGACGACTTGTGGTGGGATATATGGGATGCAGCCGAGAATAAAAAAGAGCCTTTGAGTTTGCGCGGAACCGGTGCATACTCTCTACCAGGACAAATTTTAAGTTCATACGAAATTTCGGAAACGACAGAAGCAGACGAACTTTCAAACCAATATGAACATATCTTCCAAGAAGCCGACTTCATTATATCAAATTTTTTAGAAGAAAACCCTGATGCTGATATCTTTTATCCTAATGAAACAAACATGGAGTATGACCCGGACAGGCTGCTTTATCTTATATCCCTAATTCATAACGGTAGAGAGGATGAGGCATTGGAAATAATAAAGGAAGCCCGTGACAACAAGCATATGTGTATGTTTCAAAGCGGGTTGTTTAGCGACAGCTATACATATATCCGCAAGTGGTGTAACCAAAGCGATTTATCACAAAAACTACGCCACTGGCTTAGAAAGCACTTCATTAGTACCAACGCCTCTAATAACAATCGTCGTAATAGAATATCGGACATTAGGAAAGACAAAAACAAACGCAAACGTAAACCTATAGTCCTCAGGCTATCCGGATGGATTTATTTTATCCTTTTCGCACCCATAATTTACTATATTATATATTGGGGCTACGACCTTCATCAACGAACGCTCTATGAAATACCGTGGTGGGGATGGATTATAGCCGAATTACTATTCCTTATACTTCTTTTCTTTAGGACGCATAATAAAGAATCGGTTTTTGAAACAGCGCATAAATTCGTCTTGTTTATAACATTGGGATTAATCTTAAGCATTATACCAATCGGAGTATCCATATGTTTATTCGACGGTCTAAACAATTGGTTTGCCAAATCCGAACCATCAAACGCACCTGCCATGGTAATAGACAAAAGGTTTCAAAAGTTTAGACTTCGAAGTGGTTACATAACTCGCTATATAAATACCGTTCATTTTATAGATGAAGACAAGACAATCAAAATTGATAATCTTAAATTATATAACATGCCCATGCATAAAGAGATAATGATAACTTATCGTCACGGTTTGTTCGGATTTGACATTTTTGATAATGCCTGTTATATACCGGAAGATATAGACAACGACCAGTAAATCGGGCAAAATCTGCAACGGCGCACAAAGTTAAATATTGTTAACTCTATTGCACAGTAAGAATATTGTTACTAATTTTGCAGCATCAAAACAGCGCGGAGTGGAGCAGTGGTAGCTCGTTGGGCTCATAACCCAAAGGTCGTAGGTTCGAGTCCTGCCTCCGCAACAAAATGAAACCGTCCCGAAGTTTGTCGCGACGGTTTTTTTCGTCTAAGACATTTCAACTTTCGCAACAGTGAGCCAAAAGTCATCGACAACAAGCACAGACATACTCGGCAAGCAGACCATCGGTCAACTGCTATGGCAATACTCATTGCCGGCAATCATAGCGAGCCTGGCCACATCGCTCTACAATATCGTCGACAGCATCTTTATCGGGCGCGGCGTCGGGGCCATGGCTATCACGGGCCTGGCCATCACATTCCCGCTGATGAACCTCGTCGTGGCCTTCTGCGTGCTCGTCGCCGTAGGCGGGGCCACCATATCATCGATTTTCTTAGGTCAGCGCAATGTTGCCAAGGCATCGATGGTGGTGGGCAACGTGACCATACTCTGCCTCATCCATGCCGTGATAATCATGACCGTCGGCCTTGTTTGGCTCGACCCCATACTCTATTTCTTCGGTGCCACAGACCAGACCGTGCCCTACGCCCGCGAGTTTATGTACATCATCCTGGCTGGCACGCCTATCTCATACGTCTTCCTGGGCCTCAACAACCTCATGCGCGCCACGGGCTACCCGCGCAAAGCCATGATATCGGCCCTGCTGTCGGTGGCTGTAAACGTCGTTGCCGCGCCTATATTTATCTTCGTCTTCGAGTGGGGCATAGCCGGTGCCGCCCTCGCCACAATCCTGGGGCAGCTCGCCGCCTTCGTATGGGTGCTCATCCACTTTTTCTCCGACAAGAGCGAAATCCACTTCACGCGCCGTTCGTGGCGCATCGACTGGTCGGTGGTGCGCAAGGTCTATGCCATCGGCATGTCGCCGTTCCTGATGAACTGCTGCGCGTGCCTGGTGGTGGTGTTTATCAACAAGGCCCTACTCGACAGTGCCGGGGACGACGGCAACCTCGCCGTGGGTGCGTACGGCATCATCAACCGCACATCGATGTTCTTCGTGATGATAATCTTCGGCATAACACAAGGTATGCAGCCCATACTTGGCTACAATTATGGCGCGGCAAGCTGGCAGCGTGTGAGGGAGACACTGATGAAGGGCATTTGGATAGCGACAGCAGTGTCGCTTGTCGGCTGGCTGCTGACCGAGATTTTCCCCGACACTATCAGCAACATGTTTACGACCGACAAATCGATGATTGCCATCGCACGCGACGGCTTCCGCATATTCTTCCTCTTCTATCCCTTTGTCGGGTCGCAGATTGTGATTCAGAACTATTTCCAGTCTATCGGCATGCCGAAACTGTCGATATTCCTGTCGCTCACGCGCCAGCTCATCTTCCTATTACCGCTTCTATGGCTACTGCCTCCGCACTACGGTGTCGACGGTGTGTGGATTGCCATGTGCTCGAGCGACTTTATCGCATTCGCCCTTGCTGCAGCAACCGTAATAGTGATGAACCGCCGCATAGCCCGCAAACTCAAAATGATGAAAGCCCATGACTGAAACCCTGACCCTCCGCGTCGACCCGGCCACAGCGGCCATAACCGAGCGGCTTGCAGGCGAATGTGCACGCCAGTTGAAGATTGACAAAGACCGCATAAAACGGGTCGACATTACACGCCGGTCGATTGACGCCCGTCAACGTCGCGTAGCCGTCAACCTGACCGTAAAAGTACACGTCGACACTATCGACGAGTCTACGGTGACAGTAACCCCAATCATATATGGCAACGTGGCCGATGCCCGGCAGGTAATCATTGTCGGCGCGGGACCCGCCGGCTTGTTCGCGGCACTCGAGCTAATAGAGCTGGGCCTCAAACCGGTAATTCTCGAGCGAGGCAAGGATGTTGACAGCCGCCGCCGCGACATGACGGCAATCAACCGCGAAGGCATCGTCGACCCCGACTCTAACTATTGCTTCGGCGAAGGCGGTGCCGGGGCTTACTCCGACGGCAAGCTGTATACCCGCAGCAAGAAACGCGGACCCGTCGACAAGGTATTGGGCATCTTCTACCGGCACGGGGCACAGCACGACATCTTGGTCGACGCACATCCCCACATCGGCACCGACCGCCTGCCGGCCGTAATCAAGGCCATGCGCGAAACCATCCTCGCCTCGGGCGGCGAGGTACATTTCGGCACACGTGTCACCGGCCTGATTTTCAACGACGACAAAACAGCCGTGACCGGCGTCACCGACCGCGACGGGCGCCAATGGCATGGGCCCGTACTCCTCGCAACGGGGCACTCGGCACGCGACGTCTACCACTTCCTGCGCGACCAAGGCATCGACATCGAGGCCAAAGGCATCGCCGTGGGCGTCCGCCTCGAACACCCCCAGGAATTGATTGACCGCCTACAATACCACTCGCCGCAAGGCCGTGGCAAATATCTGCCGGCAGCCGAATACTCGATGCTGACGCGCGTCGACGACCGCGCCGTATATTCATTCTGCATGTGTCCCGGCGGATATATCATCCCTGCCGCAAGCGCCCCGGGCCAACTGGTTGTCAACGGCATGTCACCGGCCAACCGTGGCACACGCTGGGCAAATTCGGGCATGGTGGTAGAGGTGCTTCCCGAAGATATCGCCGACCCCGCCGACCCTGCCGACAAGCCGCTCAAGATGATGCACTACCAGGAAGAAATCGAACGCCGCTTTTTTGAGGCCGCTGGTGAAACCCAACAGGCCCCGGCGCAGCGCATGACCGACTTTGTTGCCGGGCGTGACTCTGCCGACCTGCCACGCTCGTCCTATCCCCCCGGCCTGTTATGCCGCCGCATCGACAAACTGCTGCCCGGGCCCATAGCCCGCAGACTTCGCGAGGGCTTCAAAGTATTCGACAGCAAGCAGCACGGCTTCCTGAGCCACGACGCAGTGCTAATCGGCGACGAGACGCGCACGTCGTCGCCAGTGCGCATACCCCGTGACCGCGAGACACTTGCACACATCACCATGCCCGGGCTCTACCCATGCGGCGAGGGTGCCGGTTACGCCGGCGGCATAGTGTCGGCGGCAATCGACGGCATCATGTCGGCCCGCGCAATCGCCGCACAAATCAAGCAGTGACAAATAGATGTCTCTCAACACATAGCATTAAAATATTTTAACTCGCCTCGTCCGGACAGTCTTCATCCTATCCGGGCGATTTTAATTTTTTATGATTTTTTCGTAAACAAATATCATGCCGACCAAATAGCTATAAGTCAACACACTACAACTTCAAATTTTAAGCAGCTAAGGTTTTGTTCACACTTTTTACCACGAAAACATTTGCTAAAGTGATTAAAAATCAGTAACTTTGGGGAAAACAAAACCCTTTAACAAGCCTTAACACGCTCACCATGGAGCAGACGTTTATAATTCTCAAACCGTCGACTATCAGCCGCAGCCTTGTAGGCGACGTATTGACGCGCTTTCAGCGCAAAGGACTGCGCATTGCCGGCATCAAGATGATGCAGCTCAACGAGCCTATCCTCCGCGAGCACTATGCCCATCTTGTCGACCGCCCCTTCTTCCCGAGCCTTCTGCGCTCGATGATGGCCACCCCCGTCATCGTCGCCGTACTTGCCGGCAAAGATGCCGTAGCCGTAGTGCGCGCCATGACCGGTGCCACCAACAGCCGCGTAGCCGCCCCCGGCACCATACGAGGAGACTTCGGCATGAGCGGACAGGAAAACATCATCCACGCATCCGACAGCCCCGAGAACGCCGTCATCGAAATCAACCGTTTCTTCAAGCCCGAAGAAATCTTCGACTACACCCTGCTCACCCAGGCGGCCACCTATGCCCCCGACGAACTGTAGTTGTAAACGTCACACCAATCTCGAATCACTAACCCAATCACTAACACACAAAACTCCGCATCTCTCCGATGAAAGGAATTTTAGCCACAGTCATCGCCGCCATGCTTGCTACAGCAGGCTTAACGGCCCAAACATATAAACTGCCCGACCGCCACGCCGCCAGCCACGACAACCTGCTTGCAAACCAGGGCAATGCCGGCATCTCGGTCGAAAACACCACCAAATACCTCGAAGAGCTCTTCAACGAAGAAGAAGAGCCCGAATTTGACATCTACACCGAAGGCTGGGACAGCAAGCGTGTCAATTGCTACGGCAATGTCTCGGTGCCCTCGAGTGTGCAAATCGACGTGTCGAAATTCGCAATGCCCCACCCCGGCTACATCACCTCGCCCTACGGGTATCGCAAGCGTTTCCGCCGCATGCACAAAGGCGTGGACCTCAAGGTCAATATCGGCGACACCATCCGCGCAGCCTTCGACGGCCGTGTGCGTATCACCAACTTTGAGCGCCGTGGCTACGGCAACTATGTGGTGCTTCGCCATACCAACGACCTCGAGACCGTCTACGGCCACCTGTCGGGCTTCCTGGTAGAAGAAGGCCAGTATGTCAAAGTCGGCGACCCCATTGCCCTTGGCGGTAACACAGGCCGCTCTACCGGCCCGCACCTGCACTTCGAGACTCGCTATATGGGCTATGCCATCAACCCTTGCGCAATCTTCGACTTCGCGAACCAGACCACGCATACCGACGTCTTCACCTTCGACAAACGCACCTACCAGAATGCCCGCAACTTCTCGCCGGCTGCAAACTCGGAGTATGCCCGTCAATACCTCAAAGACAACCCCAACAAGCCTTATGTGCGCCAGTCGAACACCGGCAGCAGTGCCCATGCGTCTACATCGAGCTACCGTGTCCGCAAGGGTGACACACTGAGCAAGATTGCATCGCGCAACGGCACGACCGTGGCCCGTCTCTGCCGCCTCAACGGCCTTACCACCAAGTCGAAACTGAGCATCGGACAGCGCATAAAACTAAGATAAATCAAGATTATCACGGAGGTATTGTGCGCTATTTAGCAGTATATCATATCTCCATGTTATAAAAAATCACTAACTTTGCACAATGAAACGCCGTCACAGGCAGTTTCATTGTGCAAAATTTTGTAATCAGCTGAAAAATAAAAAGATATATGGCACTACAATGCGGCATCGTCGGCCTGCCTAATGTCGGCAAATCAACATTGTTCAATTGCTTGTCGAACGCCAAGGCCCAGTCGGCCAACTTTCCCTTCTGCACTATCGAACCCAACGTGGGCGTAATCACCGTACCCGACGACCGCCTGACAAAGCTTGTGGAAATGTGCAAGCCCAAATCGGTCGTGCCCGCCACTGTAGAGATTGTTGATATTGCCGGCCTGGTCAAAGGCGCGTCGAAAGGCGAGGGCCTGGGCAACAAATTCCTTGCCAACATACGCGAGACTGATGCAATCATACATGTGCTCCGATGCTTCGACGACGACAACATCACCCATGTCGACGGCTCGGTCGACCCCGTGCGCGACAAGGAAATCATCGACATGGAGCTGCAAATCAAAGACCTTGAGACCGTAGAGACACGCCTCGCCAAAACCATCAAGGCAGCCCAGACCGGAGCCGACAAGTCGGCAAAAATGCAGGCCGCCGTATTGACACGACTCAAAGAAGCCCTCGAGAAAGGCAAGCCGGCACGCTCGGTGACATTCGACTCGGAAGAAGACGAGCGCTTCGCACGCGACCTCTTCCTGCTCACATCCAAGCCCGTGCTTTATGTTTGCAACGTCGACGACGAAGCCGCAGCTTCGGGCAACCACTATGTCGAGGCCGTCCGCGAGGCCATCAAGGACGAAGGGGCCGGACTCCTGGTTGTCGCCGCGCGCACCGAAAGCGAGATTGCCGAACTCGACACATGGGAAGAACGCCAGGAGTTCCTCGCCGAAATCGGCCTGACCGAGTCGGGCGTATCGCGCCTCATCCGCGCCGCCTATGCCCTGCTCGACCTTCAGACATATTTCACCGCCGGCCCTGACGAGGTTCGCGCATGGACCTTCCGCCGAGGCTCGAAAGCACCCAAATGCGCCGGTATTATCCACACCGACTTCGAGAAAGGCTTTATCCGCGCCGAGGTTATCAAATATGACGACTATGTAAGCCTCGGAGGCGAGACCGCCGTGCGCGAAGCCGGCAAAATGGCCGTCGAAGGCAAAGAATACGTTGTAAACGACGGCGACATAATGCACTTCAGATTTAACGTCTAAAACTCTCGCCGATACCGGGCCAAAATATAACTTATAAGAGTCCTCGAAGAGGACAATTTAATGGTTAACCCCACGATTATTCGTGGGGTAGTCATGGAATCAATACAATAATAATCCTCGGAGAGGATGCAATCGACGGGAAATGTGTCGTTTGCGACCTCTCCGAGGTCTTTTTGTCTTAGAGTTCTTTGGGAATCCCCACCAATGATGGTGGGGTTAACTACAAAAACATCGTCTCCAACGACTTACATTTGACACACCATCATCATTTTAAATATATCCACAATTATATCCTTACCCTGACGGTGGCGCCGAGGAGACGCGGAAGACCGCGCTGCACAAAGGTATTGCCGATAGAGACGAAATAGAAGGTGTTGTAGCGCGTGGCGGTGAAATTGTCGGCCCACAGTCGCAACGACCAATGGGGAGCATCGAAAGCCACCGAGACAGACGGCTGACAGTAGAACGGCTGCGAAACGGTGTTTGCCTCGTTCCAATAAATATTGCCTACACACCGAGCCGAGACATTAAGCGATGGCGTGACCTCCATAAACCGTAGCGGCGTTATACGCCAGTTCACCTCGCCAAAGAGGGTATTAGACGGTGCATACGGAACGCGCTTGCCGCGATAGTCGTTGCGGCCGTCGTTGTATTTCCTAAAGGTAGCATTTGTATACCCATATGAAGCGCGGAGAGTCAAATCGTCGACGGGCTTCCATGTGGCAGCCAGTTCGACACCCATGCTGCGGGTGCGCCCGGCATTGGTCATCATACGGCCTGTGGTGGTGCCGGGAGGAAAGACCGTAAGCTGCTGGTTGCGGCAGTCGATATAGAACAGGGCGGCATCGACACTGAGGCCGTGCCCCGGTTGCCAGTGAGCCCCGAGCTCGTAGTTGAGGCTCCATTCGGGCTTATATGACACGACTTTGTCGAAAGTGTACAACTCGCTCAGTCCCATTATACTCATAATGCGCTGCTGCAGCACGTCACTAAACATCTGCGTGTTATAACCACCGGCCTTGTAACCTTTTGAGAAAGTAAAATACGGAGAAAACGACCCGCTGCGCGAAATCGTGAACTTAGGCAGCAGTTCGACGTATGTATGCGAAATATCACCCCTGTCGTCGATATTGACAGGAGTATGCGAGTACACCTCTTCGGCACCGTCGGGCAGCTTGTGGTAAGTAGTAAAGCCAGTGTTGGTAAAGCTGTGATAACGCAGAGACGTCTTCTCAATATCGAGCCTCAACCCGGCCTCGACGCGCCAGTCGCCAAAGCTGTAGGTGCTCTCATGATAAAGGGCGAAACCGCCGCTACGCAGCTCAAAATCACTACCGAGTACAAATCTGCGGTCATCCCAGCGGATAGGGTAATCGGGGTTGATGTCGTTGCGGTGAGCCTCGATTAGCCTACTGATACCTGTATCCTTAAATGTGACCGGGGCCTCCATGTGGGTAGATTTGTAGAAGGCATACACACCGCCGAGCCAGCTATACGCCCCGCGAGAGCCACGGGTAAACAAATCTTCGGAAAAGGCCCACTCACGACGCGACTGCTCGAGGGTAAAGTAATCGAGCGGCATAAAATCCTGGTCGAGGTTCATGCAGTCGTCGAGATATTGCAGCGACGTGACCGACGTGACTACCACGCGCTTACCGGCCCACGCCACGGTGAGTGCATCGGCAAACGACGAACGCCTGTAGGCACACGTATCCGCATAGGCAATCTCGCCTGTCTGATACGAAGCGTATGGATATCCGTGCTGGCGCCCCGTTGTAAACACGGCGGTATTTGCCAGCGACAGCCGCCCGATGGGGTGCCATGCAGTCTTCCAACGCACCGAACCGCTATTCTCACGACCCGTCAAAGAGTTGTCGTAAGTGTTACGCCAAAAGCCGTCGGTATGCTTGAACTGCCCGGCGATGCTCATGCCGAGTCCGTCGCTAAACTTACCGTAATACGAGGCCGAAGCCTTTACCGTGTTTCCTGTTCCATACTCGGCCATCGCCCTTAGGCCCTTGGTTTTCAAAGGCGAGAGGGTACGGACATTTATCTGACCACCCATGGTGTTGCGGCCATTGAGGACAGACTGTGCGCCACGTAGCACCTCGATATTCTCGATATCGGCAATGTCGAAATCGTAGTTATCCTTGTTGAGATAGGGGATATTGTCGACCGATAGGCCCACCACGGGCTGGTCAATCCGTGCCCCGAGACCGCGCACATAAATCGACGATGTCATGCGCGAACCATAATCGGGCATATAAAAATTGGGGGCAACCACGCCCAGGCCCTTAGGAGCCTCGATGCCGAGTCGCCTTGCCTCGGCACCGCTGACAGTTGTCACAGCCTCTACGGCAGTACCGCCGTCGGGCATCTGCTTTACACCCATAACCTCGAGAGGGCGCAGTTGATGCGCCCTCAGGCTGTCGCCGGCCCATGAGGCTACGCCAAGCGTCAGCATCAAAGGTGCTAATAGTTTTCTCATTAGAGATTAAGTAAATTTAATGTTTATATTATGCGTGCGCGTGTCTCCTATAC
>VSPF01000065.1 GCA_009775195.1 Muribaculaceae bacterium
AGGGTGTATCAAAAAGAAAAGTCGTCGGAGACGACGCTTTTGTGGTTAACCCCGCCATTATTGGCGGGGCATAAAAGTACCGTAAGAAACAACGACCTCGGAGAGGTCGCAAACGGCACGCACCCAATCGATTGCATCCTCTCCGAGGATATTCTTCGTTTTGGCACTCATGTTTCCCCACCAATGATGGTGGGGTTAACCATGATTTCGTCCTCTCCGAGGACTCTTGTAGATTATCTTTTTTGATACACCCTATTTAACTCTTAACCACTTGTCCTTATATAATGTCTCTCGTAATTCTCGATGCGGCAACGGTTTATCCTGCCGGTGACAGTCGTTGGCAGTCTTTTGGCGATGTCGTTGTCTATGACCGTACTCCCGTCGGCGACATAGTAGGCCGTTGTCGTGGTGCCGAGATGGTGCTTACCAACAAGGTGCCCTTTGATGCCGCCACAATCGCCGCGTTGCCCGACCTTAAATATATCGGAGTGTTGGCTACTGGCTATAATATCATCGACACCGAGGCAGCACGCAAGTCTGGAATTGTGGTGACAAATATTCCGGCCTATAGCACTATGTCGGTCGCCCAGCAGGCAATCTCGCTCTTGTTGGCTGTAACAAACCGAGTGGCCGATTATGCCGCAGCCGATGCAAAGGGCGCATGGTGCCGTTGTCCTGATTTTTCATACCGCGTTGCCGACTGGCACGAACTTGCAGGCAAGACTTTCGGTATTGTCGGTTTCGGTAATACCGGCTCGGCCACGGCTGCTATAGCTGCATCACTTGGTATGAAGGTGCTGGCATATACATCGAAACCGCAATCGGCCCTCCCCGACGGTTATACAAAGGCCGAGAGTCTCGAGCAGCTTTTTGCCACGGCCGACGTGTTGAGCCTCCATTGTCCGCTTACTCCCGATACTCGCGGCCTTGTCAACGACCGCACACTGGCACTGATGAAGTCCTCGGCGATAATAATCAATACTTCACGCGGCCCTGTTGTTGACGAGGATGCACTCGCCCGTGCTTTGAACAATGGCACGATAGCCGCTGCTGGCCTCGACGTACTTTGTCAGGAGCCGCCGTCGGCCGACTGCCCGCTTATCGGCGCACGTAACTGCTATATAAGCCCCCATATCGCATGGGCCTCGACCGAGGCACGCGAACGTTTGTTCAACATTGCTCTCGATAATGTAAAGGCATTTGTCGGCGGCAATCCAATAAATATTGTAAATTGATGAATTTCAGAAATTTGATAGCGGCGATATTCGTCGCCGCTACTTCCTTGTGCGTATACGCCGAGGGTTATCAGGTCAATACCCTCAGTGCCCGTCAGAACGGTATGGGACATACCGGTACGGCACTCAAACTCGGAGCCGAAAGCATGATTTTCAATCCTGCCGGCTTGGCGTTTGAGAAAAGTACTATTGATTTTCAGGCTTCGGTAACTGGCATCTTTGCCCATGCTTCGGCCACTGTCGATGGCACGCGCTATAATACTTCCAACCCTGCCTCTACGCCGATGGCGTTCAATCTGGGTATGAAGGTCTACGACAACTTCGCCGCCGGTGTGAGCTTCTACACACCTTATGGCAGCGGTATTACCTGGGGCGACAACTGGCCCGGAGCCGTGCTCAATCAGAGTGTCGACCTCAAGGCGTTTACCATACAGCCCACCCTCGCGTGGGAGATAATACCGGGCTTGTCGGTCGGAGCCGGTGCCATGATTACGTGGGGCAATGTTGACCTCTGCAAGGGTCTGGTTACACCCGGGTCACTCAATGCGTTGCTTGCTATGATGGGCAACGACTACCGCTTTGCCGACACTCCGGCTTCTATCAATCTTACAGGCCGCGCTGCCACTACAGTGGGCTTCAATGTCGGTGCCATGTGGGATATCAGCAGCCGCGTAACCGTGGGTGTGTCGTATCGCTCGAAGATGAACCTCAAGGTGAAGTCGGGCGACGCGGCCCTAAATTATGCCAACGAGGTTGCCCGCCAGTTGCTGCAAGAAAAGCTCAACGTGCTCAACGAGGCAAACTTTACCGCCGAGATGCCGGCTCCGGCAGTCCTTAATTTCGGTGTGGCATATAAGCCTGTCGACAAGCTCCAACTCGCCGCCGATGCCCAGCTTACGTTTTGGAACGTCTATAAATCGCTCGAAATCGACTTTCTGAGCGAGACCCTGGCACCGTATAACCAGCATCTTACCAAGGATTACAGCAATTCGTGGACTTTCCGCCTCGGTGCGCAGTATAGCCTTACGCACCGCCTCGACCTGCGTGCCGGCCTGATGATTGACACAACTCCCGTCAATAAGGAGTACTACAACCCCGAGACGCCCGGCATGACCAAAATCGAGCCGTCGGTGGGCTTCTCGTTTTCGCCGATAAAATATTTCACCATCGACGCCTCGCTGCTCTACGTGGCCGGCCTTGGCGAGGACGATGCTTCATGCCCCTATGCCGACCTCCTTGCCGGTAAGACGGCCACATTTAAAGCCGACTACCGTGTCCACTCATGGTGCCCGGCAATCGGCTTCAGGGTCAACTTCTAAAATGGGAGGTAAGTGCTGTCGCTGCTACAAACTTGCGACAATTTCGTGAAATAGCAATGAACCGTGGAAAGGGTATTGTGTATTTTCGGAATTTTGTATAAGTTTGCGGCGCAATGAAAAAAATAGGCATAGGATTTATATTATTTGTCTTGGCATTTGTTCTTTATCTCGGGGTGTCGTCGTGTCATGCCCCGGCAAATGCCGATGTGCCTGCGTGTGAGATAACCGCGCCTCTCGACTCGCTGTTTTCCACGATGTTTCCCAATCCTGGTGACCCGGGGGCTGTGGTGGTAGTGCGCCAAGGCGACTCTATCAAGTATAACCGCAGTTTCGGCATGGCCGACCTCGAGAGAGGCATTCCGTTGAGCGACAGCACGGTCTTCAATATCGCCTCGGCGTCGAAGACATACGTGACGGCGGCACTTGTCAAGTTGCGCGACCAGGGTCGACTGACTCTCGACGACAGTCTGAGCATGTACTTCCCCAATTTCAGGTCGCCGATTTTTCGCCGTGTCACCTTGCGCCACGTGTTGTCGCATACCTCGGGCTTGCCCGACAAGCGTCCACGCACAGCCGACCAGTGGAACGAATATGTCAAAGACAATCAGTCGCCTTTTGGCTGCGGGCCCGATTATCTGCTCTATGGGCGCGAAGAGGAGCTGACAGCCTTTTTTGAGACACTTGACACGCTCAAATCAGAACCCGGCACTAAATTTGAATATCAGAATGCCCCCTATCTGTTGTTACCCTCGATTATCGAGCAACTGACAGGCCGTAATTTCGAATCGTGGATGCAGCAGAATATCTTTAATCCTGCCGGGCTTACGGAGACTGAATATTACGACCCTGCACGGCCACATCCGAGGATGGCGCATGCCTATAGCCGGGCTACCGGACCTCGTGACCCCGGGCGCTATCGCAG
The DNA here is from genome assembly GCA_009775195.1 of Muribaculaceae bacterium. Lineage (GTDB taxonomy): Bacteria > Bacteroidota > Bacteroidia > Bacteroidales > Muribaculaceae > CAG-873. Next base: position 3,477 of record VSPF01000065.1, read on the forward strand.
TACTGACGGGCGGTGGAACGAACAGGACTATGGCGAGACCGAGTTCTTCCTGACCCGTGCCGACCATGGCATCTGCACCACGCCTCGCGAATTTACAAAATGGATAAACGCTCTTTATCAGGGTAAGGTCGTAGATGAGTCTTCACTGAGCGAAGTCAACCGTCCTGTGATAGATACTGACGAAGACAGCATACAGTATGGACTGGGACTCTTCGTGCAGGATATCGAGTCGAAGCCGCTCAAGGTATTCCACAGCCGTAACAATGGCGGTTTTTCGATTTTCGAGGCTGTGTTTCCTCGCCAACATCTCTATTATCTGATTTTTGCCAACCGCGCCGACTGGGACAGGCTTGCCACAGCCGAGAAAATCGACAGCATCTTTATGGCGCACAAATGGTTGGTGCCCCGACAAGTTGTAAAAGAATGAAAAACATCACTCGTTGGCTTGTTCTCCTCGTAGTCTGCATCATGGTCGCGGCCACATCGTGTGGCCGTCGTCATAGTGCCGACGTATTTGCCACTTCGCTTGATTCTATATTTTTGTCGCTGTTTCCCGACCCTTCCGAACCGGGTGCCATAGTGCTTGTTGCCAAGGGCGACAGCATCATCTATGACCGGGGCTTCGGCATGGCAGACCTCCGGCAGGGCAAAGCTATCAGCGACACTACCTTGTTTAATATATGCTCTATATCAAAGCAGTTTGCCGCGATGGCCTTGCTCAGACTCGAAGAAGAGGGCGTGGTCGAGCTTGATGACAGGGTGACAAAGTATATACCCTCGCTCCGGTCGCCGCAGTATCGCAAGATTACCCTGCGCCACTTATTGTCGCATACCTCGGGCATACCCGATACAAGGCCTCGAACTGATAGCGAGTGGGCCGAGTATCTGACCCGTCACAAATCGCACTTCGGCACTTGCCACGACTATATGCTCTATGCCCTGACCAATGAGTCGACTACCTACTTGAACGACCTCGACACCTTTGCCTTCGAGCCTGGTACGGCCTACGAGTATCAGAACCCGACATACCAGCTCGTATTGCGCATAGTCGAAGATGCGACCCGGGTGCGTTTCGAGAAGTGGATGAAAACCAACATCTTTGACCGTGCCGGCCTTGAACATACAGTCTATTTTGACCCTGTCGGTGACCAAAGTGGATTTTCGCACGGTTATACCCGGGCAGTCGGGGACAACAAATATCATTTGTGGCGTTCGGACGACGGCCGCTGGGAAGAATGTGACTACGGCGAGGCCAACTTTTTCCCGACCAAGTCCGACGGCGGCATCTATACATCGGCTCTCGACTTCCTCAAATGGGAGCGTGCGTTGTTTGGCGGCAAGGTCGTGGGCGATTCGGCCTTAGCGGTTGCTACCACGCCTATAATCGGCACGGACATACCGTTTACGTCCTACGGCCTCGGTCTGTTTATAGAGGAAAAACCAGGTAAGCCGCGCAAGATTTTCCATACCGGCGACAACGGTGGCTATCTTACAGTCGAGGCTTATTTCCCCGATGCCGACGTGTTTTACCTCATTTTTGCCAACCGGCCCGACTGGCCGCGAGAGCGGACATACGAAATGGTCGACAGCCTTCTGATGGCACAGAAACTGATATGACTCCTCATAGTTCGAGACTGCAAGTATTGATAGCCACGTATGGACGCCGAATCGAGTCGGTCGACCCTGCGTGGCTGCCGCGTGTCGACGGCGTGGAATATGTGGTGACTTGCCAAAATCCCGACGGTCTCGGCCTCGACACATCGAGACTCGACAGCCGCGAGGATGTCAAGATTTATTATTTTGCCGACAAAGGCGTGTCGCGCAACCGCAACCACGGTCTCGACGTAGCGACTGCAGAATATATACTTATATCTGATGATGATATCGCCTATAACGCCGGTGCCCTGACCGAACTTATAAGCACCTTCGATGCCGACGACGATATCGATATAGTCACCACCCATTCGGTAACGCCTGAGACCCATATATATCCGCTCGACCGCCACAACCTTGATAAACCATACCGATATTACTTGCCGATAGCGTTCGAAATCGCCCTGCGGCGGCAGTCGGTGGTGCGGAGCGGTGTCCGCTTTGCCGAGAGCATAAGCATCGGCACCGATTATATCACCTGTGGCGAAGAAAACTTCTTTTTCCGCAAGTGCCTCAACAGCGACCTCGCCGGCATCTATCGCAATATCACCGTATCGACCCACCACGGGCCCACCACAAGCAGCAGACGCGCCGGCGAACCGGGTGTGATTCGTGCCAAGGGCGCTTTTATGCCCTGTGAGCGCGGATATCTCGCCGCTCTTGTGCGGCTTCCGGTAGAGGCCTGGCGCTCGCCTGTGCCATTCTACAAGGCCCTATGGTATCTCGCGCAGGGCTATTGCTATTATATACGTCATCGCCACGAACTATGAAAGTGCTGCTAATGGGTGACGGCAGCGCCTATCATGCCAACCTTGCCATAGCCTTGCGAGGCATGGGTCACGACGTGACCGTAGCCTCCGACGGCACACGTTGGATGCAGACCGAGCGCGATATCGACCTGTCGCGCAGCAAGGGAAAATTAGGTGGCGCATTGTTATGGATGAGACTCTCGGGGATTGATGCCCGCAGACTCAAGGGTTATGATGTGGTGCAATTGTCATCGCCAGGCTTCGCGCCCCTGCGCCCCAAGAGGCTGAGGGTCTTGTTCGACAGGCTCAAAAGGGACAACGGCATAGTGTGCCTCACGGCCCTCGGTACCGACTCTGTCTATGTGCGTCACTGTCTTTTTGCCAAGCCGCCGGTGCTTCGTTACTCCGAGTGGAAAGTAGGCAGCGAACGCACGCCGTGGAGCTATACCCCTGCAAGCGAGGTCGAACAATGGCTGTCGACCGAACTGATTGACTATACCGACGAGTTTTATGGCAGGATTGACGGTGCCGTGTCGGCACTCTACGAATATCACCGCGTGGTCGAAGCCCAGCGTCCAGGCCTGTCGCTTGCCTACGGTGGCATACCCGTGCTCAGCGACGGCCTGCCGAAACATGTTGCCAACCCCGGGCCGCTGCGCATACTCCACGCCGTGCACCACGGCCGCGAAGCCGAGAAAGGTGCCGATATATTATTAGGTATGTTGCGGCGGCTCGAGGCCGAAATGCCGGGTGAAGTCGTTGTCGACACCCCCGATAATGTGCCCTATTCACAGTTCTTGCCGCGCCTCGCCAACTATGACATGGTTTCAGACCAGCTGTATTCATATACCCCTGCCACGACTGCATTATTGGCGATGGCCATGGGCGTGGTGCCCGTAAGCGGCGCCGAGCCTGAGTATTACGATTTCATAGGCGAAAAACATCTTAGGCCGATATTTAACGCTGACCCTGCGGATTTAGAAGGCACATATCGCCGTCTGCGAGACCTTGTTGCCGACCGCGCAGCCATTGCCGGTATGTCGGCCCAAGGTCCGCGTTTCGTAGCCGCACACAACGCTGCCGATGTCGTTGCCGGGCGGTTTATAGACTTTTGGCGGGCGATTTTGTAAATTTTAACAATTAAAATGTAAGTAAATCGCAAAAGCTGCGTCATATTAACAAAAAACAAAATTTCAATATATTCATCCTTATGAAGAGAATTCTGATGCGCTGTGTGGCTGTGTTGGCAATGCTTGCCGGCATGACACCCGTAGTCAGCGCGCAAATGACCCCACAACCCCTGCCGATGGACAGTGCCGTAGTCTACGGTGTCCTTGACAACGGACTTACCTACTATATCCGTCATAACGAGAAGCCCAAGGGTCAGGCTGATTTCTATATTGCTCAAAAAGTAGGTTCTATCCTCGAAGACGAGCACCAGCGCGGCCTGGCTCACTTCCTCGAGCACATGTGCTTCAACGGCACAACCAACTATCCCGGTAAGGGCATCATCAACTGGCTCGAGAGCAAGGGCGTGAAATTCGGTGTAAACCTCAACGCCTACACCTCGATTGACGAGACTGTCTACAACATTTCTAACGTGCCCGTTGCCTCGAAGGCCGTACAGGACTCGTGCCTCCTCATCCTTCACGACTGGGCATGCGACCTTACCCTCGACCCTGCCGAAATCGATGCAGAGCGTCCTGTAATCCACAACGAATGGTCGCAGTCGATGGTGGGCGAGATGCGTCTCTACGAGAAACTCCTCCCCGTCATCTATCCCGACAACAAGTACGGCTACCGTCTGCCGATTGGCACGATGGACGTTGTCGACAACTTCCCGCCCCAGGCCCTGATTGACTACTATCACAAATGGTATCGCCCCGACCAGCAGGGTATCATCGTTGTCGGTGACATCGACCCTCAGTATATCGAGTCGAAAATCAAAGAAATGTTCGGCGGTATCAAGATGCCCGAAAACGCCGCTCCCCGTGAATATGTCAGCGTAGAGGATACTCCAGGCACAATCTATGCCATCGGTGCCGACCCCGAAGTCAAGGCTGCCAACGTTGGCCTGATGTTCAAGTCGCCTGCCCTCGACCTGCCGCGCGAGCAGCGCAACACCAACTTCTACTTCATGGTCAACTATCCTAAGGTGATGATTACCATGATGATGAACAACCGTCTTGCCGATATTGCCTCGACACCCGAGGCCGAGTTTGCCGGAGCACGCATTTATTGTGGCAACTTCCTTATCTCTAAGACTATGCCCGCGCTGACCCTCGATGTCGACCCCAAAGGCGATGACGTAATCCCTGCTTTTACGCAGGCTTACCGCGAACTTCTCCGCGCCGTGCGTGGCGGATTTACCATCGGTGAGTACGAGCGTGCAAAATCAGAGTTCCTCTCGCGTATCGAGCGTGCCTACGAAGGCCGCAACGACGTTGAGAACGACTCTTATGTGCAGGAATACGTGAAACTCTTCCTCGACAATGTGCCCGCTCCCGGCATCGCCGTCGAAAAAGAAGCCTATGAGCAGTTGGCAAATATCTTCCCTATCGAAAATATCAACCAGGTACTTCCTGCCGTCGTTACCGAAGACAACCGCGTACTCTTGGCCATCGTGCCTGAGAAAGAAGGCTTTGCGATTCCCACCGAAGAGCAGTTTGCCAACGCTATCGCCGCTGTCGATGCCGAGACCTTAGAGCCTTACAAAGACCAGATGCGCGAAGACCCCCTGATTCCCCAGCTCCCCAAGGCCGGTAAAATCAAATCGGTCAAGACCCTCGACACCTGGGGCGCCAAAGAGTACACCCTTTCTAACGGTGTGAAGGTCGTAGTCAAACCCACCGACTTCAAGGCAAACGAAATCGTATTCGAGGCACAGGCCAAAGGCAATGCCGGCAGCACCCTCGACCAGGCTCTTGCCTCTTCAATCAAATATGCGCCTATCGCCATTGGCAATATGAGCCTCAACGACTACAGCAACAGCGATATCCGCAAATACCTCCAGGGTAAACAGGCCGGGGTATCATTTAGTTTCGACGACTATACCCGCAGCATGGAAGGCAACGCTACTCCCAAAGACCTGCCGACCCTGATGGAGATGATTTATAGCTACTTTACCGGTTTCGGCCTGCGTGAGGACGAGTTCAATGCCGCCCGCGACGGTCTTGCCGCACAGCTTGCCAACCAGGAGAGCGTGCCCAACTTTATCTTCTCTAAGAACTTGATTTCAAGTCTCTATAGCGCACCCTCGAAGCAGATGATTAGCGTCAGCGACCTCAAGGCTGCCGACCGTCAGGCCATCGTCGACATGGTTCGCGGTATGATGAGCAACGCTGCCGACTATACCTTCTACTTCGTCGGCAACATCGACGAGGCTACCTTCGAGCCCCTGATGCTCCAGTATCTTGCCACCCTGCCGGCCAACGTCAAGAAAGCCTCTACGGGCTTTACCCACAACCCCGCATTTGAAATAGCCGCCGGCAGCAAGACCGATACTTTCACCACCAAGATGCAGACCCCGCAGTCGTTTATCTTTATCGGTATTTTCGGCAAGATGCCCTATACTCAGAAGAACAAACTGCTTGCCAACATAGCCGCCCAGGTAGCCTCGAAACGCCTCCTCAACAAGGTGCGCGAGGAAATGGGTGCCGTCTACTCTATCAGCGCCATGGGCGACATGTCGCGTACCGACGAGCTCAACGTAATCTTCCAGAGCGCGTTCCCAACCAACAAGGTAGAGATGAAAGACGAGACCCTCAAGGCTATCAAGGACATCTTCTATGCCGTAGGTGAGAAAGTTGACGAAGACGAACTCAAACCCGTGATTGAATACATGCTCAAGACCAACGAGGAAGCTCTCAAGAGCAACAACGAATGGGCAGGTTCGATGTCGGCCGCAAGTATCAACGGTGTCAATGTATTCCTTGGCAAGGAAGAGGTGCTCAAGAGCATAACCACCAAGGAAGTCGAAGACTTCATGCGCCAGGTTCTCGCCCAGGACAACTACCGCGTGGTAGTTCTCGACCCCGAAGGCGTTGCCGAAGAAGCTACGAAGTAAAGTTTATAGTTTAGGGTTTAGAGTTTAAAGTTTAGAGTTTAAAGTTTAGAGTTTAAAGTTTAGAGTTTAAAGTTTTTCGGAAACCCTAAATACCCGAGATAAGAGTTTCGCGAGGTTGCCGGTATGGCACGCCTCGCGAAACTTTATTTTGCCGCATGGGAAATTTTGCTTAACTTTGCATGGTCTTCCTTACCCGGGGGCCACAGTTTATGACACCCCATAATCCACACACTTATGCAGGCGAGTACCGACGCTGTCCTCATACTTGAGGATGGCACGATTTTCTGCGGCCGTAGTTTTGGCTACGAGGGTTCCGCTGCCGGCGAGGTAGTGTTCAACACTGCCATGACCGGCTATCCAGAGAGTCTTACAGACCCTTCTTACGAAGGCCAGATATTGGTCACCACTTTTCCACAGTTAGGCAACTATGGCGTTCCGCCGGCAGCCGGCGACGATGCCCTCAAAGATTATTTCGAAGGTTCGCGCATACACTGCCGCGCAATCATTGCCCAGGACTATGCTTTCCATCACAGTCACTGGCTGGCTGACCGCAGCCTCGGCCAATGGCTCAAAGATGAGAAAATCCCCGGTCTCTACGGCATCGACACGCGAGCCCTGACAAAGCATCTGCGCGAACACGGCTCGATGCTCGGCAAGATTCGTGTCGGCGACAGCGCAGACCTCGACTTCTACGACCCAAATGCCGAAAACCTCATAGCGATAGCCTCGTGCAGCGAACCGATGGTGTTCGACGGCGTAGGCAGCGAACCGCGTCCACTGCCCGAAAAACTCGAGGCCGACCCCGAGGGGCGACCCACGGTGGCACTGGTCGACTGCGGCATCAAGCACAATATCATCCGCTGCCTGCTGCGTCGCGGCGTGCGCGTGGTGCGTGTGCCCTGGAACTACGATTTCAACACCTTCGACTGGGACGGCCTGTTTATCAGTAACGGCCCAGGTAATCCTGATTTCGCGCAAGAAACCGTCGACCATATCCGCACGGCCATGGTCACCGGCAAGCCTATATGCGGCATCTGCATGGGCAACCAGCTCCTTGCCAAGGCTGCCGGTGCGAAGACATATAAACTGAAATACGGCCACCGCAGCCACAATCAGCCTGTGCGCCGCGTAGGCACCAACCAGTGCTTCGTGACGTCGCAAAACCACGGCTTCGCAGTCGACAACGACACTCTGCCGTCGGATTGGGAGCCGCTGTTTATCAACATGAACGACGGTACCAACGAGGGTATCCGCCACAAGACGCTGCCCTTCTTCTCTGCCCAGTTCCACCCCGAGGCTTCGAGCGGACCACGTGACACAGAATACCTTTTTGACGAATTTATAGCTTTGCTGAAAAAATGATGACCAACGATACCAAGCCGCGCAAAGTGCTGCTCTTAGGCAGTGGCGCCCTCAAAATCGGCGAAGCCGGCGAATTTGACTATTCCGGCGCGCAGGCACTCAAGGCCCTGCGCCAGGAAGGCATAGACACCATACTCGTCAACCCCAATATCGCGACGGTGCAGACCTCCGAGGGTATGGCCGACAAGATTTACTTCCTGCCGGTGACACCCTATTTCGTGGAGCGCGTAATCGACAAGGAGCGTCCCGACGGCATACTGCTGGCCTTCGGCGGACAGACGGCCCTCAACTGCGGCGTGGAGCTGTGGAAGAAGGGCGTATTTGAAAAATACGGTGTCGAAGTGCTCGGTACGCCCGTGCAGACAATCATGGACACCGAAGACCGCGAACTCTTTGTCGAAAAACTGCGCGAAATCGACGTCAAGACTATCAGCAGCGAGGCTGTGGAAACTGTCGACGACGCCTTGCGCGTGGCAAACCGCCTCGGCTATCCCGTGATTGTGCGCGCAGCCTACGCCCTCGGCGGTCTCGGCAGCGGTTTCTGCGACAATGACGACGAGCTTGTCGCCCTGGTCGAGAAGGCACTGTCGTTCTCGCCACAGGTACTCGTGGAAAAATCGCTCAAGGGATGGAAGGAAGTGGAGTACGAGGTCGTGCGCGACCGCTACGACAACTGCATCACTGTCTGCAACATGGAAAACTTCGACCCTCTGGGCATACATACCGGCGAAAGTATCGTCGTGGCTCCGTCGCAGACACTCAGCAACGACGACTATCACTACCTGCGTTCGCTTGCAATCAAGATAATACGCCACGTCGGCATTGTGGGCGAGTGCAACGTGCAATATGCCTACGACCCGGCATCGATGGACTACCGCGTAATCGAGGTCAACGCCCGACTGAGCCGTTCATCGGCCCTCGCATCTAAGGCCACAGGCTATCCCCTGGCCTTTGTCGCCGCCAAACTCGCCCTCGGCTACGGCCTGTTTGACCTCAAGAACAGTGTTACGCAGTGCACCTCGGCATTCTTCGAGCCGGCCCTCGACTATGTCGTTGTCAAAATCCCCCGATGGGACCTTGGCAAATTCCACGGCGTAGACCGCCATATCGGTTCGTCGATGAAGTCTGTCGGCGAGGTAATGGCCATAGGCCGCACATTCGAAGAAGCCATACAGAAGGGCCTGCGCATGATAGGGCAGGGTATGCACGGCTTTACCGAAAACCGCGAAATCAACATCCCCGATGTCGAGGCCGCGCTAAAAGAGCCTACTGACAGGCGTATATTCGTCATAGCCAAGGCGTTCAAGGAAGGTTACACCGTCGACCGCATACACGAGCTGACCAAGATTGACCGCTGGTTCCTCTACAAGCTGCGCGAAATCATCGATACAAGCGAGGAACTCGAAGGTTTCAACGACCTTGCCGAAGTTCCCGAGTTCCTTCTTCGTGTTGCCAAGGAACGTGGTTTCAGCGACTTCCAAATCGCGAGGTCGATATATAAAGACGCCTTTACAGCCGACACCGACGGCTATATGGCCCGCGTGCGCGCACACCGCAAAGCCCTCGGCATAGTGCCCGTGGTGAAGCAGATTGACACCCTCGCTGCTGAATATCCCGCAGCGACCAATTACCTCTATCTGACCTATAACGGCACCGAGAACGATGTGGACTATCTCGGTGACGGCCGTTCGGTCGTCGTTCTCGGTTCGGGCGCATACCGCATCGGCTCGTCGGTCGAATTTGACTGGTGCTCGGTCAACGCCCTGCTGACGGCACGTCGCGAAGGCTGGCGCTCGGTGATGATAAACTATAACCCCGAGACCGTGTCGACCGACTATGATATCTGCGACCGACTGTATTTTGACGAGCTTACCTACGAGCGCGTGATGGATATCCTCGAGATGGAAAACCCTCACGGCGTTATCTTGTCGGTAGGTGGCCAGATACCCAACAACCTTGCCACACGTCTCGACAGCGCCGGTGTAAACATCTTGGGTACCACTGCCGAGAGCATCGACCGTGCCGAGGACCGCAACAAATTCTCGGCCATGCTCGACAGCCTCGGCATCGACCAGCCTCGCTGGCGCGAGCTCACCGACTTTGCCGACATCGAGGAGTTTGTAGAAGAAGTTGGCTATCCTGTGCTCGTGCGCCCCAGCTACGTGCTGTCGGGTGCGGCCATGAACGTATGCTCTAACCCCGACGAACTCAAGCGCTTCCTCAAACTTGCCGCCAACGTCTCGAAGAAACACCCCGTAGTGGTGACCGAGTTTGTGCAGTACGCCAAGGAAATCGAGATGGACGCAGTCGCCGACCATGGCGAAATCAAGGCTTACGCAATCTCGGAGCATATCGAGTTTGCCGGCGTGCACAGTGGCGACGCCACCATACAGTTCCCCCCGCAGAAGCTCTATGTCGAGACCATGCGCCGCATCAAGAAGGTGTCGGCTGCCATTGCCAAGGCCCTCAACATTTCCGGCCCGTTCAACATTCAGTATCTTGCCAAGAACAATGATATCAAGGTAATCGAGTGCAACCTGCGTGCATCGCGAAGCTTCCCCTTCGTGTCGAAGGTTCTTAAGATTAACTTTATCGACCTTGCCACGCGCATCATGCTCGGTCTTCCCGTTGAGAAACCCGCCAAGAGCGCGTTCGACCTCGACTATGTTGGCATCAAGGCGTCGCAATTCTCGTTCTCGCGCCTCGGTGGTGCCGACCCCGTCCTGGGCGTAGACATGTCGTCGACCGGCGAGGTAGGCTGTCTTGGCGATGATACCGACGAGGCCGTGCTCAAGGCATTGTTGGCCGTCGGCCTCCGCGTGCCGCGCAAAGCCGTTCTGATGAGTACGGGTTCGCCCAAGCAGAAGGCCGATATGCTCGAAGCTGCGCACCAGCTTCACAAGGCCGGTCTTACCATATATGCTACCAGCGGCACCTGCCAGTTCCTCAACGAAAACGGCATACCGGCCGTGCGCGTCTACTGGCCTTCGACCCCCGACCAGCAGCCGCAGGCTCTCGACCTGCTGCACGAGCGTAAGGTCGACCTTGTGGTCAACATGCCCAAGAACTTCACGGGTACCGAGCTCAGCAACGGCCGCAAAATCCGCCGTGCCGCCATCGACCTCAATATACCCTTGCTCACCAACTCGCGACTCGCCTCGGCGTTTATCCGGGCGTTTACGTCTATCCCTCTCGATAAAATCGAGATTAAGAGTTGGGATGAGTATTGAGGTGTGATAAATTCGTCAACAAATGATACATTTCGGTCAATTTGTGCGATTTCATAAATTATCGTGGTTTGATTAGAAATTATCAAAAGTTTTAACGGAAATGCTACTTTAACCTAATTTATAGATTAATAACAAATTTTTAAAACGGCTCGATTTTTGAGGTAAAGTGTTGAGTATCAGATGTGTTTTATGCGAGTGTTAATATGAGGATGCAACGATGCCTAAAAACTATGTTGCAAAACATATAAAAAGATTTGGTCAATCCGTAAATTGTCCCGACCTTTGTATCGCAAACCTAAAACAATCTTTTTTACCTTAGAAATTGTACCTATTGGAAACCCATAAAAAGGAACTGCGTGAGCAGTTCCTTTTTATTTTAAGTGTAAATATAGGGTCAATCCGAAATGTCGGTGCATTAGAAAAAATGCTCGAAGAGCATTACTTTGCCGTAACCCCGGCCTTACGAAGTTGGCCGG
>VSPF01000066.1 GCA_009775195.1 Muribaculaceae bacterium
AGTATATATATGGTATGTATGAATTTGAGTTTCATCGTCCTTCTCCAAGAGATGGTTTTTCTGTTTTTTTGTCAGTATCGTAATATTTGCCCGTTGCCGGGTCGCGATAGCCGATTACGTTGCCCTCGCTGTCGCGGATAATCTCCCAGCCGGTAGCGGCGTCGATATTGAGATAGTCGACAGGCTTTTTATCGGTGTCGTAGTACTGGCCGGTCGCCGGGTTGTAATAACCGATTACGCGGTCGTTGAGGTCGCGGATGATTGTCCACCCCTCGGGATAGAGCACCGTGATATAGGGGTCTTCGATTTCGGTCACCTTGTCGGGGCCGTAGTATTTGCCGGTCTCGTGGTCATACCAGTAGCGTATGGTGCCGTCTTCCTCGTAAATCGGCACGTAATCCTTACCTACCAGCAGGCCGAAGATGGGGCCGAGGTCTACCTCGTTGTAGGGCACTACCTGCACCAGTGGCGGCGAGTTCTTCTTGACCGTGAATTTATACCACACGTTGCGAAGTATGTCGAAGTGGTTGACGGGCACGTTGGGGCTCGCCGTAAGGTCGTAGGTGGCGAAGTAGAGGCGGTCGACATCGGTCTCGGCGCCCTTGAACTTTATGAGGATTGCCGCCCTTTGGTCGTCGGGGCGGCCGACGTTGCGGTATTCGGGCACGTAGGCCAGCCAGCGGCTGTCGCTCACCTTGATAAAGGGGAGTTCGCTGTCGGTCTCGGCCCCGGCGGGTACTGAAGGCTCGTGAGTATAGTCGCGGTCATAGTCGTTATATACATATTGCGACTGGCTGTATATGCCCTGCGGCGCACAGTAGCCGCGACTGTTGTGGCGGCTCAGCTTGACCCACTCGATGGGGAACACGCAGTCGGGGTTGAGGTTGACCTCTACCTTGGCGTATGCGCGCAGCAGGTGGAGGGTGCCGATACTGGCTGTATTGTCAGCATCATACGCCAGGGTCATGGGGTCGGAGACACCGTAGAGGGGCACGGGACGGTCGGCCGACAGCACCATGCTCGAGGCATCGAAGTCGTATTGGCGAGTCACTATATCGTCGATGGTGGTCACACCGGCAACCAGTTGGCCGGCATCGGGGTACGATGGCCAGTTGGCAAGGGCTACGACCTTGACAGGCTGGCGGTAGACCTCCTTCATGCCGAAGCTGTAGACCATATAGGTCTTCGACGACGACATGCTCTCGAGGGGGACGACCTGGGCTACCTCGAGCGGTGCGATATATTTATTGTCGGTTCCGAAGAAATAGAAGCGGAAATTGAGCGAAGATATGTCGATATAGTTTTCGAAGCCTTCGCCTCGGTCATAGCCGCCCTCGGGGGTCGAAGGCGCGCGCGACCCGGCCGACGTGTCGCTCACCGTAAGTCGCAACACTATCTGAGCGTCGTCGCCGGGAAGGGGGAGAGGGGCAGGTTCGTTGTTGTTACCACACGACGACATAGCCAACACTGTCAGTGTAAGGAGAAGATGGGTATATATGTCGCGAAGCGAAAACATTTTATTTACTTGAGGTTTGAGGTGTTATGCACCAACATTCTGCAGCACCAGGTGCCACGAGTTGATATATATTTGAGTCTTGAGCCAGCGGCCGTTGTCGTCGAGGAAGAGTACCAGCGAGTAGTCGTCGCGGTAGTCGAGATAGTCTTCGTCGCTCAGCTTCTTGTGCTGACCCTTGGTCATTATGGCGTAGTCGGCAATGGGTATTGCAGCCACCAGGCCGTGGTCGTCGCGGCGGTAGATGCGCACGAAGCAGCGCTTCTCGGGCGTGATGCGGCTGATTTGGAAGTCGGCCACGGCGCAGCTCACCGCCGTGATGGCGCGCGAGTCGCCGCCCTCGCCGTCTCCCTTGTAGTCGGGCACGTCGACGCCGGCATAGCCGTTGGTCACAGTGTGGGCGTAGTAGCGCAGAGGCTCGTCGGGCAGTATGGTGTTGTCCCAGTCCATCAGGCCGTTTTCTTCCTCGATGGTGAAGAGGAACTTGTTCTCGTCTACGGGGTCGCCCGACAGGTGCTGCAGCACCACGTGCACGTCGTTTGTATCTTTGGTCAGGTGCACGTCGAATACATGCGTGCCCTGCGAGTCGGGGAATGTCACATCCATCAGCTTGCCGTGGTAAAGGTCGCGGAAGTCGTCGCGAACGGCCGACCCGGCGAAGTCCCAGCCCGCGTCGTGGGGCGTGCGGCCGCCGAGGGTAGCCTGTAGGTGTGTATGCTTTGTGGCATCGTCGGGAGTGGCGAAGTCGGTCTTGTGGCCGCTGCCGCACCACGCTATGAGCGAATAGGTGCCGGGGGCGAGACCTTCGACGTCCATCTGATAGCTGCCTGTTTTGAGTTCGTCGCCGGCCTCGTGCTTCTGCCACACGATATTGCCGTCGGTGTCGACGATATAGAGTGTCACCTCATCGACTTCGGCTGCGAAGGCGTCGGTGTACTTGAGGTTGCGGTCATAGACAAAGCGTACCTTGTAGTGTGGGTCGCAATCGCCCTCTTCGTCATATATCATGCCGTCGCACGAGGCAAGCATCACAGCCGCCAACACCGGCAGCAACCGCGAGAGTGCCTTGAATATGTCTGAGATGTATTTCATTTGTGAGTGTTATTCGGAGTAGTGAGGGGAGGTGTGTAAAAAGATTGTAGGGTCGCGGCATGAGCGCGAACAGGGGTGACTTGTTCGGAGTCCTCGGAGAGGACGTTTTCGTGGTTAGCCCCATGATACTTCGTGGGGGTATTGGAAGCAGGTGATAACCTTGTCCTCGGAGAGGACGCTGTGTATATGTTTGGCGTCCTCTCCGAGGACTATATATACTTTCGTCATTCTCCGTGCCCCACGAATAATCGTGGGGTTAACCACTATTGCGTCGTCTCCGACGACTTCTTCACTATGTCAATTTCCGTTCTGCCCGGTCGCGGCATGCCGCGACCCTACTTTTCATCGATTATTACTAATCGGTGGTTGATTAGAGTTCTACGTTCTGGTTAACGACCTTCCAAGAAAGGATGTTAATCTTAGCACCTACGTAGTACAAGGGGTCTTCGGGACCACCGGGGATAATTTTGGTCTCGTCGGTGTCGGGGTCGAAGAGAAGATAACCAACTTTCTTGAAGTTGTTGATAGTGAGCTGATACCAGTGGTTACGAACTACGCCATAGTAACCCTCGACAGCATTTTTCTGCGTTGAGGTAGCGGCAAGGTGCTCGATGGGCACTTTGTAGATTGCTTCGCCTTCGTCTGCACCGATAGCCTTATTATCGCCAGTCTGCTGGGCAGCAACGAGAGCCTCGAGAACTGAAGTCTCAACGGGTGAGTACTCGTAGTGAGCAGCAACATAGCCTTCTTCGCCTTCAGTGCCAACAGCCTCTTTCCATGTGCGGCTATAAAGCGGTTCTTTGGTAGAAACGACGACAGTGATTTCACTGAGTGTAGTACCGGTCTTGTCGTATGCACGGACAACATCAAGGTCTTTGTCACTAACCTGGGCATACTGGGCACCGTCCTGATTAGCAGTACCGGTGGTAACTTTCCAGAAGTTGAGCTTTTCAGTGTTGGTGTCCTGGGCTTTGATGTTATTGAGAATCATAGCCTTGTACGAATCCTCGAGATAGAGGAGACCACGATACTGAACCAATGAAGGAACAACTTCGTTGCCATCTTTATCAAATGTAACAATCTGAGTGTAGATGATGGCGTGAGTTACCTTGCCCATGTTTACACCAACTTTAGTTCCGTTCAAAGTCAAGCTACCGTTTGCAACGGGTTCGAAGATGCTGGTGCTGTTTGTGTTCTCGTAGCAGTAATATGTGGTAGCATCTTCGGCTGTAAAGCCTGCGGCCTTAAGACCCTTAATCATCTGCATAGGAGAAGCATAGAAAAGCGTAGGGTTCTCGGTATATGTATGAGACTTAGCCCAGAACGAACGCCAATCAGCGGTCTTGTTCCAATCCTTCCAAAGAGGTGAGGCGTCGCTCTTCCAATCTGCATCGAGCTTTTTGCTCATATAGCTATTCTCGGCAAGGGCATTGAGAGTCCAACCTTTGACCTTAACCCAAAGGGCTACATCGGCTACGTTGTCACCATCTTCAGTTACGTTGCCACCGCCGGCAAGGGTTGTCTCAATCTTGTAATAGCCGGGGTGTGCAGGGTCTTCACCATTCTTGGCAAAGCCAACCTGAACCTTGGCAGCAAGACGCTCTACATAAATGTCGACAGGGCTATTGGTTGTTGCAGCATCCTCTCGGGTGAGTTTGAAGTCTGATGTAACAAGTTTGGTAGCATAGTAGTAAGTATCGTCATGGCGGACATCTTCACCGACCTTAACATCGCCGAAGAAAGACGAGGTGGTCATGACAAATTTATCGGGCGACGATTTCACTACGTTATCTACGACCTGCTGGGCTGCATAGATATCGAGAGCATCAGCAGTCTCCTGCATGGTGGGAAGCGCACGGAAATCAGGTGCATTGAGCACTGTGATTACATACTCGGGGTAGTCGTTGCCTTTGAGGCCTTCGAGTACTACAATATTCTCTTTACCAATATATTCAATATTACCGTTGCCAGCGTTCGTTCCGTCGTTGTCAGCGGGTACGAACTGAGAGTCGCTCGAAGCTGCACGAAGGCCGGTATAGCCACCTCGGGCATCGAAGAAGAAGAACTGAACGTCGGTTACCTTGTGTTCTTTTTCCACAGCGTCGCTCTCTACATAGTCCCCATCAGTGGTGGCACGAGAGCCAGTCTCAGGAGCAGAGATGGTGACTGCGAGATACGCAATGTCACCTGAGGGTTTTTCGCCAGGGGTGGGCTCGTCGTTAGAGCAAGCGGCCAACATGGCAACTGCGGCGAAACCTGCAAACAATTTGTTTAGTTTGTTCATTGTCTTGGTTTACTATTTATGATTTGTTAAAATTTTGATTATTCGCGATTGGTTTGTTGATGTCTTTTGTCTCGCAAGTTCCTTATTATATAAGGTAAGGGTTAAGGAGCCGGAAGCTAAAGTCAAACGTAACAAAATTACTTTTGTAACCTGTGTTTTTATGTCTTTATGTTTCCTAATATCTCCCATCCGTCCCGGCGTATAAGGGGCGGCTTGCGGAAATGGATTTGATGATAAAGTTACTGTCTGTTTCGTTAGTTAATTTTTTGAGGAGGGTTTGATAAGATATTCTACTGTGTCGCGGTTTATGATGCCGTTGACTTTGCTTGTTTCTTCCTTGGCCACGTCGAGGCCCATGGTGGCAGCCTTGTCAAAGTACTGCATGGCCCTGTCGAGGTCGCCGGCCATGCCGGCCAGGACACCACGGGTGTACACAGCCTCGGCCGAGTCGCCGGCGCGGTCGAGATATTCGCCGGCCTTTGCCAGTTCGCCGGCCTCGAGGGCTATTGTGGCTGCGTTGAGGTTGCTCTTGCTGTCGTAGGGGTGTATTTCCACGGCCTTGAGCATGATTTCCTTATACTTGTCGCTGCCCACGGGGTAGACGGCGGCGATGCGCTGGAAGTCGACGGGGCGCATGCGCTCGGGCGTCACTTTGTAGACCTCGAGCAACTCCTCGACGGTGGCATATGCCTTGATGCGGTATTTCACCACATAGTCGGAGTGGCGCAGCCAGGGGTACACGTTCTTGAGGATATAGTCGTACTGCTCAGGGTAGCGGCGGCGTATCTCCTCGTTGCGAGGGTCCGGCTCCATGTCCGACTTGGCGATGGCCAGTATGGCGTCGCGGTTTGCGATTTCGTTTTTTTCGAGCCAGTCAATCAGGCCCTGCCAGTCTTCGGGCTCGTAGTCGGTGTGCATGATTTCGGGCGCGAGGGCCATGCGCTTGCGCACGATTTCCTTGAGTGTCTGCGTACGGCCCATGGCCAGGCGCACGTTGTTGGAGTACGAACCTTCGGGCGAGGCAAAACCCTTTATTGACACGCTGGTGATGGTGGCGTCGGGGTCGTCCTGCACCACGCGGATGGTGGCGTAGATTTTTTCGAGCTCCTCGGGGTTCTTCATATAGTTTTCCTTGAGCTCGGTGCGGTTTACCACGAAGGTGATAAATGCGCGTCCCTCGGCCGAAAGCTCGATTGCGCTGTCGCCGGTGAGCTCTACGAAGCGGAAGCTCGGGTCGTAGGCCGGGCGCACATAGTCGAGGCGTGCCAGCGGCGTCTCAGGGCCGGTGGCAGGGGTCTCGCAGCAGTTGGCCACGGCCTGCTTCATGTCAATCTGGCAGCGGTTCATCCACGGCTCGAAGGGCACCTCGGCGCGGTATTTGATGGTCTCGCGCGACCCGGCCGAGTAGACCTTGGTGCCCTCGGGCAGGTCCTTGTTGCGCAGGTGGGTATAGTAGCGGTTGCGGCCGGCAATCTTGATGGCCGGCAGGGCCAGGGTGTCGCCGCTCTCGGCTGCACGGACCACGGGCGAGAATGTCACCTCTTTATCGCGGCCGGGGTTGACGCTGCGCGGGTCGATGTCGAGAGCCACGACAAGCTCGTCGGCAACACGGTTTACCTTGATGGCGTCGACCTTGAGCAGGGCATCCTGAGTGTCGGCGAAAGCCGGCATGGCTACAGCGGCAAGCGCTGCGGCGGCTATTATGCGGGTTATGGCGTTCGTTTTCATTGTCAGAATGTATAAACAAGGTTTATCGCGGCCTTTGTCGGACCCACGTAGTTATGAGGATGGTCACTGTCGACTTTCTGGCCGCAGTCGGCGCACTCGTATTTGTCGTAGCGGGTGTAGACCCAGCCGATGCCGATTTCGGCCTCGATATTCCAGTGGCGGTCGAGAATCCACGAATAGCCATAGGCTATGCCCGCGCCAACCATCCAGCCCTGGAAACGGTAGTCCTTGAGCTTGCGGTAGTCGGTGCCGAGGAATTTGAACGGCATGTCGAGGTTGCCGAAGTTATACTGGCCTCCCAACAGGTGAGCGCCCACAAAGTGACCCGAGAAAGCCTCGCAGAACCAGTAGCGTGCCTCGGGCTGCACCAGCCAGTGCTTCCACCGGTGGTCTTTGATGGCCCAGGCGTTGAGATTGGCGCTCAGGTCGCCCGTCCATTTGGGGGCGAACTTGACTTCTACACCGCCGTTGAGGGTGGCGGTAGCATCGTAGAGCAAGTTGGTCTTGATTGCTGCCTTCTGCGCGGCCGCCGGGAGCGCGAGGCCCACAAGGGCGAGCAAAAGGACTATAAATTTCACTTTCATGCCTTTTAGAAGCGGAAATGATTGGTTATCTTTATCAATTTTTGGTTTTAGGCAAGGCGTTGCCGCCTGCCGGGGGTACACACTTTGGCAGCTCTCTGCCACCATTCGCACACAGCGCCCCGACTATCAGCCATATATAATATGGCTTGCCGAGGCTCCCCTGTCTCCGACGCACTGTGGAGATGCACTAAGTCCGAAGAGAGAGGGAATGCAAAATTACTAATTTTCCCGACAGCAAAGTTGCCATAGGGTAAAAATATGCGTTGACTTTGCGTAAATCGGCCCTCGCCAGGGCTGATATTGGGTACCCGGGGTCGCATATCGGTCAAGCAGGTTTATTTCCCGACCTATAGTCGCCCGGCTTCATACCCGTAAAACGCACAAACGCACGGTGAAAGCTCGAATGGCTGGCAAAACCGCAATGCTCGGCTATGTCGGCAATGGGCGTATCGGGCTCGTCGGTCAGAAGCCGCATCGCCTCGGCCATACGGCGGTCGCGGACATAGTCGCTGAAGCTCTCGCCAAGGCCCTCGTTGAAAATACGCGACAGGTAGGTACGGTTGAGTGGCACAACGGCCTGAACGTCGGTCAACTTGAACGCCTGGTTGAAATATGGATGCTCGGTATCGAACCACTGCCTGATGGTGGCCGCATACTCGGGTATCCGGGCCTCGAACGATTCATCTCCTGCCACCCCGGGCACTTCCTCTGCCACCGTAGCGACAGGCCGACGCCGGCGCAACCGCACAAAATACACCACCCCGGCGACAGCTACCGCCAAAAGGACGACAATCAGCACGATTCGAAGTGTTGTAAGCAGTAAAAGGAGCATTGAGGATGAAGTAGGAGAATGAAGTTAGTGTTCGGTTAACAGTACGCAAAATTACTGCATTTTCGCCATAAGCCGCAATACTTGGACCAACTTGAACCTCAAAAAAAAAAAAAAAAAATAAATTTTTGTTAATACAAAAATTTAAAGCCACTTTAAATATCAAATTGCCAAAAATTACGCGCCAAATCATCGTGATACCGAGTCGAGGCACCACACCCCTCGGCCAGTGCTGAGCGGATAAGACAAAAGGAACAGGCGCAGTAGGAGCTTGAACCTCCGGGGCAAGCCATTGCCCCGGCGAGGGTATTCAAGTCGTCGGAGACGACGCGGTCGTGGCTAACCCCACGATTATTCGTGGGGTTAGAGCAGATGAGTGAGGGCTGTCCTCGGAGAGGACGCTATGTATATTCACGGCGACCTCTCCGAGGTCTTTTGGTGTTTGGCCTTTCCTGTCACCCCACCAATGATGGTGGGGCTAACCGCAAAAGCGTCGTCTCCGACGACTTGAATACCCGCGCCTACCCAAGGCTTGTCTCGGAGAGCCAAGCTCCTACCCTGCCGTGCCTTTTGCCCTTATGTTTCCTCAAATCAGCGGGCCTATCAGTGAACCTATCAGTAAACTTAACAAAATTTTATTTTGTACGTCACAAAAATTGTTATACCTTTGTAACGCATAACCAGCACCTGTCGCCCGGCAGGCATCTATATTATGAACAAGATTCTCATACTGGCCGTCGTAGCACTCATCGCAGCCCTCGCCACACCGGCCACCACACATGCCCAAAACGACAGCGGCCGCCGCGTGCAGGTCGCCGGCATTGCTTTTTACAACTTCGAAAACCTCTTCGACACCATCCCCAACAACCCCCTGGGCCGCGACGAAGAGTTCACCCCCAAAGGTTCGAGACAGTGGGACGGCCGCAAATACTGGCTCAAGGTACACAACCTCGCCTATGCCATATCGCAGTTCAAGACCAAGACAACGCCCATAGGCCCGGCCATAATCGGCGTGAGCGAGATTGAAAACCGCTCGGTGATGGAAGACGTCGCAAACCAGCCCGAAATCAAGGCCTGGAACCTGCAAATCGTGCACCACGACTCGCCCGACAAACGCGGCGTCGACGTCGGCCTGATGTACAACCCCCGCTACTTCAAGCTCGAAAATGTGACCAACCACACCCTAACCGCCGTGCCCTTCGCCACCCGCGACCAGATGTGCGTCGTCGGCCAGCTCCTCGGTCAGCGAATAGCCGTCATCGTCAACCACTGGCCATCGCGACTCGGCGGACAGGAGCAGAGCGAACCAAACCGCATCGCCGCCGCCGAGCTGTCCAAGCACATCGCCGACAGCCTCTGGCAGGTCGACCCGCAAATCGGCGTCATCGTGATGGGCGACCTCAACGACGACCCCATGGACAAATCGTGCGCCGTGGCCCTCGGGGCCAAGCGCGACGCCAAGGATGTCGCCGACCACGGCTTCTACAACCCCTGGTGGAACATCCTCGACCGTGGCATCGGCACACTGGCATACAAGAGCGCATGGAACCTCTTCGACCAAATCATAGTGTCGGGCAACCTTGTCGACGCACCCGACAACCGCTGGAACTTCTTCGAGGCCAAAGTGCTCAACTTCGACTTCCTCAAAGACACCGAGGGCAACCGCGTCGGCTACCCCAAGCGCACCTATGCCTCGGGCAGCTTCCTGGGCGGCTACTCCGACCACTTCCCTACCGAAATCTTCCTCCGCCGTTACATCGACAAAAAATAACAACCAATCAAACAAAATAAAGCTTATGAAAAAACTTTTACTCACCCTGGCCCTTGGCGCAGCCGTATCGTTGAGCGCCAGCGCCGACACTTACTATGAGTGCTTGTTCGGAGCATCTTATAACTCAAAATCAGTCAACAATTACACCTCGACATGGTCGGTCACCAACGAAGGTAGCACTTTTGACATCGTTAACTTTAACAACAACGAAAATAAATGGGCTGACTTCGTAAAATGTGGTCGTAAGAACAACGCATCGGTGGCTACTATCACAACCGCCTTCGCCGCCACGCAAACCATCAACGAGGTTGTCCTAAGTGCTGCTTTCAACGAAGCGAACGTAATGAACGCCATCAAACTCGAGACTTCAGCTACGGAAGATTTTGCTACAATTCTCAGCACTGTTAATGCAGACAATACTGTAATAAACACCAAAAACGCGACTGCGGCCGACCTCACATTTAAACTTGACAATCCTGCTGCCAACCTCTACTATCGACTTACATTCGACTGCAAGAGCGCAAAGGCCAATGGCATTGTTCGGGTTTACTCGGTTAAATATAACGGTGGAGCAGGCCAAGCAACACTTGAAGACCCGGCACTCTCATTCCCCGAGGCAAGCTATACAATAAAACTTGGTGAGGAATTTACCGCTCCCGAGCTGACCAAAGCAACTGATGCAACTCCTAAATATACCTCTTCAAAAGAAGAGGTTGCCACTGTTGATGCAACAACTGGCGTAGTTACAGTTTTAGCTGTTGGTACAACTACTATCACTGCCACTGTCGACGAAACTGCAACATACAAAGCCGGTAGTGCTTCTTACACTCTCGTAGTAGAAGACCCGAATACCTTCTGGGCTCCCGACTGCAAAGATACAACGAACCCCGAATTTACCTTTGAGACAATCTCAGGAGACTTTGAGCCGTGGACGACAGACACCCGTTACGGCCTCAAGGCATCAGCTTACAGCGGTGGTGCTGCAAACGCTTCTGACGCCGTTGCAGCTTCGCCCGTCCTCGACTTCACAAAATACACGGCCCCTATGACGCTCAACTACCGTCAGGCACTCAACCAATTCAAAGTCAACGGTGCACTTATCGATTGCACTGACGAGGCTATCGCTCCTTATGTTTCGATTGTTGCTCAACTCGATGGCGAGACCGAATGGACAAAGATTGGCGATGTAAATGCTCCTACGGCATTTAACTGGAACTTCTACGACGGTGCCGAAATCGACCTTGCTCAATTTGCCGGTAAGAAAGTTAAAATCGGCTTCCGCTACGTTTCTACCACCGAGTGCGCCGGCACATGGGAAATCGACCACGTTGTAGTAAAGGCTCAGAAAATCAGCACCGGTGTTGCCGAGATTGAGACTGCCGAGAATGCTCCTGTCGAGTACTTCAACCTGCAGGGCGTCCGCGTAGCCAACCCCGAAAACGGCCTCTATATCCGCCGCCAGGGTAACAAGGTTAGCAAAGTTATTGTAAAATAATTTAACTCCCCATACATTAAGCCTCGGAGAGCACCCCTCTCCGAGGTTTTTTATTTGGACCATCGCCTTATTGAGCAGAAGAAACATAAGGACATAAAAAACATAAGGCACATAAAAAATTAATAAAAAGGCATCGCCTATAGGAGCTCGTATCTCCGAGACGAGCCAGCAGCCAGGCGAAGGCATTTAAGTACTCGGAGAGGGCGCTGGCATAGTTAACCCCACGATTATTCGTGGGGTTAGGAGATGAGTGTGTGGCTCCGTCCTCGGAGAGGACGCTATGTATAACACACGGCGACCTCTCCGAGGTCTTTTGTGGTTCGTCCTTTCCTATCACCCCACCAATGATGGTGGGGCTAACAACAAAAGCGTCGTCTCCGACGACTTGAATACCCGTGCCTATCCAAGGCCTGTCTCGGAGAACCGAGCTACCACGATACTGAATAAAAGATACATAAAGACATAAATCCAAAAAGTACAAAAAGAGTCAATTAAACAAGGCTTCACCAATCACCAGTTATCTTTTGTCACTTATGATTTTATGCCCTTATGTTTCCTCCCACCAGCATCAACACAGCATCAACACAGACGCTCCTTAAAACTTTTTCACTGCCTTCATCACTCAGACCGCGAAAAAATTCGTAACTTTGCACCCGTATGTACTATATAACCAAACGCATAGAAATATCGGCAGCGCACCGCCTAGACCTACCCTACCAGAGCAAGTGCAGCGCCGTACACGGCCACAACTGGATAGTGACCGTGCATTGCCGCGCAGAATTTCTCAACGCCGCCGGCATGGTGACAGACTTTACCCATGTCAAAAGGCTGCTCGAAGAAAAAATGGACCACAAGGTGCTCAACGACGTGCTGCCATTCAACCCCACCGCCGAAAACATAGCGCGATGGATATGCGACAATGTCGAAAACTGCTATCGCGTAGACGTGCAAGAGAGCGAGGGCAACACAGCAAGCTATGAACGCGACTAAGACCTACAAGGTAAACGAAATCTTCTATTCCCTTCAGGGGGAGGGATTTTATACCGGTACGCCGGCAGTCTTCCTACGCTTCGCGGGCTGCAACCGCAAATGCTCGTTCTGCGACACCGACCATGCAGATGGCCGCGAGATGACAGCCGACGAAATCGCCGACGCCTGCGCCGCCTACCCTGCCCGACACCTCGTTGCCACCGGCGGCGAACCCCTGCTACAGCTCGACAGCGACCTGCTGAGGATGCTGAAAGCCAAGGGCTTCTACGTGCAAATCGAAACCAACGGCAGCCTGCCCGCGCCGCCCGAAGTCGACTGGGTGACATGTTCGCCCAAAGACGCCCCCTGGCGCATCGACCGAGTCGACGAACTCAAAATCGTATACCAGGGCCAGGACGTAGAGCAGCTTGCCTCGGCCTTCGGTACGCCGCGCCGCTTCCTGCAGCCATGCTCGGGCACAAACACAGCCGAAACTGTCGACTATATCCTCGCCCATCCCACGTGGCGGCTGTCGCTGCAAACACACAAACTGCTCGACATCAGATGAATCGCCTCGCCGCAATAATACTGACACTATTGAGTGCCCTCGCGGCTACGGCCTACCCATGGTCGCTGCCCGAGCGAGTCGACACCACCGTATGGTTTGTCGACGTCTACCCGGGGGCCGAGATTTTCCAACTCGAGGGCCACTCGGCAATAGCCGTGCAAATTCCCGGCCAGCCGACAGCAGTATATAATTACGGCGTGTTCGACTTCAACTCGCCAAACTTTGTGGGCCGTTTCGTCAAGGGCGAAACCGACTACATGGCCGTAAAATGGCCCTTCGACCCCTTCATGGCCGAATATTACCAAGAAGGGCGTCGCGTGGTGGCCCACGAGCTCAACCTCGACAGCCTCACACTCCGCCGGCTGCTCGACCGACTCGAATGGCAGGTGCGCCCCGAAAACCGCAGCTACCGCTACAACTACGTCAAAGACAACTGCGCCACGCGCCCACTGGCTGCCGTAGAGAGCGCACTCGGCGACAGCATCAGGCTATCACCAGCGCCCTTCGAGGCAAACTCATACCCGGTGATGACATTCCGCAACATCATGCGCCACTATCACCGCAACTACCCGTGGTACCAGTTCGGCATCGACCTGGCCCTCGGCCCTGGCATCGACTACCCCCTCAGCCGCCGCGAGGCAACATTTGCCCCAGCCGAGCTCGACATGATGTTAAAAAATGCCACCTACGGCGGCAAGCCCCTCGTAAAAGGCGAGGCAGTGCTCGTCGATGTCGCCCCCGGTGCCGCTGTCTACGGCCCCACGCCGTGGTATATTACCCCCATGGCCGTGTGCTGGGCCTTCTTTTTGTTCACACTGCTCATTACGGTTCGTGATGTTCGACGCCACCGCGTCACGCGCTGGTTCGACGCCCTCTATTTCGGCATCCTCGGCCTTGCCGGCTGCGTGCTGACCTACCTCGTCTTCGTGTCGGTCCACGAGGCGACCTCGCCCAACTATCTCTACCCCTGGCTCAACCCCCTGTGCCTGCTCCCGACGGTATTAATTTGGTTAAAAAATTTCAAGACCGCACTTTTTTGCTACCAAATTGTTAATTTTGCAGTGCTGTTTCTCCTCCTGACCGCATGGTACTGGCTCCCCCAGTCAGCCAACGCAGCCTTTCTGCCCCTGTTGCTGGCAGATATGATGCGTGCAGCCAGCTACATATACATAAACCGACCCTCACGAAAAGTTAATTGAAACGTCCATTTGACATAGCGATGTCGCGCCTGCTCCTTGCGCTGGTGGCCTCGATGGCCGCAATCAGTGCCGGGGCCGCCACACCCGAGCAGACCCGCCTGCTGGTGGGCATCATGGTCGACGGCCTCGACGCCGACCAGCTCGACCTGTTGCGCGAACGCTTCGGCCAGGGCGGTTTCAAACTCCTCGAGCAACAGGGCGTGACCCTCACCGCCGACTATGGCACCTCGCTCGACGCCACGGCGGCCACGGCCACCATATTTACCGGCGCCGCGCCCTCGACCTCGGGCATCGGCGGCGACACCCACTTCGACCGCCGCACGCTGCGCAAATCGCCCGTCTATGCCGACCACGATGTGCTCGGCAACTTCTCGCCGAGCGGATTTTCGCCCAAGGCCCTCAGAGTCAGCAACCTCTCCGACGAGGCGCGCATAGCCTCGGGCGGCACCAACAACGTATATGCCGTGGCCGCACAACCCGGCACGGCAATCAGCATGGCCGGGCACAACGCCACCAGCGCCCTGTGGCTCGACCACAAGACCGGCAACTGGGCATCATCGACAGCCTACCCCGACATGCCTGTGGCGATTGCGGCGCGCAACCGCACGCTGCCGCTGAGCGTGCGCCTCGACACCATGAGCTGGACCCCGAGCCTGGCCCCTGCCGACTACCCCGCCCTGCCCGACCAACTGACGCGCTAACCATTACCCTACGTCTTCCCCCCTGGCAACAGCGAACCCCTAGACATGTTAGCCCCCTC
>VSPF01000067.1 GCA_009775195.1 Muribaculaceae bacterium
TCAACCTCCTTCATGACTTTTGGGCAAATGTTAAAAATGAGGCGGCCAAACCGACATAAAAATGTCATGTGCTATGACCCGTGCTGTATATTATAAAGCATCGGCATCCTTACATAAAAATAGAATGGAATATAATCACCTGGTATAAGCTCCTCTCCGTTGACCGTGCATACCATTTTTAACGACCGCTTTTGTATTATTGAAGAGTCGCCTATAGGTTTATAGTTTGCATCAGCATTGACAGATAATCGATGTGCTATGCGTATTTCAAAATATGCGGTATATTATCTATATGAGTCATTCTAAATAGATATTCCATATCTCTGCGATTTACAGTATATCTGCCTGGGGCCAGGTGGCGAGGGTGAAGGCGGTGGCGTTGGCGGGAGAGGCGGCGAGGGGCTGGCCGAGGGCGGCGGCACGGAGGGCGATTAGCTCGCCGATGCTCATCTTGCCCGACAAGCGGCTGTAGAGGGCCTCGACGCTGCGCATGTCGACCGCGTAGAGGGTGCGGTTGTTGTTGGCAAGCTCGAGCCACATTATCTTGCGCGCCTCGATATCGAGCACACCGAATATCAGCCCACGGTCTGAGGCTATTTTACCGATATTGACCATACGCTGCACGTGCGCAGGGTCGAAGGCAACACCGGTATCGTCGTCGACCTTCATCTCATAACTGCTGTTCATCCAGCCCACGACAAGGTCGGTGGCAAGGTTTGGCACCGAATAGGCATTAGCCGTAAAAACGGCATATTTAAAGCCATGACGAGTCAGCTCGGGCAGGTCGAGCTCGATATATTCGGCGGCACCAACATTGTCGGGAATATACTGTATATCACCGCTATGCATCGCACCGGGAACGTTGAGACTGTAGTATGCGACATCCTCCGTTTTATAGTCGCCTACGAGTCGGCAGCTCAGGTCCATGTCGTAGTGCTGGGCAGGCATACCGATGCCCCAGTGAAGGAAGAGGCGCACCTTATTGCCCTTGACGTCGAACAGTTGGCCGGGTATGGCATAGTCTGTGCGGCCCTCGGTATTGCCACGGTCGCCCACAGGTACAGGGCACTCGTAGAGCTCGGGGCTGATGTAGATGCTGTCGCCGGGGAGCTTGTCGCGCCCGGCATAAATTTTGAAGAGGGCGTTGTGAATTTCCTGCTGCAACCTGAGTGCGATATCGCGGCGGGATGATTCGCTGCGCGACTTCAACCCGGGATTAATCGACACGGGATACGATGTGCCACCGGGAAGGAATACGAAACGCTTATCCTCAGCAGGCAGGAAGTAACCCGGCACGGCATTGTTAAGCGACACCAACAGTCGCACGGGCAGTTGGGGCGCAACCGAGGCAAAGGCCCATGACACCGGCTCGACACCAAAGTCGAGGGCGGTATCGAAAAGACATCGTGCAAATACGCCGGGACGCTGGCGCAACATGTCGAGCACAAAGTCGCGGTCGTGCGCCATACGTCCCTTGTCGAGTTCGCCGGCCCACACAAGATAGTTCTTGTTATAGAATTTATCCAGGACTTCAGCCAGCTTCTTGAGGCCGTCGCGACGCGCATATTCGGTCAGGCGCAGGGCACGGATAAAGCGCACCCACATCTGACGGTAGCGGTGCATGTTGACGCAGATGGCTTCCGCCCCCATATCGAGGGCGTCGAACCACCGGGCAACCGTGCGGCATACCTCACGAGTATAGTGCAGCTTGAATTTGGCCTCGGCCAGGTCGGCGATACTTTCGGGGAACTGGCCGAAATCACCCTTCCATTGCTTTTGTTCGGCCTTCTTTGCATCAGCAGGGCGGATGATGCGCAGCGAACTGGTCTGCAAGTACCATAAGGTACGCAACATATCGGTCGGTGTCTTCAGAAAGCGGCAAAAGCTCATGTCGGCCCATTCGAAAAACTTTGCGGCCACCAATGCGCGTGTCTCGACACAGGGTATGTCTGTAATAGTATCAAAATATTCTCCAGGCAGCCCGTCGAGTAAGTTCGACAGGCGCGTCGTCTTGGCATAGTCGAGAGGCGTGGGCATGGCAATCAGTTCGGATGCCTGCTTCTCGGCATCGGCCAGTGTCCAGCGACGCAATATTTTGAGGTCCCCGGGGGCGTGTATCTCCAGATTTGCCGCTGCGGTTACAAAGGGGGTGCCGCAGAAGGGACAACCGTTGTACCTCGTCAAGTCAAACACCCCGTCGGGTATGAAGTGCCCGCAGGGCAGTGTGACGCCGCGCCCCTGCAACTCAGGAGCCAAATTGGCAAGGGCCGTTATAAAATAGTTGATAAACGACACGCCTGTCGGCCGCTCGTTCCACTGGCGAATCAAGGACGCCCAGTTGGCATCTGCCAAATATACCTCGCGCACATGTTCTACAATAGTGGCTATGTCGTCGTGACCGAGTGCATTGAGGTGGCGCAGACAGTCTTCGTCGACACTATATCCATGCCGGTTAAGGGTCAGCAACAAGGCTGCCACGTCGGCTGTCATGGTATCAGAGACAGCATCACCGGGCAGATAGAGGGCATTGTTGACAAAGGCAACTTTGAGCAGGGAGGTATTCATAGCTTACGAGATATAAAAAAAGATAAAGGGCAATCGAACGACTGAAGTCTTGCATTAACCTGAGTAGAAGTAAGTCGTTCTTGGCCCTTTGTCTTTTTTACGCAAATAAAAAATTTTTTCGCCGAGTCTAATAAATTTTTTTTGAAAATTAATCCATTTCTATCGGTTCTTCGGGGGCGGTGGTGATTTTTCGGCCACCTTTGGCAGTGACTATATAGGTGTTTTCAATGCCTGCGGCCCCAATCTCGGGTATGACGAATTTCGGTTCGAGGGCGATGGCGTTGCCCTCGGCAAGTATGTCGCGAGAGCGCGGGGCGATTACGGGCAACTCGTTAATCTCTATACCCACGCCATGGCCTACAAACCCGGCATGGCTGCGGTGGCCCATAAAGTAGTCGCCCATGCCGGCCTCCTTTGCCATGGCGAGGGCCTTTGCGTAGAGGTCGCAGGCCTTTGCCCCGGGCAGCATCATCGCAGCCAGGGCCTCGCAAATGTCGGCCGACAGCCGGCAGGCGCGCCGTGCTTCCTCACCAATATGGTCGATATAGTACATGCGCGTCATATCGGTCATATAGCCGGTATAGTTGCCGTTGACATCGACCATCACCGGCAGCCCTGGCTTGATGAGCGTGCCGTCGGCTCCGACAGGCAGCGAAGGGTCGAGGCCTCGGCCACCCATGGCAAAATCATAGGGTGACGGCTCGTCGGCATTATGCCCGGTGAGGACGTTGCCCATAAATATCTCCATCTCGTCGCCGGCGATGCGAAACTGCCCCAGGCATCCCTCGCGACGCGACTGGGCCTCGATGGCAATCTGCAAGTCAATATCGCTCATTCCTTCTTGATAGAGGTGGGGTATATGGCTGTAGACGTAGGTCTGTTTCTGACCCGAGCGCACGAGCATCTCCTGCTCTACCTCGGTCTTGACAGCTCTTGCCTGGCGCAGGACTGGCGAAATATTGATTGTCGGGGCAGCCATGCCGAAGGCTTTTGCAAGCCTCGACGCGGCGTTGTAGCTGACGGAATCGAGTTCGAGAGCGACATTGCCCGGCACTGCCAAGCCGGCCTCGGCAAGCAGGGACGGGATTTCCTCGGGTTTGCGGATATGGTGCATGACACCGGACAGGTCACTACGCAGCGTAGACGGTTGGCGCACAAAATAGAGCGGCTGCACACTGTCGGCACTGATATAGAGGTAGCCACGATATACGCGGCCTGTCAGATAGTAGAGGTTTGCATTGCTATGTATCAAGGCGGTCGCAATACTATCGCGACGCATCATCTCGACTATGCGGCCCACTCGGAGGGCTTGCTCCTTTGCACCGAGCAAATTTATTTGTAGATAATCGACAGGCTCTTTCATATACTGATTGAAGTTTGATATTTGAAGTTTGGAGGCAGGTGTCACTACGCCCCCTACTCCTAACTATCTATAACGTTTCCCGGGGCAAAAAAGTTATACCGACCTGCTCGATGCCGGGCAGGGTATCGAGGCGCATGATGTGGCGCACCCTTACCTGCTGTCCACGGCGGAGAGCGACCCCGTGGGCCAAGGTATCGACAACCTGCAGCGACGGGCCCGAACCATGACCACGCCAGTGGCCGTAGACATCGGCAAGTATGACATTGACAGTGTCGGGCCGCGACAGGCTGTCGGCCACGTCGTAATCAATCTCGAGCCACAGGTTGCGGTACTCGTAGCCGTGGGTATGACGCACGGTAAGCAGCATGTCGCCACGCCGGGCCACGCTGTCGCGCAGGGTGTCGACAGCAAAGGTCAGCGGCGAAGCATAGTCCCAACGGGTATCGGGCATCGAGGCAAAGGCCGAAAAATAATTATCGTCGCCATTGCCATAATGCCCGTCGATACTGCAAGCAGCCAACATGACCGCCAGAGCCAGGCTAAGATTGCGGAGTACCTTCATTGCCTTTGTCATTGGCCGGTCTCTTTTTGGGCTTATGCTTGGGCTTGCGCGGCTGTGCCTGCTGTGCTTGTTGCGGCCTGGGGTCTTTCTGAGCCTTGGCCTCACCGCCACGAGCCTCGGGAGCGGCAGGTTTCTTTTCCTCGCCGCCGGGCTTCTTGTTGTTCTTGCGACGCTTTTTCTTTTTGCGGTCGAAACGCGACAGGTCGTCTTCATCGCTGAGCACGTCGCCAAAGTCGCTGCGCGGCCTGGTCTTCTTCTCGCCCTCGTCGGGGGCGAGGGTAAGGGGTTTCTCGCCGGCCTTGTTGAGCTCTATGACCTCGAACACGCGCGAAGCCGAGATTGTGACCAGGTTGACGGCCATATTTTTGTCGGTCGAGTAAGTGACCAGGCGGTTGAATATGTCGCTCTTGAAGTGGAAATATGTGGCATCGGCAGTCTCGAGCCGCACCTCGCGCGGAGGCATGCGGCGCGAAGCCTCCACGTAGGCGTCGACCTCGAAGTTGAGGCAGCATTTGAGCTTGGCACACTGCCCGGCAAGTTTCTGGGGATTGAGCGATATGTCCTGATAGCGCGCGGCGCTGGTGGCGACAGACACAAAGTTTGTCATCCACTGCGAGCAGCACAGCGGACGGCCGCAGGGGCCGATGCCGCCTATGCGGCCGGCTTCCTGGCGCGCACCGATTTGTTTCATCTCGATGCGTACCTTGAATGTCTCGGCAAGGATTTTGATAAGCTGACGGAAGTCTACACGCTCGTCGGCGATGTAATAGAATATGGCCTTGTTGCCGTCGCCCTGGTACTCTACGTCGCCAATCTTCATGTTCAGCCCCAGGCTCTCGGCAATCTTGCGGGCGCGTATCATGGTATCGTCCTCACGCGCCTTGGCCTCTTCGTATTTCTCGATGTCGACAGGCTTGGCGAGGCGGAATACGCGCTTGGGGTCGGGAGTATTACGGCCGGCGGCACGTTTCATGCGAAGCTCGGCCAAGGCCCCGGTGAGGGTGACGGTGCCTATATCATGCCCCGGGGCGGCCTCGACAGCAACGAGGTCGCCTGGACCGAGCGGCAGGTTGGTGGTATTGCGGAAATATCCCTTGCGGGTATTCTTGAACTGCACTTCCACAATGTCGCTTGCCGCCTTGTCGCCGGGTATGTCGGCAAGCCAGTCGAAGCTGTGAAGCTTGCCACGGCGGCAGTCGCTGCGGCACGGGCATGCAGCCGGTTTCGCGTCGGGCTGGGACTCCTGGGCATCGTCCGAGGGCTGCGCAGGTGTCTCAGTGGCCTGCCTGCCGTGGGCATCGTCGCCCGAGGGCTGCGCGGCAGCTCCCGGGCCGGTAGGTTTGGTATTCTTAGCCATGGCCTTACTTGGCAAAGCTTACCGAACGAGTCTCGCGGATGACGGTAATCTTCACCTGGCCGGGATATGTCATCTCGTCCTGTATGCGGCGGGCTATTTCGGCAGAGAGTTTTTCGGTTTCGGCATCGTCAATCTTGTCGGCCCCGACAATCACGCGCAGTTCGCGGCCGGCCTGTATGGCATAGGTCTTGAGCACGCCGGGATACGACATGGCCAGTTGCTCGAGGTCGTTGAGACGCTTGATATAAGCTTCGACAATCTCGCGGCGCGCGCCGGGACGGGCACCCGATATGGCATCGCACACCTGTACTATGGGGGCAAGGAGCGAGGTCTGCTCTACCTCGTCGTGGTGGGCACCGATGGCATTGCAGATTTCGGGTTTCTCCTTGTATTTCTCGGCAAGCTTCATACCTAAGAGTGCGTGCGGCAGCTCGGGCTCCTCGTCGGGCACCTTGCCTATATCGTGGAGCAGGCCGGCACGGCGCGCCTTCTTGGGGTTGAGGCCCAGCTCCGAGGCCATGACGGCACAGAGGTTGGCAGTCTCGCGAGAGTGCTGCAGCAGGTTCTGGCCGTAGCTCGAGCGGTATTTCATCTTGCCCACGAGGCGGATTAGCTCGGGGTGCAGCCCGTGTATGCCCAGGTCGATGGCTGTGCGCTGGCCGGTCTCGATGATTTCTTGCTCGATTTGCTTGCGCACTTTTGCCACGACCTCCTCGATGCGGGCCGGGTGTATGCGGCCGTCGGCCACGAGCTGGTGCAGGGCCAGGCGCGCGATTTCGCGGCGCACGGGGTCGAAGCCCGACAGCACTATGGCCTCGGGGGTGTCGTCGACTATGATTTCGATGCCGGTGGCTGCCTCGAGGGCGCGTATGTTGCGCCCCTCGCGGCCTATGATACGGCCCTTGATTTCGTCGCTGTCGATGTGGAAGACGGTCACAGAGTTCTCGATAGCGGTCTCGGTGGCCACTCGCTGGATTGACTGCACCACGATGCGGCGCGCCTCCTTGTTGGCAGTGAGCTTGGCATCGTCCATGATATCGTTGATATACGATGCGGCGGCAGTCTTGGCCTCGTCTTTGAGGCTTTCAATCAGTTTCTCCTTAGCCTCGGCCGACGAAAGGCCCGATATATGCTCGAGCAGGTCCTGGGCCTGGCGGTGCATCTCGTCGAGCTGCGCCTGGCGGTTGTTGACCACGACCTGCTGGGCGTCGATATTCTGACGCAGGCCGTCGAGTTCGTTGCGCGTGCGCTGGTTTTCGCTCTGCTGCTGGTTGAGCTGCAGCTCGCGCTGCTTCATCTTGGCCTCGACCGACTGCAGTTTCGACATTTTCTGCGATGCCTGCTTCTCGGCATCGGTAGTTATGCGCAGGGCTTCCTCACGACCCTCGAGCACCTTGTCGCGCTTGAGGTCTTCGGCCTGACGCTCGGCCTCGGCAATAATCTGCTTGGCCCTTGTGCCTGCCATGCGGCGCTGCATGACCAGTGTCACACCGACACCTATGGCGGCGGCAACGATGGCAACGGCGATGTAATACAATAACATTTATCTGATTATCAAATGAATGTGAATAAAAAAGCGCACATTCCGATGCCTGTGGCCCGATAGGCACAAGCAGGGTGGAAGGTGCGGCAAAAAATAATCTCGGCGTGAGAGCCATAGAGGCTTGCGTAGCCGACAAAGGCGGTTTGGGCAGCGGTAGCCCGTGGAAAATGCCGGCGCGTCAGTCTATGCCGGCCAGCAGTTGGTCGATGCGGTCTTCGAAAGACTGCAGAAGTCCTTTCTGCTCCTGTACCTGGCGTGTCTGGCGGTATAGCATATCGGCATAATAGAGGGCCACCTTTGCCAGCGCGACGGTAGGGCCGTCGCCCGAGGTACCATAGATGAGATTTTTGCAGTTCTCGTTGATGCGTTCGATAATCGAGCGGTAGAACGACTCTTCGTTCTCCTTGACGGGTAGCTTGAAAGGGTCTACACCGACTATGTTTACTGTGATTCTGTGTATCTTCGACTGTTCCATCGGGTCAGCACGCGGGTCTAAATATCCTTCATCAGGTCGGCGACGCAGGCGTCGATTTCCCGCACTAAATCTGACAGCGTGGCTCGGGCACGGACGGCGCTTTCGGTGTCGGGGGCTATGGCCGACGAGACGCGCAGGTATTCGTTCTCGACCTGCAGCTTCTCTATCTGCGCTTTGGCGGCTGCAAGTTGCGCCTGTAGTTCCAGTTGTTCTGCCCTGAGCCGGCGGTTGTCGGCCTGGAGGGTGGAATAGCGCATCACAAGCAATTCGGCTTTGTGCCCCAGTCGGGTCAATTGCTCCGAGAGTTCCGTTGCCATTTTGTCAAATTTTTACAAAAGTACTCTTTTTTTCTTAATTCGCAAAAATTTCGACGATTTTTCACTCGCTTTCACCCGGAAAAAGCCTTTATAGGAGCCTTACTCAGTATAAGAAGCCTAACAGCCACATCGGTATTTTATTACCCACGGTAGTTTCTTCTTCATCAACCACAATATAACTACAGGGAATATCGGCAATCTGCCTAAACGACTTACGGCGTCCTCCGACCTCGAGTGTATATTTCTCATCCACAAGGAAGTCGCCCGTTGGCGGTTCATAGATTGTATGCCCCACAGCAAGCATAGAGGCGACAAAAGTCTCACGCACGGTGCCTATCTCTTGTTTGCTCGTCAGTGAATAAAGCATATCGGCGTTATCAAACAGTATTTTTGCCGGCTTGGCGACCGATTTCGGCGACCGCCAGCCACTGTTGACAGACCTCAATATAGCCCCCTTGGCAAGTATGTCGAACATCTTGACAAGCGTATTACGCGAAACCTCTACCTTCTTGCTCAACTCGGAGGCATTAAGTGTAAAAGGCGACTCCATAGATATGACATAGAGCAGGCGGCGCAATTTCTGTATGGTTTCGTATTCAATATTTTCGACCGCAGGCAAATCTTGAGTCAGCGATGCGTCGATGATGCGCTCGATACGGCCATAATAACTACCCCTACTGCCACTACTCCTATAAAAAGGATAATATGCCTTGCCAAGGTATGCCTCGAAGAGCGACAACACTTTGTCTGGCAGTGCATTTATAATCTCCCACTGTATTTCGGTGCCACGCCCGCATATTTCATCAAACGTATATGGCCGGATATTAGCAATCCCCTCAAAGACAAGATATTCGCGAAAAGAGAGGCCATAGAGCCGATATGGCAGACAGCGCCGGCTCAAATCGGCAAGCGCATTGTCAAGATGTATGATAGAGCTGCCGGTAAAAGCTACATGGTAACCGGGATAAGAATCATAGATATTCTTCAACTCCTGTTGCCAATTGCCATTATAACGATGTATTTCATCTAAAAAAAGATGCGTGCCGCCGTGGGTATAGTGATATTCTACAAGGTCGAGTATCTTATTGTCGGCAAACCACAGGTTGTCGCACGAAGCATACAACGCGGTGCCCGACGGCCCGAATTGTTCTTTGATACGCTGCCACATCATAGTAGATTTACCAACACCACGGGCACCCTGTATCATCACAAGACGGTCGTCCCACTCTGTCTGATAATACAAATAGCGGTGTAGTGTGGTATCGACGGCGGCAACAAGTCGTTGCGATGTCCTTATCAAATTTTCCATACCATATGATTTATGGCACAAATATAGTGAAATTGCTCTTTAGAAACAACAATTTTGCTCAAAATTGCTCTTTAGAGAAAGCAATTTTGGCCGGAATTGCTTTTTCGAGAGAGCAATCCCGGCCAAAATTAGAATTTATAGGCAATCGCCGCTATTTACACGGCTCGAGCTGCACGGTGAAGTGGCGCATCAACGGGGCCTCCCAGGTGATACGCACGCCGCGAGTGATTTCGTGACGACGGTCGAAGACATTCTTGAGGGCGGCGGCCACGACGGCCATGTGGTTGTCGGTATAGGTGCGGCGCGGTATGGCAAGGCGCAGCAGGTCGAGGCCCCCGAAGCGGTTTTCGCGAGTCACGGGGTCGCGGTCGGCAAGTATGTAGCCGATTTCACAGCCACGGATACCGGCCTCGAGGTAAAGCTCTACGGTGAGGGTCTGGGCCGGGAACTCCTCTTTGGGCACCTCGGTCAAAATCTTAGAGGCATCAACAAAGATGGCATGGCCGCCGGCCGGGCGCTGATAGGGTATGCCGTATTCGTCGAGAAGTTTGGCAAGGTATTCTACCTGGTGTATGCGCGTATGCAGGTTGTCGAACTCAGTGTTCTCGTCGAGGCCGACGGCAAGGGCCTCCATGTCGCGGCCGTTCATGCCGCCGTAGGTCAGGTAGCCCTCGAAGGGGATAGAGAAACGCTGCGCGTCGACAGCCCAGTCGGCGTGGCGCGTGGCGATGAAGCCACCCATATTGACGATTGCGTCTTTCTTTGCCGACATGGTCATGCCGTCGGCAAGGTCGAACATCTCGCGCACAATCTCCTTGATAGTCTTGTCGGCATAGCCCGGTTCGCGCATCTTGATGAAGTATGCGTTTTCGGCAAAGCGGGCCGAGTCGAATATCACGCGCAAGCCGTGGCGGTCGGCCACCTCGCGCACGGCACGCAGGTTGGCCATCGACACCGGCTGGCCGCCGGCAGTGTTATTAGTAATGGTGACGATGATAAACGGCACGTGCCCGGCCTCGCTGACGGCTTTTTCGAGCTTGGCGATATCCACATTGCCTTTGAAGGGATACTCGAGCTGGGTATCGCGTGCCTCGTCGATGGTGCAGTCTACGGCGAAGGCACCACGGCTCTCGATATGGCCCTTGGTGGTGTCGAAGTGCGAGTTACCGGGCACCACGTCGCCCTTCTTGACAAGTGCGCTGAATAGCACATTCTCGGCGGCACGGCCCTGGTGGGTCGGTATCACATGCTCAAAACCGGTGAGGCGTGTGATGGTGTCGCGCATCTTGAAGAACGAGCGCGCACCGGCATAGCTCTCGTCGCCCATCATCATCGCAGACCACTGGCGGTCGCTCATCGCGCCGGTACCCGAGTCGGTGAGAAGGTCGATATATACCTGGTCGGCAGGGAGTTGAAAAACATTGTAGTGTGCGGCACGTATCCACTCCTCGCGCTCGGCACGAGTACTCTTGCGGATAGGCTCTACCATCTTGATGCGCCATGATTCGGCAAAAGGCAGTTCCATATATTGATAGATTTAAGGGTTTTCGGTGACAAAGATACGAAAAAGTCGAGTGTAATGCCAAATTTATTTGAGCATTACCGAGCGTGAGTATCTTCGGCGTAGCCAACGATACGAATAAGTCGAGAGCAAATCAAAATTTATTTTGGATTTGCCGAGCGAGAGTATCTAAGACGAAGTCAAAGATACAAAAAAGTCGAGAGGATTGCCAAATTTATTTGTCGCCAATATGAGTATGGGAGAATAAGAAGAAACATAATGTCATAAAAACAAAATTTACAAAAAATTTTTTGTCACTTATGTCCTTTTGTATTTATGTGCTTTCGTTCAGGCAAGGCTGCAATTTATCATAGGCGCACGAAATATCCCCAAAAAGCCGTAACTTTGCCGCATGGAAACGAATGAAATACCGCCGTGTTTTGAGCGTACCGCCCTGGTGGCCGGCAGCGACATGATGGCCCGAATGGCAGCAGCGAGGGTTACCGTCTTCGGTGTCGGTGGCGTGGGCTCGTGGTGCGTAGAGGCTCTCGCACGCTCGGGCATCGGCAATATCACCATCGTCGACCCCGACGAGGTAGCCGTGTCGAACATCAACCGTCAGCTACCGGCCCTACACTCTACCGTAGGGCGACCCAAGGTAGAAGTCGTGGCCCGGCGCATTGCCGACATAAACCCTGCCGCCAAAGTCACCGCCATACAGGGCCGCTATACGCCCGACAACGGGGCTTCGTTCAATCTCGCCGACGAAGATTTCGTAATCGACGCCATCGACTCGCTCGCCGACAAGGCCGACCTAATCTTGCGTTGCACCGACCCGGCGACGGCTCCGCGCACAGCCTTCTACTCCTCGATGGGTGCGGCCCGCAAGCTCGACCCGGCCAAAATCCGCACAACCGAGTTCTGGAAAGTCGACGGCTGCCCGCTGGCACGCGCCCTGCGCACGCGCTTCCGCCGCTCGGGTATATTCCCACGCCGCAAATTCCAGTGCGTCTACAGCCCCGAGACACTGCCCCACCGCCTCAACGACGGCTCCGGCGCCAACGGCACCTTCGCCCACGCCACCGCCATCTTCGGCCTCACCCTCGCCAGCCTCGTCATAACCCGGCTGTACAATTCACACGACTGACGAAGTCGCCCCGACATGATAAAACATAGGGGTATAAAGGCATAGGAAACAAAGCATCGTAAATACCTAAAAATCAGCGCCCCGGGAGGAGACTCTCGGGGCGCTGGGGGTTATGGTTTAGGTTTAGTCTTCTTTAGGACGACGGGGACCACGGTCGCCTTCACGGCGGGGACGGTCGCCATCACGACGAGGGCCACGGTCGCCTTCGCGGCGGGGACGGTCACCCTCGCGGCGCGGGCCGCGTTCGCCACGGGGCTTGCGCTCGGGCTCTACCCAGCCTTCGGGCTTGGGAAGGAGTGCGCGCATCGACAGGCGGTACTTGCCGGTCTTGGGGTCGATTTCGATGAGCTTGACCTGTACCTTGTCGCCTTCTTTGAGGCCGCTGGCGGCCATGTCTTCGAGGCGCGACCATGCTATTTCGCTGATGTGGAGAAGGCCGTCGCGGTGAGGCATGAACTCTACAAAGGCGCCGAAGTCCATAATCGAGCGGACAGTGCCCTCGTAGACCTTGCCTTCTTCGGGCAGCTCGACGATGGCGTTTATCATAGCCAGGGCCTTGTCAATCGCGGCCTTGTTGCTGGCAGCAACCTCGATATATCCGCCTTCGGGGATTTCGTCGATTGATACGGTGGCACCGCTTTCTTCCTGTATGCCTTGTATGATTTTTCCGCCCGGGCCGATGACGGCGCCGATGAGCTCCTTGGGTATGAGCATGGTGACGATGCGGGGCACGTGGGGCTTGTAGTCCTCGCGGGGTGCGGGTATGGTCTGCTCGATGATGTCGAGGATGTGGAGACGGCCCTCGCGTGCCTGGTTGAGGGCGCGCTCGAGGATTTCGTAGCTCAGGCCGTCACACTTGATATCCATCTGTGTGGCGGTGATGCCGTCGCGTGTGCCTGTCACCTTGAAGTCCATGTCGCCAAGGTGGTCTTCATCGCCGAGGATATCGCTCAGGATGGCGTATTTAGTGCCGTCGCTAATCAGGCCCATCGCAACGCCGCTGACGGGCTTCTTCATCTTCACACCGGCATCGAGGAGTGCCAGCGTGCCGGCACATACCGTTGCCATCGACGACGAGCCGTTCGACTCGAGAATGTCGCTGACGATGCGGCATACATAGGGGAAGTCGTCGGGGAACATGCGCTTGAGGGCGCGGTGGGCAAGGTTGCCGTGGCCGATTTCGCGGCGGCCTACGCCGCGCTGTGCCTTGGCCTCGCCGGTAGAGAAGGGAGGAAAGTTGTAGTGGAGCAGGAAGCGCTCAGAGGTCTGGTTGAGCACCTCGTCGACCATCTTCTCGTCGAGCTTGGTACCGAGGGTGGCAGTAGCCAGGGCCTGGGTCTCGCCACGGGTGAATACTGCCGAACCGTGGGGGCCGGGCAGGTAGTCGACCTCGCACCAGATGGGGCGGATTTCGGTGGTCTTGCGGCCGTCGAGACGCACGCCTTCGTCGAGCACGCAGCGGCGCATGGCCTCTTTCTCTACGTCGTGATAGTAGCGTTTTACCAGGGGAGCCTTTTCTTCGCGCTCTTCTTCGGGGAGCGACTCGATATAGTCGTTGCAGATAGCGTCGAAGCTGTCCTGGCGCCAATGCTTGTCGGCGCAGCCGGCCTTGGCAATGGCATATGCGCGGTCATAGCACTTGGCCTTGACGTCGGCACGGAGGTCTTCGTCGTTTACTTCGTGGCAGTAGTCGCGCTTAACAGTCTTGCCGGCTTCTTCGGCAAGCTCCATCTGGGCCTTGCAGAGCACCTTGATGGCATCGTGGGCGGTGCGCAGGGCCTCGAGGAGGTCGGCCTCGCTGGCCTCGTCCATCTCGCCCTCGACCATCATGATGTTGTCGTAGGTTGCACCTACCATCAGCTCCATGTCGGCGTCTTTCATCTGCTCGTATGTGGGGTCGATGACGAATTTGCCATTGACACGTGCTACGCGCACCTCGCCGATGGGGCCGTTGAAGGGAATGTCGCTCACAGCCAGGGCTGCTGATGCGGCAAGGCCGGCAAGGCAGTCGGGAGCGTCTACGCCGTCGGCCGAGTATAGGGTGATGTTGACAAATGTGTCTGCGTGGTAATTGTCAGGGAAGAGGGGACGGAGTACGCGGTCAACGAGACGGGCTGTAAGCACCTCGTAGTCGCTGGCGCGGCCTTCGCGTTTGAGGAAACCGCCGGGGAAACGGCCGGCAGCCGAAAATTTTTCTTTGTATTCAACTTGCAGGGGCATAAAGTCGACACCCTCTCCTGCTTCCTTGGCCGAGACAACCGTGGCCAGGAGCATGGTGTTGCCCATGCGCACTTCGACCGCTCCATCAGCTTGCTTGGCCAGCTTGCCGGTCTCGATGGTAATTTCCCGGCCGTCAGGCAGCGTGATGGTTTTCTTAAAGATATTCATAAATTCTTGTTATATATGTATTTTTCTCGAATATTCGCGCAAAGATACGAAAAAAAACATTAGCAGCCAAATTTACTTCGTGGCAGTTTTAACAAGCGCAAAAGGAAATGGATAAACATGTGCGGTGCACATATTTATCCATTTCACAATTATTAGAGATTAAGTAAATTTAATGTTTATATTATGCGTGCGCGTGTCTCCTATACGTTTAAAATAGAAAAACAAA
>VSPF01000068.1 GCA_009775195.1 Muribaculaceae bacterium
TAACGGAACTTTTTCTAAAAACTAATAACTATATTTAAAAAAAATGCACAGATTCAACCGCCAAGTGCACTTGGCGGTTGAATCTGCTATTGAAAAATAGTCGGTATCTATTTCCTTTTTTTTTCGGTTATTGCGACCTACATTCCAACATCCATACAAACCTACTATGTGCCTGAATATGTTACTCAAATAAGCGACAAGCTCATAGAGTTCTTTGGTAAGAAGCTGTGAATCATAAAGGTATATATCAATAATTAACCTGGCGAAGCCCGCGTTGTTGGCCGAGTGGTGAATATGCTGGCCAATGAAAAACAAAAAGTAAGAGGCTGTGCCGTAAAAATTACTTACGGCACAGCCTCTTTTAACCTACAACTTTTTTTACGTGCGAAATTGGACCTACTGTATAGTACTATTTGATGATAACTATCTGAGACTTCGGCCCTTTTTTGAGAATGAAGATACCGCCGTTTTGGGGGTCGCCAACCTT
Source organism: Muribaculaceae bacterium (assembly GCA_009775195.1). Classification (GTDB taxonomy): domain Bacteria; phylum Bacteroidota; class Bacteroidia; order Bacteroidales; family Muribaculaceae; genus CAG-873. The sequence goes on from VSPF01000068.1 coordinate 488, forward strand.
GATGCCCCCCAGGGTATAATATTCGGCCTCGTAACAGTCGCTCTCGCCAACCGTGCTTATTGATGTCTCGGTTTGTGGCAAGATTGAGATTGAGTTGTTCTTCACATCGACGGTTACGACATAGGTATCTTTTTTAGCGATATTCCACTGCAGGTCGCCATCTTGAGCCCTTGCAATCTTGTTGTCGTCAGCGGCGTCGCGAAAATACCAGTATTCCGAATTCCATGAGCATGCGCCTTTCAGGTCAATGGCAATCTTGAATGTGCCTGCCTCGAGTGCTAAATTGCCCGAGCAAAATTCGTAGGGCTTCTCGGCGTTCTGATACAGGGGTGTGCCTTTCATTACGTCCCAGCCGTTGACCGTGGCCGAGCCTACCATGAACAGCGAGCACATGGTTATTTCCGACTCCTGATATGCCGACTTCTCGATGCGTGCCTTCATTGTCTCGGTGTTTACTGAGATATAGTAATTGCCGTCCTCGGGTACCTGTAGTTTGCCGTAACCGTTGTCGTCGGTGCCTTTGGCGAGTGCTATTTCACCGTCGGTGAGGCTTGCGCCGGGGGCAGCTCCATATTCTTCATTTCCGAAATCAGGAACCGTCATAAATTTGAAATCCTGGTTGGCTTTCAGATAGATGGTACCCGTGTAGTCGTGGCTGTCGGCTGCCGACAGCAGGGCTGTCGCGTTGTCGGTTGCCCATCCGTAGGGCGTGGCGTCACCGATTATCCAGAGACAATCGGCCTTGCAGCATAATGCCGTCACTGACAGCAACAGGGCCAGTAGGCTTTGTTTGATGTGTAGCATGATATGTGATTTTAAAACGGTTTGAGCGATATTGCATAGCCGCCACCGGGGGCAGCCTTCATTTTAAGCTTGGTCTTATGGTCTACTTTCTTTTTGACGATGGTATATGCCTGCGGGTTTGTGGCATAGTGGGCGTCTTTGGCGTCGGCATAGATTGTAGCCTCGTACTTTTTGTCGGGGTCGAGGAAATCGAGCGAAAGGGTCGACTCATATCCGTCTTCGTTGGCGGTGCAGCCTACATACCAGTCGTTAGTGCCTTTGGCCTTGCGTGCGGCCACGATATACCGGCCCGGTTCGGCTGCTATATACCGGCTTTCGTCCCAGTCTACTGCCACGTCTTTTATAAATTGGAATGCGTCCATGAAGCGGTTATAGACTTCGGGCACATCTGCCGCCATCTGCAAGGGGCTATACATCGTGACATAGAGGGCAAGCTGGCGTGCAAGCGTGCTGTTGACATGGCTTTGGTTGTTAGGATTGACCTTTTTCATATCCATCTCGAATATGCCGGGGGTGTAGTCCATCGGGCCGCCCTGGAGGCGTGTAAAAGGAAGCACTGTCGTGTGCGACGGCTTGTTGCCTGCAAATGATTCATACTCGGTGCCTCGGGCGCTTTCATTGCCGATGAGGTTGGGGTAGGTGCGGCAGAGGCCCGTGGGACGCACGGCTTCGTGGGCATTGACCATGATATGGTGCTTGGCTGCCTCGGTGACGGCATAGAGGTAGTGGTTGTTGAGCCACTGGCCGTAGTGGTGTTCGCCGCGAGGTATCATATTGCCAACATAGCCGCTCTTTACAGCGTTGTAACCGTATTTGTCCATAAGCTTGTATGCCTCTTCCATGTGGCGCTCGTAGTTGCGCACAGACCCCGAGGTCTCGTGGTGCATCATCAGCCTTACCCCCTTAGAATGGGCATACTCGTTGAGCATGTCTATGTCGAAGTCGGGATACGGGGTTACGAAATCGAAAACGTAGTCTTTCGAGTGGCCGAACCAGTCTTCCCAGCCGACATTCCAGCCTTCGACCAATACTTGGTCGAAGCCGTGCTCGGCGGCAAAGTCAATGTATTTCTTTACATTTTCGTTGTTGGCCGGGTGCTGGCCGTGGGGTTTGGTGTTGGTGTAGTCGAGCTGGTTCAATTTTACCGACGGCAGGTCGTTGGTATAAGACCATTGTTTTCCGCCGCCTATCATCTCCCACCATACACCGATGTATTTCACCGGCTTAATCCACGATGTGTCGTCGTAGGCGCAGGGGTCGTTGAGGTTTAATATCAGGTTAGAGGCAAGCATGTCGCGGGCATCGTCGCTGACCATGATTGTGCGCCATGGCGAGTGACACGGCGACTGCATGTGGCCTTTGTTGCCCTGGGCGTCGGGGGTGAGCCACGATGTGAAAATAAAATTCTTGTCGTCGAGGTCGAGGTGCATGCACGAGTAATCTACCAATGCCGCCTCGTGGAGGTTGATATAGAGACCGTCGTCGGTTTTCATCTGTAGCGACGTCTGCACGCCGGTGGGCGAGAACTGCGTTTGCGAGGCATTGCTGCATATTGCATCCTTCATCTTGCCGCGTATCTCGGAGAGGCGACATTCGGTGTAGTCATATTCCTGCGTGTCGTAGTCGCCGGCTATCCACCAGGCCGTGTGGTCGCCCGTCATTGCAAACTGGCTCTTTTCTTCTTTGATGATAAAATATGTCAGTACGCCGTCTTGTGGGAACTCGTAGCGGAAGCCGACACCGTCGTCATAGACGCGGAAACGGAGGTCCATCTTGCGATAATGCTCCGGTTGCTCGAGATGCAGTACCAACTCGTTGTAGTTGTTGCGGATACTGCTGTTCTCGCCCCATACGGGGTGCCATGTCTCGTCGAAGGTTGAGCTTGATGTCGAAATGAGTTTGAACCCGTCGGTCATGTCGGGTCCGTCGGCTAACTGCAATCCCAGGGTAGAGGGCTTTATTACGGCCTTGCCCTTGTAGTCAACGCTATATGTCGGTACGCCGTCGACTACGTCGGCATTGACTGTTATGACTTCCGACGGCGAACTGATTGCTACGGCTTTCGCATATAAAGGCGTGAGGCATACGTTTGCCATGACCAATATCATGGTAGAAAGATTTGTAATTTTCATATATTCAGATGTTTATTTTGATAGCCTTACTATTTTGCAACCATGGGCTGCTACAGTTGCCGAAATTGTCGTTACCGTGCCTTCGTCGGCATGACGCCACAGGTCGCGCATCTTCCACTCGCCCTCTATGCCAAGGGTGCCGAGGCTCAATGAGTATGAGCGCGGGCTGTCGTCGCGGTTGAACAGGCCTACCACGTAGTCGCCGTTCGACATCTGGCCGTACCACACCTCGTTGTCCTTGTCATTGAGCTTGTCGCTCAGTGGTTTGCCGACAAACTTGTCGCTATTGAGCTCGAGCATCTCTGTGTTGGTATAGAATTTTACATTATCGCCTATATTTTGTGGCATTTCGGTGGGGGTGACAGGGCCTCCGGCCATTAACTGAATTGACACTGCCGTCTCACGTTCGGTATCTGTATCAAGTTTGTTAAGGCGGATGAAGTCTCCGTCGAGTATGATTTTGTTGCGTCCTGAAATGTGCGACCAGTATGTGAAACCATCGAACTGATTCATACAATTAGGCCAGGTTGTGTATGATTTCCCTTTGTCACATGCCGAAACATGCCACCAACCGCCATCACCAGTATCACACACGATTCGCACCATGTTGCCATACTTTGCTTCCACCTCTGCGTCATTATACATGTGAGGCATCACGAATGAAGTGAAAATACCATATTTTTTAGCTGATTCGGCAATGTAGGAAAGTGCACGCGCATAACTTGCCCGGCCATATCCGTGACCTACGGTACCTATATTACGGTCTTTGCCGTCTTCATACCACGACAGGAAGTCAATGCGTATGTATTCGACGCCGAGTTCGTGATAATGGCGGAAGAATCCGTCAATATATTCTTTGCAGCCCGGATTTTCTGCCACGGCCCAGTTGAACCACATATTTGAAGTCGTCGGATTCATAATCTCTGTGTTTCCATTGTAATAGAGACCGCCAAAAGTATAATCAGTGCCTTCAATTTTTGTATTATTCGGCCCGTGTATCCACAGGGGGTTATCATACACACCCAGTTTTAGACCTTTAGCCTTGCACTTGGCTACGAGGTCTTTCAACGACATCGAGCCATAGTGGGTCATATAGCCGGAGGCATCGTTGGCAAGCATCGGGATAAAACCGTCGGTGCAAACCATGTCATAGCCGTAAGGGGCAAGCTCGGTGGAAACGTAATCTATGATTTCATCCCATTGCGCTGCCGTGAGGTCCATATCGCTGTTTGCTACACCCGCGCGTTCCTGTTCGATGCAGTACTCATACACGCTCCAGTATAGGGGAGCCTTATAGGTGTGGATTTCGCCGACTTCGGGCAGCTCGGGCAGTTCGTATTTGGGTGGGTAGCGCATCTCTATTTCGTCGGAACAGCTTGCGAGTGTCAATACTGTCAGGGCTGATGCGATTATATTCATTTTCATGTCTTGTTCGGTATGATTAGTTTATTTAAGTTTCGCAAGTCATTGGCTTGCGAAACTTATGTTAGTCTATGTATGTGACGGTTATGGTCATGGCTTTTGTGTCGAGGGTTACTTCGTAAGTCCCCTCGTCCACGACATTCCATTTATAGTCGGGGTCGCCGGCGCGGTATATCATGTCTGTGGCCGAGACGCCCGACTTCGATACCGTGCAGTTTTCGGCCGACGGGCGATAGAATGGCGCAACGAAGTCTTTCTCGAAGCAGCATTTGAACTCGCCTTGTTTCAATGTGCCCGTCCAGGTGTAGACGCCTTCCTTGTCGCTGACTGCGGCCAGCTCCGTGGCGTCGTCGAGGCGCCAGCCTCCGGCGGTAGCACTGCCAATCATATAGAGGGGTTTGGCCTTTTCGTCACTGCCGAGATAAACGGCTTCGAATGTCATTGCCTCGGTGTCGAGTGTCAGGCGGTAGTTGCCGGCTTCGGTAACTTCCCACTGGTCGTCTGGGCCGGTGGTGTAGACCATGGCGTTTGCGCTCGCTCCCGACTTCGAGACTGTGACGCCCGACGAGGCCGGACGGTAGAACGGCGCGTCGAAATTCTTTTCGCGTGCTGCCTTGAATGTTCCACGGGCAAGTTCGCCTTCCCATACGAAGAGGTTGTCGTTATCGGCGTCTGCAACAATCTCGGTGGCTGCATCCCAGCTCCAACCGCCGTGGGTGGCCTCGCCAATCATATAGAGCTTCGATGCCGGTTTGAAGTCCCCGGTATATTCTACGGCGATAGTCCAGTCTTTGAGGTTGAATGTCAGACGGTAGATGCCGGGAGTCTCGACCTTCCATTTGTTGTCGGGGCCGGTGGTGAATACAAATGAGTTGTCTTCTATGCCGTTCTCATTAATCTTGACATCGGCAGTGGCCGGGCGGATGAACGATGCGCCCCAGTCGCCGGTAGTGAGACAGGCTTTCAACTCACCGGCATACAGCTTGCCTTCATATACGAATTCGTATTGCGATTTCTTCTCTACCGGGGTAGGATTGTCGATGTTCCATTCGTTGAGGGGCGAGGCGTCGCCGACGAGGTAGAGGGTCTCGGTTTCGATAGGCTCTATTTCGGGGGCATCCGGCTCTCGGAGATACGATGTGCTCATAGTCCACTCCCTGAGGTTGAATGTGAGGTGATAGACGCCGGCGTCGGTTACTCGCCATTTGTTGTCTGGGTCGCCGGCGTGCATTGCAAACTCTGCGTCGGTTATTGCCGATTTGCCGATTTCGTCGCCGTTGTTCACCGGGCGGATAAAGGGCGCGTCCCAACTGCCGGGGGTGAGGCACAGCTTCATCTCGCCGGCATTGAGGTTGCCTTCCCACTCGAATACCAGCGGGTCGCCCTCGCTCGCCTCGAAGGGCGTGGGTGCGTCGATGCTCCAGCCGTTCGGTGTGGCATCGCCTACCATATACAGGGTGGTGGTCTTGATTGGCAGGTTGCCGTCGATGATGATGAGGTCTTTTTCACCCTCGCAACCCGAAACAGCCGCCGTCATGGCCAGTCCGGTCAGGGTGTATATGATTGATTTTAATTTCATCTCTTTAGTTTTTGAGGTTAGCTTTATTTATTGTAGCCGGGGTTTTGTACGAGATTGGGATTGGCGTTGAGAATCGGGCGCATTATCGGGAATATCTCGGTGTTTTTGTCAGCATCGGGAGTCTTGTCCCACCATGTGCCGCTGCTGAATTTGCCAAAGCGAATCAGGTCGACCCTGCGGCGGCTCTCGGCAAAGAACTCGCGGCCCCACTCGGCAAGGAGTTCCGACTCGTCAAGGAAAGCCTTGCCTTCGGGTGAATAAAGCACTTCGTCGTAGTTCTCGGCCGGGTAGTTGCGCTTGCGTACGCTGTTGAGCAGCTTGGCGGCCTCGGTCTTGTTGCCGGCACGTAATTTACATTCTGCCAGCGAGTAGATGATTTCCGGCAGGCGGATTTCGGTGTAGTCGCTCTCCATCTGGTGTGCGTCGTCATCGCTGTAGAAGGGGTATTTGGCGAAATGCCAGCCCGAGTTGTGGTCGCCGTTGCGGAGATTGCTGGTCTTGTTCGACGGCCATTTGTCGGGGGCGAGAGCCTGGAAATTGCCTACGGCGTCGCGTATATAGAGGTCGTAGGGCTGCTCGGGAGCGCGTACGCGGGCTTTTTTGCCATTTTCGTCGATATATTCGAGATAACCGAAGAGGAACATTCCCTCGCGCTTGCTGTCGCCGAGGTTGCGGTAGAGTTTCATGCGCTCGTCGCCGGGGTATTTGCGGAAATTCTGGATAGGCATGCCCAGCTCGTAGGTATAGAGGTTGCCGTCGAGGTCATACGACGGGGATGCGGCATATTTGGTGTTGTGGTCGCCGCCTTTTGCCTTGCTGTCGTTGAAGTAGTAGCGTGCGCGGGCCGGTACTGTCCACCAGTATGTGTCGCCCTGATAGAGCCAGTAGGAATAGCCTTGCGAGCTTGGGAAGCCGAAAATCACCTCGTCGCACCGGTCGTTGTCCCAGTCGAAGGCGGCATCCCAGCGGTCGGCTACGGCATACGTGCCATAGGTACCGTCAATGATGTCTTGAGCGACCTTCTCGCAGTCGGAGTAGCGGTTTTCGCCGATATAGACCTCGGCGTTGAGATAGAGGCGCACCAGCAGCGCGGCAGCACCGGCCTGGGTCCACTGCCCCTGGAGGTTGGCACCGCTGCCGAGGCTGTCTTTCTTTAAAAGCAGCGTGGTGCAGTCTTTGAGCTCGCTTTCGATGAAGTCAAAAATGACCTTGGGCTCGACCTGCTTCTCGGTGTTGAGCGATACGTCGTTATAGCTTACAGCCAAAGGTATGTGGCGGAAGGCATCGAGCAGGCGTAGGTAGAACCAAGCACGCAGGGCACGGCACTGCGCGTTGAGGTTGTCGAACTCTGCCTGCGAGAAACCGAATTGTTCCGGGCTGAGCTTTGCAAGGTCTTCGATTACATAATTGCACTGCATGATGCCCTGGAAGCAGCCGTTCCACTCGGTTTGTGCGTCGCCGCCGTCTTCTACGTTCCACTGGTGGTAGTGCAGGCGTCGCCATTGGCCGCCGTCGTCCCACCAGCCGTCGCGGGTAGGCGTGATAAGCTGGTCGGCGGTGAGCTCGTTGAGCACGTGGCGGCTGCAGATACTCCAATAGGCATGTTCGAAGGGGCGGAAGACCGCGCGGACGACATCGTTCTTGGTGTTGTAGTAGTTTTGCGTGCCCACCTGGTCGTAGAGCGTTTCATCCAGGTTGGTGCAGCCGCTCATGGCAATCGCGCAAAGGGCTGCCGACGCTATATATTTTAGGAGTTTCATTTGTGTCTGTTTTCAGGTTATTAGAAGTCGAGTTGCAGACCGACGATAAACTGCCGGGTCGAAGGATAGTAGGTGCGCGAACCTTGGCCGCCGGGCGTGAGGCCGTTGACCTGGTATGTAGACGGGTCTACGCCGCTGAACTTTGTGATAGTGAACACGTTTTTCACAGTGCCGTATAGCCTGACGCGGTTGAGGAAGCGGCATTTGGGTGTCGGCAGCGTGTAGCCCAGCGTGAGCATGTCGAGTTTGAAGTAATCGCCTCTCTCGAGGAAATAGTCGCTTACCACGGGGTTGGCGTCGGGATTGATGTCGAAATTCTTGCCGTATGCCTTTTTGAGCAGGTTGCCGGTGAAGTTGCGGGTGCCGTAGTAGAAGTCGTGGATGTTGAACAGGTCGAACCCGAACGCGCCACGGAAGAACAACGCGAGGTCGAAATTCTTGTAGCGGAAATTATGGCTTGTCGACATGGTGAATTTCGGCATACCGTTGCCTACGACCACGCGGTCGGCGTCGGTGGCCTGCGAGGCGCGGATTATATCGCCGTCCTTGTCATATACCAGCCATTCGCCGCCATTGGTGATGCCGGCATATTTCCACATATAGAAGTTGCCGAGCGGTTTGCCTTTTTCAATACGCTGCAGGTTGTAGTAGGGGTAGGGGTCTTCGGTGCCGCACATGTTGTAGAAATCCTGACCAACGTATTCCGAGTTGCTGAAATCGACGAACTTGTTGCTCATCACCGTGCCTATGACATTGAAGTTGTATGTGAAATCTTTGGTGGTCACGGCATTGAAACTCAGGTCAAATTCGAAACCGGTATTTTTCATCGTGCCCACGTTGACAAATGTCTCGTCGAAAAGGTAGGGCGGTACTGATACCTTGTAGTTGCCGAGAAGGTCCTGCTGGCGGCGGTTGAAGTAGTTCAGCGAGCCGTAGAAGCGGTTGTTGAAGAGCGAGAAGTCGATGCCGACGTTCCAGTTCTTGCCTTTTTCCCAACGCAGGTCGGGATTGACATTTTTTCCGGGACCCCACACCTGGTAGTATTTGCCGTTGTAGAAATAGTAGCCGAAACCAGACATGGTGTTGAGTGAGTTGTAGCTGCCGAAATCCTGGTTGCCGGTAACACCGTAGTCTCCACGTATTTTCAAGTCGTTAACCCACTCGATATCTTTCATGAAAGACTCCTGCGAGATGCGCCAGCCTGCCGACACTGCCGGGAAATCGCCCCACTTGTGGTTGGCACCGAATTTTGAAGAACCTTCGTGGCGCAGCGATGCAGTGAAAAGGTATTTGCCCTCGTAGTCGTAGCTTACGCGACCGAAGAACGAGATAAGTTTGGCATCGTTTTTATAGCTGCCCATGAGCACCTCGCCTTCTTCTTTGGCAAGTTCGCCCGAGCCCATATTGTCGGCACCGAGGCCGTCGTTGGGGAAGTCTTTGTTCTCTACATTAAAGCCCTGGTATTGCGAATATTGGTATGAATAACCGACCATAGCCTTGATGTTGTGCTTGTCGGCGATGCGGGTGCTATAATTCGTCAGCCACTCTACCACGTATTGACGTTCCTTGGAGTAGGCACGGCTTGCCTCGCCATCGCGGCCGTTGTTGATGGCGAGAGTGCTGGTCGACGGGCGGAACCACGAGTCGTTGTTGCTGTACTGGTGGTCGGCAAACATTATCTGGGTAGAGAGGTTGTGGTTGGCTGACTCGTTTTTCGAAAGCAGGGGTAGCAGGTTGAGCTTGATTGTGCCGTCCCAGTCGAGGAGTTTTGTGTCAGAGTGATTTTTCTCGAGTTTCTGTAGTTCTACGGGGTTGCTGCCAACCACCTGCCCTTGGAAGTTGTAGTACTGATTTGGATTTTCGGGGTCCATCAGCGGGGTTGTCGGGTTTGCCTCGATTGCATTGCGAAATACACTCCAGTCGGCATTGTCGCGGTATATGATTCGTGGGGCCACATTGAGGCTGATGGTGAAGAGTCCGCCCTTGGTAGTGTGCATTACCGATGCGCGGGCACCGTATTCCTCACGGTTCGAACGTAGGTCTACGCCGTTGGCATCGCGATAGTCGGCACTTACGCGGTAGTTGCTGCGTTCGTTGCCGCCGCTCACGGTCAGTGTGTGCTGCATGGTGAAGCCAGTGCGCGACACTGCGTCGAGCCAGTCGATGTTGCCGCCAAGGTTGACACCTCGGTCGCCCCAGCCTAAGCGCACGTCGCGATACTCCTGGGCATTCATCATGTCGAGTTCCTTTACTATCTTGTCCCAGGCGAAAGTGCCCGAATATGACGTGTGGGTATTGCCGTCCTTGCTGCCTTTTTTAGTTGTGACAAGTATAACGCCGTTAGAGCCGCGTGTGCCGTAGATTGCCGATGCCGCGCCGTCCTTCAGAATGTCGAACGAGGCGATATCGTTGGGGTTGATGTTTGTAAGGTTGCCGCCGGGCACACCGTCGATGACAATCAGCGGGCCCAGACCGGCCGAACGCGACGATACGCCGCGTATCTGTATGCTTGCCTGGTTGTTGGGGTCGCCGGCACCGGTATTGGTAATGGATACACCGGGCACTTTTCCCTGAATCATCATCGATGGGTCGAGCGAGCTGACCGAAAGGAAGTCTTTTTCACTGACATGCGATATTGCCGAGGTCAGTTCTTTCTTGTCCATCGTGCCATAGCCTATGACGACAACCTCGCTCAGAACCTCGGAGTTTTCTTTCATGACCACGTTGATTACGCTGCGCCCGTCTACGGCTTCTTCGATGGTCAAATATCCGATGTAGGAGAATTTGAGTTTAGCTTTGGCATCTGCCGTAAGGCCGAAGTTGCCGTCGATGTCTGTTGCAGCACCGATTTTGGTGCCGGGAACGGTCACGCTGACACCGATTAGGGGTTCGCCTGACTGGTCTGTCACTGTTCCTTTGATGCTGATTTGTTGGGCGGACATCAGTTGACATCCGAATATCACAAAGAGCAAAAAGAACAGGCATTGAAGTTTGCACTTGCTTTTTCTCATGGTTTATATATGATTTTTAAGTTGTTTTCAAGGTATAGTTAAACGAAAGTCACCACGATTTGCTAACCGGATGCAAAGTTATATGCAGATTATGGCAGTGTCAATAGCATATACCCAAAAAGTAGCGTGTGATGAATGGATAAATACTGATTTTCAGCGTGTTAACCCTTTGTAAATCTCCTTTTTTTGTAGCTGAAATAGAAGTGTGAAATAGGTTTTTGCGGCCAAGGGAGGCAAGAAGTAGCCAAGATATAACCCGTGTTTGCCCCCCGGAATAGTGGTCAGGAGCGAGGGCTATCGTGCTTCGCGCCCGATATTGACAACCTCGGCCTCGAGCGTATTGCGGTCGCCCTTTGCCTTGTTGCGTACCTTGGTTCGGTAATTATAGATGGTGGTAAGTGAATAGCGCAGGAACTTGGCGATTTTTTCGCTGTCGGTGATGCCGAGCCTGATTAGCGCGTATATGCGTAGCTCGGTGTTGAGTGTGCCCTCTTTCTTGGGCACGATAGCTTCGTCGGGTAGCAATAGCCGGTTAAAATCGTCGACAAAGGTCGGGAAGAGGCTCAAGAAGGTCTTGTCGAACTGGTAATAGAAGGCTTTTAGTTCGTCGTCGATTATCGACGATGACTTTAATAGTTGCTTTAGTTCGTCTGATTTGCCCGACTTGACAAGATTGTTGAGCGTTTTTCGATAAGAGTCGAGTTTTTCGATATATACGAGGCACTGGTCCATATATCGGCCGATATATACTTCTTTGAGTTCGGAGTTCTCGGCGATGGCATCGTTTGCCTCGGTCAGTTTCCTGTTCGAGGTTTTGAGTTCTTCGGTTAGTCTGTTCTGCCTCTCATAGGCCGCCGTCAGTTCCTTGTGATTGTTCTTTATGCGTATCATCTGCTTCCTCATATAGAACAGCATGACGACAAGCAGGAGGGCCAGGACTGCTATGATGATTATGAATAGCTCGAGGGTTTCTTTCTGCTTCCTTACCGTCTCGACATATATACCGTTAATCATGGGGTAAGTGTCGTTGAGTTCTATGATGCGCTGTCGGGCGTTGCATTTTGCGGCATCGTCGACGGCAATTGTCATAAACCTATATGCGCGGTCTAAATCACCCTCCTCATACAGCATCAGGGCGAGTTGGCGCAGTGATATGTATTCTCTTACCGATGATTTTAGGTCTGAGATTGCAGATATGATAAGGTTCTCTTTCTGCAAATCTTTGTCCCCGGTTTTGGCATAAGCCTCAGCCAGGGTCCAGGCGCAGATTGCCCTGTCGTGTTCCGACAGCTCGTTGTCGCGCATAAATGCCTGCATGAGCTTTATCGCCTCGGTCGGAGAGCCGTTTACGTTCAGAATGTCGGCTTTGGTTATGACATGTGCAAGCGACCCGGGTTCGTTCGCTTTTGTTATTGAGTCACGATATGAATTGGTGAGATGTAAATATCTTGACTTGTCAGCCGGGAAGGCGGCGTAGTCGGCCATGCGCCCGTAGACGGTGCGCTTGATGTGGTAGTAATATGGCCGAAGATAGTCGGGCAGCACGTCAAATGGCACCGAGTCCATCAGGTTGAGGCACTCGTGATACATGCCTGTGGCACCAAAGATATTGGCGCGGTTCATACGGGCGTTCTGCAATAGGTTGTTGTCGCCGATTCGTTTGGCCAATGCTGCCTGGCGCAGGCTGATATTGTAGGCAGAGTCGGTGTTGAACGGTATATACTCGTCGTACATGTGGTTGAGTACGTCGAAACGGCCTCGGTCGTTGTCTTCTGATAGAAGATTGCTATGCAGTTCTGACAGTCGAGCCTCTTTTTGTTTCAGATATATATCCCTGTTGGCTATGACATCGTCTAACTGCTTCATTAGTGAATCAGTTGTCGTCATTCCTAATGCTGTTAGGCAGCATAGATAGAGAAGACCAAAAAATATCAGGTGCTTACATGGTATTGTCATTCTAATGACAAAGTTAGGAAAAATTTTTTATGCCCCGAAATGTTTAATTGTTAAAAACACTTCGGGGCATCACTCAGCACCATGCTGCGTATATGCTCAATATTTTACCTTGACCGTCGTCGTGGTCGAGCAATCGGTTTCGGGGATATTGACAGCTATCGATTTACTATCGGCAATATACTCCCAGTCAGATGCCTTGAGGGTTTTGCCGTTTAAGGTCACTGCTTTGGGTTTGTCGGCATTAAGGACATTGAGTTTCCATGCGCGCCTGTCGACAAGGCCGTCGGCGTTACCCTCGCGTGCGGCAATCGTATACGTTTCCGTCTTGCCGTCGACAGCATGGGTAAACTTCGTAGTGGCGAACTTGGTGGCATAGTCGGGGTTGTCGCCGGTATCTTCGTAGAGCTTGCCTGTGCCGTTTTTTCCGGCTACTGCGTTAATAATCAGTGACTCCGGCTGTTCGGTGACATTCTTTACTGTTGCCGGGTTGAGCGGAAGCATGGCACCCTCTTTGATGAAGTAGGGGATTTGTTCTTGCGAGAACTCGAGGGTCTTGACGCACGGGCCCTCGATAAGTTCGCACGTCGATGCGCTCCACCAGTTGCCTTCGGGAAACCATATTTCTTTCGCGCTCATACCGCCGTTGGCAGACGGTTCGGTTATGGGGGCTACCAAGATGTCGTTTCCGAAGAAATATTCACCTTCATATTTATACGCTTCCTCGCTGTCGGGGTATTCGTAGTATAACGGTCGGCACATGCCAATCCCGGTGTCGAAGGTCTCGCGTGCGGCTGTGTAGATATAGGGGAAGAGTGAATAGCGGAGATTGACTGCATCGCGCAACTGCGGGAAGTTGGGGAATTTCCATATACGGCGTTCGATTCGTGGGTCGTTGGTGGCATGGCTGCGGAATATAGGCGTGAACACGCCGAACTGTATCCATCGCAACATCAATTCAGGGTCGTTGACATCGCAGGCATCCGAAGGCACATGGCCGCCGAGGTCATGCCCCCAGAAGGCATAGCCGACATTCGATGCCGTCGAAGTGAAGTAGGGCTCGAAAGCGAGGGTAGGGAAGTTTATGAAGGCATCGCCCGAAAAACCGATTTGGTAGCGGTGACTGCCCAGGCCTCCCCAACGATGGAATATCATAGGGCGATGCTTCGGCCGGTTTTTAGACATATCGTTGAAGAACACATGGTTGCACCAGAATGTCTGCCCGAGGCCGGGTGTATAGGGGCTTGTGAGGTGCTGTTGCCAGTCGAGCCACCAGAAATCCACGCCTTCCGACTCATGGTCGCGGATGATGTTCTTGAAAAACGACCCGGTAAAATCGGGGTAGTCGAGATACCATGCAATCTTGCCATCAGTCGCATACTTGCCGCCAAGGTCGGCGTTCATTGCCTTGTAGTAGGCCGGCGACTCGGTGCTGTCGACACCCTCGGCAGGGTGGAGGTTGAGGGCGATTTTAAAATTATT
>VSPF01000069.1 GCA_009775195.1 Muribaculaceae bacterium
GGCCAAACATACCACCCCCCCAACCCCCAAAAAATGTTTTTCACCCCCGGCCCCGCCGGCCCGCCACCCTACTGTAAGGTGGTTCGATAAAATGATTTTTACCGTTAAATCGTGACATTGCGTCACGCCGCGACCGGGTATCTATTCCATTTATTACCACCATCAAGAAATCCCCTAAATTTCCACCCATTTTTTGTAAATCGGCAAATTATCTATAACTTTGGCAACAAAGCCACTAAGCAACTCGAAATGAAACGAAGCCTTATAATCATCATCCTTGTCTATATAATCACGACCTTGGTCTGCGTTGCTTATCCGTCAAAGAAATCTCAACGCTATGAGGAGGGCAAAGTATGGGTCTTGTACAAATTGGCTGTTGTAAACGATGCCCGTGACAGCATAGAGATATATTGCCACATTGATGAATCTCAAGATGAAATCGACACGATTTTTAGCTTGCCACTTTATAAATTCACCAACGATAAAAGCGCTACAATCTACAAACGCCTATTTGACAGCCTCTTGCTATATGACATATATTCATCGATGACTTTACGTAAAAACAAGCAAGACGACCAACTATACTTTGGCGTGGATTATATGAGCGATGATAGCACTTATAAGACTATAAAAGGGATTTATCTGCCTGAGGTAAGGAACAAGCCATTGCTTATTGCCAATGTAGAGGATTCTCTTTTGACAAGATTAGAACTTAACAAAAGCAATGATTCCATCGTGGTGAATGTGCATTGCGGCGATTACATTTTTTGGGAAGGCGAGTTCCCTTACTTAGCGGCATGGTTTAAATTTAAACAGCCAAATTCGACCGTTATATTAGGCCCTGTTTCAAACAGTGTCCCCATCCTTTCGCACCCGGAAGATACATTGTACAACAGATTTAAATGGTTGCTCGATTATAAGCGCTAAACCCCCATAAAACTACTGTGGCGACGCTGTCACAGTGTCGCCACAATAGATAATAAACCAATCATTATCACATTTCTTGCAATGGAAAAAGTAATTTTGCTATGTACTAATAAAACGCATGGAGGCTAATATGGTTCACCGCAAACCAATTTTTTTTCATTCAAAGTGCAATTATTTTTCTCTCGCCACCACAACGCACTGATTATCAACATTAATAGCTATTAGTCTACTCACAAAAAAATATAAGTAAATCGCCCTCACATTAACCTCTAACCCTTAAACCTTAAACTTTAAATTTTCGCCTTTGCGAAAATTTAACATCACTGTGCCATTGTGATGCACAACTTATGCACTAACTTTGCATCAGAAAACAAAAACTACCTAATTATGGCAACAAAACCCAAAAAGACCAAGGGCGAAGAACTCGACCCTAAAGCAGCCCGCCTCGAGGCATTGGCACAGGCAATGGGACGCATCGAAAAAGCATACGGACGCGGCGCCATCATGAAGATGGGCGACGAAATAGTCGAAAAAGTCGACGTAATCCCCTCGGGCTCGGTGGCCCTCAACTCGGCCCTGGGCGTCGGCGGTTATCCCCGTGGCCGCATCATCGAAATCTTCGGCCCCGAATCATCTGGTAAGACCACACTCGCAATACACGCCATAGCCGAGGCCCAGAAGCTCGGCGGCATCGCGGCAATCATCGATGCCGAGCACGCCTTCGACCGCTTCTATGCCGAAAAACTCGGTGTCGACGTCAACAACCTGCTCATATCGCAGCCCGACAACGGCGAACAGGCCCTCGAAATCGTAGAGCAGCTTATCCGCTCGGCGGCTGTCGACATAATCGTTGTCGACTCGGTAGCGGCCCTCACCCCCAAGAGCGAAATCGAGGGCGAGATGGGCGACCGCAACATGGGCCTGCAAGCACGACTGATGTCGCAGGCCATGCGCAAACTCACCGGCACCATCGCACGAACAAACACTACCTGTATATTTATCAACCAGTTACGCGAGAAAATCGGCCAGATGTTCGGCCCGACCGAGACCACTACCGGCGGTAACGCCCTCAAATTCTACTCGTCGGTACGCCTCGACATACGTTCGCGCTCGACCCTCAAGGACGGCGACAACGTGCTGGGCCGTCACACAGTGGTAAAAGTGGTAAAGAACAAGGTTGCGCCCCCCTTCCGCCGCGCAGAGTTCGACATCATGTTCGGCGAAGGCATATCGCGCTCGAGCGAGCTTATCGACCTCGGCGTAGAGCTCAACATCATCGCCAAGAGCGGCTCATGGTTCAGCTATAACGGCACCAAACTTGCCCAGGGCCGCGAGGCGGCCAAACGCATGCTCGAGGACAACCCCGAGCTGGCTGACGAAATCGAAAAGCTCATCAGCGAGGCCCTTGCCGACCCCGAGACCGGCAAGAAGAAGAAACCGGCCAAGAGCACCACAGCGGCAGCAGCCAACGATGACGACGCCGACGCCGTAGAAGAAAACATCGACGACGAGGCCGACAACTTCGACGACCTGCCCGAAGAATTCTCGATTGAAGAAGACCTCTAAACGAATTCCTTTCTAATCAACCAAACCGCGCAGCCGCCCCGTCCCTGCGCGGTTTTTTAAGTAAAAAACTATAAAATCGCTTGCCTTTGCGCTTTTTTTGCTATCTTTGCACATATCAACTGCATAAAACAGCAATCCGCATATGGCAACCAAACCTTTTCACTATCAGGAGATGTTCCCTCTCGGACCTGACACTACCGAGTACTATCATCTCACATCAGACTACGTACACACCGAGAACTGGGGCGGACACGAATTCCTCGTCGTCGACCCCGAGGCCCTGACCGTGCTTGCGCGCCAGGCCACTCACGACAACGCCTTCATGCTGCGCCGTGAGCACAACCTCATGGTGGCAAAAATCCTCTCCGACCCCGAGGCAAGCCAGAACGACAAGTTTGTCGCCCTGACCATGCTGCGCAACGCCGAGGTCGCCGCCAAGGGCCAGCTACCCTTCTGCCAGGACACAGGCACGGCTATCTGCCACGCTTCGAAGGGTCAGAACGTGTATACCGGCTGCAACGACGAAGAGAAAATCTCGCACGGCGTGTATCTGACCTACACCACCGACAACCTGCGCTATAGCCAGAATGCCCCCCTCACTATGTACGAGGAGGTCAACACCGGCTGCAACCTGCCGGCGCAGATTGACATCCATGCCACCGAGGGCGGCGAATACCACTTCCTCTTCGTGGCCAAGGGCGGCGGCTCGGCCAACAAGACCTACCTCTATCAGGAGACCAAGGCCCGCATCAACCCCGACAAGCTCGTGCCCTTCCTCGTAGAGAAGATGCGTTCGCTCGGCACCGCCGCATGTCCTCCCTACCACATCGCCTTCGTAATCGGCGGTACATCAGCCGAAAAGAACCTCGAGGTTGTGAAGAAGGCATCGGTGAAATATCTCGACAGCCTGCCCACCCACGGCAACGAATACGGCCACGCCTTCCGCGACATCGAGCTTGAGGCCACCCTCAAGAAAGCTGCCGAAGAACTCGGCCTCGGCGCGCAGTTCGGCGGCAAGTACTTCGCCCACGACATCCGCGTAATCCGACTGCCGCGTCACGGCGCATCGTGCCCCATCGGCATGGGCGTAAGCTGCTCGGCCGACCGCAACGTCAAGGCCAAAATCGACCGCAACGGCCTGTGGATTGAGAAACTCGACTCTAACCCTGGCGAACTCATACCCGAGGAATACCGCAAACAGGGCGAGGGCGACGTGGTGAAAATCGACCTCAACCGCCCCATGCCCGAAATCCTTGCCGAGCTGACCAAATATCCCGTGTCGACGCGCCTGTCGCTGTCGGGCACCATCATCGTGGGCCGCGACATCGCCCACGCCAAGATTAAAGAACGCCTCGACCGTGGCGAGGAGATGCCCCAGTATCTCAAGGACCACCCAATCTACTACGCCGGCCCGGCCAAGACCCCGGCAGGCATGCCTTCGGGCTCGTTCGGCCCTACCACGGCAGGGCGCATGGACCCCTACGTAGACCAGTTCCAGAGTGCCGGCGGCTCGATGATTATGATTGCCAAGGGCAACCGCAGCCAGCAGGTTACCGATGCTTGCAAGAAACACGGCGGCTTCTATCTCGGCTCGATTGGCGGTCCCGCTGCCGTGCTGGCTCAGAACTCGATTAAGAACGTAGAGCTGCTCGAATATCCCGAGCTCGGCATGGAGGCCATCTGGAAAATCGAGGTCGAAGACTTCCCCGCCTTTATCCTGGTCGACGACAAGGGCAACGATTTCTTCACCCAGATTGCCGACAAGTGCAAAGCCTGCGGCCTGAATAAGTAATCCGACACCCCGTAACAGCCCACCCGGGGCAAATCAGAAGAAACATAAAGACAAAAGTCCAAAAAGAGGCATAAAATTTTTGTCACTTTTTAAACTTTTGTCTTTATGTATCGTCTTATCATCAACGAGTACGATGGCACCTATGCGGACGCTCCATGGCGCGTCCCTACAACACTATCATCTATTTATCCATGAGTCTATGAAAGCGTATATACT
This sequence comes from Muribaculaceae bacterium, assembly GCA_009775195.1. GTDB lineage: Bacteria > Bacteroidota > Bacteroidia > Bacteroidales > Muribaculaceae > CAG-873. The sequence goes on from VSPF01000069.1 coordinate 4,502, forward strand.
ATCTTTTCTCCTCATTATGACAGCATTCTTTAACCTGTCGGGGGCGACGCCGAAATTTACCACGCCCGATTTCGCCTATCCTCAGAAAGTAATCGCGTCGGCACAAAAGAACCTCGACGCCGGCCTCGACCCCTTGCGCTGCCTGCTCGAAATCACCACGGCCGAGCGCGCCATCAATCCCGACACCATCTTTACACTTCCGTCGCTTGTCAACGGCTATGTCGCCAAGGCCAAGACCGATGCCGACCGCGCCATGCTCACAGCCTTCGAGGCCGAGCTATATGCCTCGATTTATCAGGATAATATGTGGCGCTATAACCGCGTCGATGCCCCATTGCTCCCTCTTCCCGATGATATTGCAAAATGGAGTGCCGCGCAGTTCGCCTATAAGCTCAACGAGCTCTATACCGAGGCCCTTCGCCTTGCCAAGGCCGACAACAAGCCCCTGGCCGACTATAAGAACGATGTGGAGTACGGCAAAGAAACGCTCGACTACATCCCTGATATATACAGCTTTATACTCTATCGCAAAGTTGAGAACCTAAGTGAGTTTAACGAAAAATTCTACGACCGCACTAAACTACAAACTGCTTGCGATGAAGGAGCCGCCATGTATGCCGCCGGGTCGCCCGAGGCCATATATTGGCAGTGCACTAAAATCCGTCGTGCTCCTGGTTATCGTCATTACGACGAATATCTCGACCTATACAAGGCTAACATCGGCAAGCCCGGCGCACCATACGCTCTGGCCCAGGCAATGAACGAAAATTACGAGTCGTTCGAACCTGAGGCAAACGCAACCGCCGACGAGCGCAATGAGCAAATCGCCAAGCGCGACAGCATGATAGCCCTGCTCAAACAAGCCATAGCCAAATATCCCACCTTCTATCAGAAGGCAATCTTCGAGAACAAGCTAAAGGCATTTACAAATCCCACGATGGCATATAATATGCCCAATATGACTCATCCTGGTGGCGAAATCGAGGTGAAGGTGCGCTATGCCTTTACCAAATCTGTCGGTTTCGGCCTCTACAAGCTCACTGATGGTATAAAAACAAATATGGCACAACGGATGGTATCCTTGCTGCCCTGCATCGAAAAGAAAAGTGTGCCTACGACGGCCATAGACGGCGAGGAAACTATCAAATTTCAAATCACTGAGCCGGGGCGCTATGCCATCGTACCTATGCTCAACGGCAAAGTGCAACCCAATGCTGATGTCGAGCAGTTCCTGTGTGTGCCATTCTTGCCAGTCAATATCAACGGTTGTACCACAAATGCTATCTTCACAGCCGATTATATAAGTGGTGCTCCTGTAGCCGATATAATGGTGAATTATATCTACGGAAGCGTCAAAGCCAAGGTCAAGAGCAAAAACCTCGGCAAGACCGACAAGCACGGTATGCTGGCTTACACTGCCCCTGATGCCTCGTATTATCGGGACAACCACTTGCAGTTCAACTACCGCAACAAAATATATAAATTCAATCAAAATATCAACCCCAATAAGTTTACCAAGCCCGAAGATAAGGAGCCAAAGTATAGAGTTGAAGTGCTTACCGACCGCACTCTTTACCACCCCGGTGATTCCGTATCATGGGCTATCGCCATTGCTGTAAAGGAACCTGGTAAAAAGCCTGTCGTTGTGCCCGGCCAGAAGGCAACTGTATACTTCCTCAATGCAAATAATCAGAAAGTCGACACTTGTTACGTTACCACAGATGCTCTTGGCCGAGCAAATGGAGTATTTGCTACACAAAAAGGCACTCTGACTGGAATCCATAATATAGAAGTCAGAGTTGAGGGTAGCAGCTGTGGCTGGGATAACATCATGGTCAGCGATTTCAAACTGCCGACCTTCGAGGCTGAGTTTACCTCGGTTGAGCGCGACGTGCCCACCCCCGGCGCCGTTCGTCTGACAGGCAAAGCCCGTACCTACTCGGGTATGCCCCTTGTCGGTGCTAATGTCAAGGTTACAGTCAAAGGCGCAAGTCGCTGGCGCTGGTTCGCCCCCGAGGGCCAAGACCTCGTATCTACCGAGGTCGCAACCGATGCCTCCGGCGTATTTACTGTCGATATTCCCGCCGAGGACCTTGACAAGAAAAACTTCGAGGGCGAAAAATTCCAAAACTTTATCGTCTCAGCAGTCGTTACATCGGCAACTGCCGAAACTTCGGAGTGCACCAAAAACTTTACCACCGGCAAGCCATACGTAATTGCAGCCGACCCAGTTACCAAAGTTTTAGACACATCTAAACCTCTCTCGGTCAAATTCCAGGCATTAAATGCCGATGACGAGAACAAACCTATCGCTATCAACTGGCAATTGCTTAATGACGTGGATGAAACCGTGCTCTCAGGCGATGCCAAGGGTGGCGAATTAAAGCAAATTGATGTTAGTTCGCTCGGAGCCGGCACATATACTCTGAGCCTTGCACCGGCGGACGCGGCTTTGGCCGATATTGTTGCCGAAGCTGCCGATGTCACTCTCTTCAATATCAAGCGCAACCAAGTGCCTGGTTATGAAACCTTGTTTGTGCCTCAGACACGCTTTACTCTTGCAGGCAACAAGGCCGAAGTGTATGTCGGTACGGCCAAGAAAGAAATCTATGTCTACGCCGCCATGCAGCTTGGCGACGAATTGATTACCCTCGAGCCGCGTAAGCTCGGCAAAGGTTTCGACCGGTTCAAACTCGAAGTACCTGCCAATTACGACGAGGCAAAAGTCTCGCTATTCACTGTCTACGAGGGCGAGGTAAAAAGTGTACAACTCACCCTTACCCGTCCCCAAGAGGGCGCTCCTGAAATCGTGGCCGAGAGCTTCCGCGACCGTCTTGTACCCGGTGCGTCAGAGACTTGGCACCTGCGCCTTATCGATGGCAACGGCAACGGTATGCCCGATGCCGCTATGGTTGCCACGATGTACAACAAGGCCCTCGACCAGTTGCGTAACGGCACTTTTGCCACCTCGTTCAGGTTTTATCAGAAAAAGGCCCAGATGTCGCTCGACTACGCAATCCGCCGCCTTATCAGAGACAGCAACAGCCTCGAATTCACGCGCAGCAACGTGCCTGGCTACACATGGCCGGTATATATGTTCTGGGACGGCCGCTCGTATTACAATTCACTCCGCATCCGTGGCGCAAGGCCGATGATGAAGTCGCTCGCAACCGAAAAAGTTGAAGATTTATCGGTTTCTGATGATGTAGAATACGAGGCCGCTGCAGATGGCGTGCGTATTGAGAATGAAGTAGTAGCAGAGCCTAAGCTATATGGCGCTGCCGCCGGTGTGGAAGTCGAAGAGGTTGCTGTTGCCACGGTTGCCTCCGAGGCTCAGGAAGACGCCGGTCAGCCACAGCAGCCCGATAAGTTCGAATACCGTCTCTCCGAAGTGCTCCAAGCCTTCTGGAAACCTGCCCTCGTGACCGATGCCGACGGCAATGTCGACATAGTCTTCACCGTGCCCAATGCCAACACCACCTGGCAGTTCAAGGCCGCAGCATGGACCGCCGACCTCAAGACCGCAAAAATGGTAGCGGAGGCCATGGCCAACAAGCCCGTGATGGTGCAGCCCAACCTGCCGCGCTTCATGCGCCAGGGCGACACCGCCACTATCCTGGCAACGGTGTTCAACAACTCGGCCGACACCGCCACCGTGGCAACGACCGTCGAGCTCTTCGATGTCGCCACGGGCAAGACCGTCGAGTCGCGCGAATTTAGCAACGTCATTGCCCCCGACGCCTCGGCAGTAGTGGCAATGCCCGTTACCGCCGGGGTCGACGCCTCGGCAATAGGCTACCGAGTCCGTGCCGTCGCCGGTACGTTTGCCGACGGCGAACAGGCCGCAATACCCGTCCTCTCGGCAGCATCGACCGTGGTCGAGAGCACCGAGTTCTACCTCAACCCCGACGACAAAGAGCCCTTCACCCTCACCGTCAAGGCATCGAAGGATGCGTCAGTCACCCTGCAATACTGCCAGAACCCCGTATGGACGGTTGTCAAAGCCATGCGCGGTATTGCCGGGCGCAACGAGACCACCTCGACCGGCCTCGTAGGCCGCCTCTTCTCGGCCCTTGCTGCAAGGCATATCCTCAAAGAGAACCCCTCGATTGCAGATGCCATCAAGCAATGGAGCGAAAATCCGTCGGAAGAAGCCCTTGTGTCAATGCTCGAAAAGAACGAGGACCTCAAACGCCTCATGCTCGACCAGACACCGTGGGTTCAGGCCGCAGCCAACAACAGCCAGCGCATGGCCGCACTTGCCGACCTGCTCGACCCGGCCAAGGCCGACGCCGCGATTAACGCCACCACCACTGCCCTTGCCAAGCTCCAGAACGCCGACGGCGGCTTCCAGTGGGGCGGTTGGAGCAAGCAATCGTCGGAGTGGACAACGCGCACAGTGCTTACCACCCTCGGCATCGCCAACTCGCTCAACATGCTCTCTGATGCCGACGCGGCCATAACCAAGATGCTCCAGCCGGCCTATACCTACGTCGAAAAGGAGGCCGTGAAGCCCAACCGCGCCAAGACCGACAGCGAGCTTGCCCTTATCGCCACCTACTTCCCGACTATCAAAAAGTCGGTTGCCGGCGACCGGCTTATCCGCAACACCGTGGGCGAGGTCGCCCGCACATGGCGCACCGACGGCACCGTGGGCAAGGCTTACGACGTGCTTATCCTCGCCGGCAACGGTCGCCGCAACGAGGCTGCCAACGTGCTTGCCTCAATCCGCGAGTTCGGAGTCGTCAAGCCCGGTATGGGTCTGTGCTTCCCCTCGGTCAACGATATTCGCGGCTATGCGACAATAATCCAGGCCTACGCCGCCATGAAGGCCCCGGCCACCGAAATCGACGCCATGCGCCAGTGGGTAATCGTGCAAGCGCAAGCCAACGACGACCTCGGCGCCTACAACCCCGACTATGTGATTGCCGCCGTGCTACTCACCGGCAGCAACTGGACTTATGTTCCTGTATCGCAAAATGTTACCGTCAACGGCAAGTCCCTCGCTATCGGCAAGGTAGAGAGTGCCACTGGTTATTTCGCACAGCGTCTCGAAGGCTCGGGTAAGTTCAAAATCACCGTTAAGCCAAATGGCGTCACTCCCTCGTATGGCTCGGTTGTGACCATCGACCGCCGCCCGATGGCATCGGTTGAGGCTCGTCCCGGACGCGACCTGTCAATCGACAAGCGCGTACTCGTTGAGCGCGACGGCGAATGGGTAGAGACCAACGATTTCACCCTCGGCGAACGTGTGCGCGTGCAGTTGACACTCGTTGCCAAGCGCAACCTCGAATACGTCAGCATCGACGACGAGCGACCCGCATGTTTCGAACCCGTAGAGCAGCTTCCCGGCTATGTGTGGGGCGGAGGTCTCGGCTTCTACCGCGAGAACCTCGACGCTTCTACGCGCCTCTTTATCGGCTACCTCCCGCAGGGCACCTACCACCTGACCTACGACATGACGGCCTCGCTTGCCGGCTCCTTTATCTCGGGTATTGCAACCCTCCAGAGCCAGTACGCCCCCGAGCTGACCGCCCACTCCGGCGCCGCCCGCATCGAGGTGAAGTAAACTCCTAAAGAGGGTGTATCAAAAAAATGAGATGGAGTCCCCGAAGAGGACGCTCTTGTTGTTAGCCCCACGATTATTCGTGGGGTAAAATGGAAACCAATACAAAAAAAGTCCTCGGAGAGGACGCAAAGGATTGATAGTATGCCTTTGCGACCTCTCCGAGGTCATTTTATCGTAGGTGCCTTAGAGTCCCCACCAATAATGGCGGGGTTAACCACAAAAGCGTCGTCTCCGACGACTTCTTATTTTGATACAGCCACTTGTTTATGGGTTAGTGGTTAGGAGGTGCGGCCTTGTCTATAACCCCCAACCCATAAGCTATAAACAGTGGGCTTGCTCACTTTGATTTGAGCTCGTTCAGTTTGTCTTTTACTGCATCGGCGGCCTGGTTGGCTTTGTCGGCAGCGGCATCTTTCACTTCGGCTGCTTTCTCGGTTGCGGCGTCTTTCACTTCGTTGGCCTTGTCAGCAGCGGCATCTTTCACTTCGTTGGCCTTGTCGCTCACAGCGTCGGCGGCCTCGTTAGCCTTGTCGGCGGTGGCATCGGCAGCATCTTTCACGGCGTCAGCGGCATTGTCAGTGCCTTTCTTTACCGAATCCACGGCCTTGTCTATCAGGTTGCCGGCAGCCGAAAGGGCCTGTGCGGCGGCAGGTGATTTCTCTTTGACGACAGGCTCGATTTTGGCCAGGTATTCCTTTGCCTGTTCGGCCTTGCCTTCCCTTACGAGTTTTTCGGCGTATGACTTGGCCTGGGCTACATAGAGTTGCAGGCTGTCGGTGTTGGTGCAATTCTCGATTTTCGTTGCCAGGACAGAGGCTTCAGACGACGCATCTCCCTTTTTCGAACAAGCCGTGCTACCGACCAAAAGTGTGCCGGCAAGGGCAAACACTAAAACTAACTTTTTCATCTTTATATCTTTTTGGTTAAACATTAAGACAAACAATCAGAGTCTGAATAAAGTTCGCCTACGAGGTTCTTGGCCTGAACCAGGCGCGGCCTTCGGGCGTTATTACTTGCGGGTTGACAAAATGTCAGTCGTGACTGCCAAATTTGTTTTTGGCTCAATTTTTGTAATATTATTGGAAAAAACGAAATTAACAAAAAAATATATCATCATGAAACTCAAACCACTTGCCGACCGCGTGCTCATCCAGCCCACCGCAGCCGAAGAAGTTACAGCTCATGGCATCATCATCCCTGATGCCGCCAAAGAAAAACCCCTCCGTGGCACCGTTCTCGCCGTTGGCGAAGGCACCAAGGACGAGCCTATGATTCTCAAAGAAGGCGACGAGGTGCTCTATGGCAAATATGCCGGTACCGAGGTCGACCTTGGCGACGACAAGGCACTGATTATGCGTCAGAACGAAGTTCTCGCAGTTATCGTTAAATAAATTTAGTTTAAAGGTTAAAGTTTAAGGGTTAATGATACACCCTTGCGCCAAGCAACAAAATCGACAGCTCCTTAACCTTTAACCCATAAACCTTAAACTCAGAAAGAAACCCAACCATGGCTAAAGAAATAAAATTTAATATCGAGGCTCGCGACGAGCTCAAAAAAGGTGTCGACGCTCTTGCCGACGCAGTAAAAGTAACCCTCGGCCCCAAAGGCCGCAATGTGATTATCTCGCGTCAGTTCGGCGCCCCCCACATCACAAAGGACGGTGTCACCGTGGCACGCGAGGTGGAGCTCGAAGACGAGTTCCAGAACATGGGCGCACAGCTCGTAAAAGAAGTTGCCTCTAAGACCGGCGACGATGCCGGCGACGGCACAACGACTGCCACCGTACTCGCTCAGGCTATCGTGGCCGTAGGTCTCAAAAACGTAACCGCCGGTGCCAACCCCATGGACCTCAAGCGCGGTATCGACAAAGCCGTTGCCGAGGTCGTTGCAGGCATCAAGGAAATGAGCCAGGAAGTAGGCGACGACTTCAAGAAAATCGAAGACGTGGCTCGTATCTCGGCTAACAACGACGAGACCATCGGCCGTCTCATCGCCGAGGCCATGCAGAAAGTAAAGAAAGAAGGCGTCATTACCGTCGACGAAGCCAAAGGAACCGAGACAAACATCGAGGTTGTCGAAGGCATGCAGTTCGACCGTGGCTTCATCTCGCCCTACTTCATCACCGACACCGAGAAGATGGAGTGTGTCTACGACAACCCCTTCATCCTCCTCTACGACAAGAAAATCTCTAACCTCAAGGATATCCTCCCCATCCTCGAAGGCACAGCCCAGAGTGGTCGCGGCCTGCTGATTATTGCCGAGGATGTCGACCAGGATGCTCTCGCCGGCCTGGTTGTGAACCGTCTTCGCGGCAGCCTCAAGGTATGCGCCGTCAAGGCTCCCGGCTTCGGCGACCGCCGCAAAGAGATGCTCGAAGATATCGCCATCCTCACCGGCGGCACTGTGATTTCCGAGGAAAAGGGTATGAGCCTCGCCACTGCAACCATGCAGGACCTCGGCCACGCCAACACAATCACCGTCAACAAGGAGAACACCACCATCGTCAACCGCGACACCAACAAGGAACTCCTCGCTGCCCGCGTGGCTCAAATCAAGGCCCAGATTGCCTCTACCAAGAGCGACTACGACCGCGAGAAACTGCAGGAGCGTCTTGCCAAACTCGCCGGCGGCGTTGCCGTGCTCCACGTAGGCGCACCCTCCGAGGTTGAGATGAAAGAAAAGAAAGACCGCGTAGACGATGCCCTGAGCGCAACACGCGCAGCCATCGCCGAAGGCATCGTTCCCGGCGGCGGCGTGGCCTATATCCGCTGCCTCGCACGTCTGCGCAACCTCAAGGGTGCCAACGACGACGAGCAGACCGGTATCGCTATTGTAGAGCGCGCCATCGAAGAACCCCTGCGCCAGATTGCCGCTAACGCCGGTGTAGAGGGTGCCGTGGTTGTCCAGAAAGTAAGCGAAGGCACAGGCGACTTCGGCTACAACGCCCGCACCGACACATACGAGAACCTTATGGCCGCCGGCGTCATCGACCCCGCCAAGGTTACACGTGTGGCCCTCGAGAATGCCGCATCAATCGCCGGCATGTTCCTCACCACCGAGTGTGTCATCGCACAGAAGAAAGAAGAAACTCCCGCCGCACCCGCCGCAGGCATGGGCGGTATGGGCGGCATGATGTAATCATCAGACCCACATAACAACGGGGTCGCACCAACGCAAGGTGCGACCCCGTTGTTTTTCTATCTGAAAGACGTAATATTTATACTAAGGCTTTGTAGTGATGAATATCTGGAGAACGGCAAAAAAAGCTCCCAACACGATGATTTTGCCTAAGGACATGTAGATAAATGATTTGAGATGCTGCTTGTAGGCATAATAAATCTTGTAGACCTGTCCCAGCACAAACACGCCGTATGCCCCCCAGAGTACGAGCATATAATCCTCGTTATCAAGAATGGTAAACGATATTGTTAGAATAAAGACGAGAGCGATAAGTGTCAGTCTCAGTGCTTTATTATTGGGAACCACGGGCTGTTTCATAACGTTAGTTAATGCTTTCAATATTTATTTAATGTGTTTTTTACCTTTTTTGCAGTCTATATAGCTAATCGCTGCGCCTATAATTTCTACAGCATCTCCAATTCCGCATGTAACATCTGCTGCAACATCTTCAGGGCCGCCACCCCAAAATTCGACTAATACATCTTCTGCACATGCTTTTGCCATATCCATTACGAATTGGTGCTCACAATCGCCATAATATCCATTTCCTCCAACGAATATCGTCTCAGGTTTTATGTAATGGTCTACTATTGGAGTTGCAATATAATCGGATGCGGCGGCAGTTTGAACATAGAGTTTTTGCAACTGCAAAGGTTTGTCTTTAACCGAACTTAACAAAAGTTCCTTTTTGTCATTGGATACAATATATTCATCTCTAAAAGCTAAATATTTTGTAGCCTCATAGATATTAGTAGAATCAATAAGTAAATCAATTCCATAATCCGCATCATAGGCTTGTCCCATTGATAATGAAGCAAGACTGTCTCGCATAATTACCAGTTCCTCTTCTGAAAGAGAAGACAAGTAAAGACCAAAGGAAGCTGGAGTTTCGATTGCTTCATCGCTTCGAGAATTTGAAGGAAGTAAGTTTTTAAATTTCTCAGAGAAATCTTTCACAGCGTCTGTTGAATATAGACAATAAAGATTTTCTATCTCTGCTTCATTTAGTGAGATTTGTTCTGAACCTTGTTCAAAGACAGGCTCTTCTTGTGTACATGAATAAATACACATAGTTAGCGTAGCTAACAATAAGAAGTAAAATTTTTTCATTGTAATTAAATTATTTATCATTTTATTAACAATATATA
>VSPF01000007.1 GCA_009775195.1 Muribaculaceae bacterium
GGGGTAGCCTTTGTTCTCGGCCCAGCCGTACTGGGGGTATTGCCCGGCGGCGGCGGTCATGTAGAGGTCGCGCTCGGTCTTGGCAAGCACAGAGGCGGCGGCGATGTTGGCGAAGCGGCCGTCGCCCTTGACATAGGTGTTGTATGGTATTGTGCCATACGGCCTGAAGCGGTTGCCGTCGACGGCAACCGCGCCCGGCTGTGGCGTGAGCTGCGCCAGGGCGCGGTGCATGGCCGTGATGGAGGCCTGGAGGATGTTGATTTCGTCGATTTCGGCCGGCGACACCATTGCTATGGCCCAGGCTACGGCCTCGGCCTTGATGACCTCGCGGAGCTCCATGCGGCGGCGTTCGGAGAGCTGTTTTGAATCATTTAGGTAAGGATGCGTGAAATTGTCGGGCAGTATTACTGCCGCAGCGACCACGGGGCCGGCCAGGCAGCCGCGCCCGGCCTCGTCGGTACCGGCCTCGAGTACGCCGGGAATCGAACATGCCGGCAGGGGATTATGTAAGCGAGGCATGGTTGATGACGTGTTTTACGAGGTAGAGGGCCTCGATGTCCTTGCGCGGCACCTCTACGTCTTCGTAGTCGGGGTTGGCACTGTGTAGGGTCACGAGCGACGGGTCGGCATTGCGCCTCACGTATTTGACAAGGCGGAAGTCGGGGAGCACCACCACGTATATGTTGCCCCACATTATGGGGGCGTCGAGCGAGACGGGCTGGATTGAAATGTAGCATCCGGGCAAGAGTTCGGGGGTCATGGAGTTGCCCGATACGTGGACGATGGGGTTGTCGGGGTTGAGCCCGGGCAGCACCATTCGGCCTATTATGTGCTCGTCGGTAAACATTCGCTCGAGTTTTGTGGTGCCGGCAGTGACGTCGATGTCGTAGATAGGCGCACCCTGGGCCACACGGCGGCCGCTTTCGCGAGGGAATGGCACGTCGGCGCCCTCGGTGAGCCATTCTTTCGACACGCCGGTGTTGACAACTATTCGCGACAGCAACCCCTCGCTGGGAGGTGTCTTGCCGTTGAGGACACGCGAAAGGTTTGCCGGGTCAAGACCTATTAGCTTGCTGAAGTCTGCCTGGCTCTTGCGTAGAAGTTTGATAAGCCATTTGATGCGGTCGACGACAGTAGCTGACGGCGAGGGCATCTCGATGTCTGCGATGTTGTTAGCCATTGTAATTTCTTTCTAATCCGTTGCAAATTTACAATAATCATTGCAAACAGGCAAATCAATTGGTTAGTTTATTCAAGTTTTGCAAGTATGCAACTTGCTCACTGTTAGTAGTCTTTAGGTTATAGGTTATGGTTTGATAAATGCAAATAACAATATTATTGGTGTTCAAAATTAGCGAACTAAGCTAACCTCTAAACGATAAACTATTAACAGTGAGCAAGTCTTAGACTTGCGAAACTTAAGTTAGTTTATGATAAAAGTGTCGCTCTATGGTTTGGGTTTTGATGAAAGTTGAGTATCTTTGTGTTAAACAAAAGTTGATGGTCGTTAGTTTTAATTAAAAAAAGATACTTATGTCGGACCTTTGGATAAATATAATTGGCTATTCAGCCAGTATTTGCATGATTTTTGGCTATCTGCCACAGGCCATAACCACTATTCGCACACGCAATACCGACGGCATTGCGATGCCTACTTTCTGTATGCTCGGCTTAGGGTCGATTTTCTTTGTAATTCAGGGCATTGCCCTGAGTAACTGGCCCTTGGTCATTACCAACGTAATCGCGTCGGTATGCTCGATAATAACCTTCGGCATAAAGGTTTACAACGATTATTTCAAGAAAAAGAGTTGAGGGTTTAGGGCTTAGGGCTTAGGGTTTAAAGTTTAGAGTTTAAAGTTTAAAGGGTTTAACGACCCTGACTTTTCTATTCTAATCGGAAGCACATAAGGACAAAAGGGCATAAGGTACAAAAGATTTTTTTGTACTTTTTGAACTTATGTCTTTATGTTTCCTCCTATTTTCTTATAAGTTAGCGCGTCACGCATTGAGTTGCTGCATTTCGACCAGGCGGCGGTAGAAGCCTTTTGCCTCGGGCGAGATGAGCTGCTCGTGCGTGCCGCGCTCGACTATGCTGCCCTGGTTGAGGACGCATATCATGTCGGCGCGCCGGATGGTTGACAGGCGGTGGGCGATGACGAGCGTAGTGCGGCCGGCCATGAGCCTGTCGAGGGCCTGCTGCACGAGGGTTTCGCTCTCGCTGTCGAGGGCCGAAGTTGCTTCGTCGAGGATAAGCACCGACGGGTTTTTGAGCACGGCACGGGCGATAGATATACGCTGGCGCTGACCGCCCGACAGGCGGCATCCACGGTCGCCAATCGGGGTGTCGTAGCCGTTTTCGGTGGCCATGATAAACTCGTCGGCGTTGGCAATGCGGGCGGCGGCGCGCACCTGCTCGAGGGTGGCGTTTTCGACGCCGAAGGCTATGTTGTTGAAAATAGTGTCGTTGAACAGGATTGCCTCCTGGTTGACGTTGCCCATGAGCGACCGCAGGTCGGCCACGCGCAGGTCGCGCACATCGATGCCGTCGACCATCACGCGCCCTGCCGTGGGGTCGTAGAAACGCGGTATGAGGTCGGCAAGGGTCGACTTGCCCGAGCCCGACTGGCCGACAAGTGCCACGGTGCTACCGGCCGGTATGTCGAGGTTGATATCCGAGAGTACCTGGGTCTCTCCGTCGTAACTGAAGCAGACATCTTCGAGCGATATGCTTGCAGCCGTGGCCTCGGGCAGACGGCGCGGATTTCGTGGGTCGGCGATGGGGTTGACGGCGTTGAGGATAACGTCGACGCGCTGCATCGAGGCAAGGCCCTTCTGGATTTGATACATGGCCTTGGAGAGGTCTTTGGCCGGCGGTATGACGTTGTAGAAGATTACCATGTAGTAGATAAACGCGGCGGCATTCATATTCGAGTGTCCCGACAATATCAGGCTGCCGCCGAACCACAGGATTATGGCCACAGCGATGGTGCCTAAGAACTCGCTCATGGGATGGGCAAGGGCCTGGCGGCGCGCCACGGTGTTCGACAGGCGGTAGAACACCTGGTTTTCGTCGTGGAAACGAGTCCGCAGCTTATCTTCGGCATTAAAAGCCTTAATGACGCGCAGACCGCCGAGGGTTTCCTCGATAGTCGACATGAGCACGCCCCACTGCGTCTGTCCCTCGAACGACTTGCGTTTCAACCGCTTGCCCACACGGCCCATTACAAGGCCGACAACGGGCAGCAGCACGAAGACAAAGATTGTCAACTGCCACGAGATGGCAATCATCATGGCCAGGCAGGCAATAATCATGACTGGGTTTTTGAAAATCATGTCGAGCGACGACATAATAGAGTTCTCGATTTCGGCCACGTCGCCGCTCATACGTGCCATGATGTCGCCCTTGCGCTCGACGGTAAAGAAGCCGATTGGCAGGGCTGTGATTTTATCGTAGACATAGTTGCGGATATCGCGCACTACACCCGAGCGCATCGGTATGATGAAGTAGGAGCTGAGGAATGCCGCACCGGTCTTGAGGCCGGTCATGATTACCAGGGCTATGGCGAGAAGGGCAAGGGCGGTGATTGGTCCCCACAGCTCTACGGCCTCCTGCACATAGTAGTAGAAATTGTTGACCACTACGTCTTTAAACGACGCCTGACCGAGGTGTAGATAGGTGTAGACGGTGTCGTTTATTTTAAAAAGCATCTGTAAGATTGGCACCACTAAGGCGAACGAAAAGAGCGTGAGCAGGGCCGTGAGGATATTGAAGATTATATTGAGTGCCAGATATTTCTTGTATGGCGGCACGAAACGACGCAGTATGACGATAAAATCTTTCATAGGGCGGTATGTGTTGCTACAATCCGTTGATAGTCATTGTCGATGCCCTTTGCCGGGTCGAGGCGCAGGCGCAGGGCATCGGGATAGAGGTTGTTGGCGCGGCGGCCTATGTTTTTTACAAATCCGAGTGGTTTGCCGTCGTAAGTCACTGTGGCAAAACCTTTGGGCAGTCCGTCGGGCACCGATGCGAGGCTCTCGCCGTGTAGATACCTCAGAGCGGTCTCCCGGCCGAGGGGTATAGAGGGCATCGACGAGGCGGCAAACTGCTCGTTGAAAGCCAGTTGCCATGCCGGGGCAAGGTCGCGGCCCTTGACATTACAAAGGCTTATGCCGCACGATATGAGCTGCAGACGCTCGGCGAGGTAGTCGAAAAACGCGCTGTCGCTGCTCGGAACGGCATAAAAAACTCCGGACTTGTCCTGTCGCAGCACGAAGTTGTCGGCGTTGACAAGAACCTGGCGCATAAACTTTTCGGCATCAGGAGCTTTAGGCTGCTTCACGGGCTTGACCTTGAAGTCGGGCCGGCGACCGGCGGGTTTGCGCACGGCGGCGATAAACAGCCCCTCGCCGCGCACAAGTCCAGGCATAAATCGATAGCACGGTGCATGGGTATCGATACCACCGGCCACGCCTGGATAGTCTTTTAGTGATAATTCAATACCCTCGCCGCCGAGTTCGTTGATGATATATCCGAGGTTTTCCTCGTCCTCGGTGCGGTTGAAGGTGCATGTGCTGTAAATCATCACACCGCCAGGTGCGAGAGCCTGCCAGCAGTCGGCGAGGATTTTGCGTTGCAGGGCCGCGCAGTCGGCCACCAGGCCCGGCGACCATTGCGCTATGGCCTCGGGCTCCTTGCGCATCATGCCCTCGCCCGAGCAGGGCGCGTCGACGGCCACTATGTCGAAAACCTCGCCAAGCCGGGCAATTCGCGAGGTGTCGCCATGGGCCACGGCTATGGCAGCCATACCATATTTGGCTACGTTCTCGGCCAGGACGGCGGCACGATGGCGGTCGTACTCGTTGCTGACCAGGATAGAGCCGTCGGGCAGGGCCTCGGCGGCAGCAATACTCTTGCCCCCCGGTGCGGCACATGCGTCGAGATAGCGAAGGGGGCGATTGTCGAAGATTTCGGCCACGAGTTGCGCGACTACAGCCGTCATAGCCATCGACGAGGCATCTTGCACATAATATAGCCCCTGGTGCCAGGCCGGGTCGAGGGCGAAGTTGGGTCGTTTGTCGAGGTACATGCCTCTGCCACTCAGCCATGGCACGGGCGTACCTGAGATATCGAATGTGGCACCACGGCGGCTGTTGACGCGCACTGCCACGCTCGGCTCGCTGTCGGCCAGCGCGGCCAGCAGCGCGGCTGTCAGCTCGTCGCGGCCATACGAACGGAGCATTTCGACAAATCCGGCAGGCAGTTGGCGGCTCATAGTCGGCTGTTTAAGATGGTTATGACCTCGTCGCGGAGATATGGCACGTCGACAAGGTGATAACTTGCCATATCGGGGTGAAATACGCCCAGGTGGCACGCCGACACCTCAATATCATATTCAGTCGCAAGCATATAGCGGTAGAAACTGAGCTGCAGCGCATAGTGGTGATATGTGGTATCTGGCACGTGACTTATTGGCGCGAAGGCATATTTGCCATAGTTTGTAAGCAGTGGCCGACTGAAGGCATCGCACACCTTGGTAGAGCGTTTCCAGTCGTAAATCTCGAACTTCTCGCCATCGTGAGCCAGGAAGTCGAGGGTGCCGGCAATGCGGTAGCGTCGGCTGAATATCGGCCACTCGCTGCGGTATGGTGTGAGCGAGTGGTCGGCAGCAAAGGCCATGAAGTGCATATATCCGCGCTCGTTGGCTGCGTCGCAGTCGGATTCGTGGCCCAGGTAATACTCTTCGATGCGGTGGTGGAGCAGGGTACCGAGGTCGCGTGCCTCCTCGCCCTTGGCGGCCCACATGGCCTTCAATTTCTCTGCCGGGCAGTCGGGCGTGGCCTTGCGCGCGGCCCAATAGTCGGCATCGAATTGTGCGAAGAAACTCGTGACAACCTGTGTTACGGAGTCGCAAACAACCTCGCCGTCAACTATATACTTGTGTTCTCCCGGCTCGAACACGATGCGGCTGTCACGATGGTGCGCGTGACGCTCGTTATAGTTTGTCGCTGTGTCAAAATCGAAGTTTAACTGGGCCATTGCAAAGGGTGTTCAAACGAAAAAATCCAAGCCTCGTTGACCGGGACTTGGATTGAGAGTAGTCTTACCTGGATTCGAACCAAGACAGACAGTACCAAAAACTGTAGTGCTACCATTACACCATAAGACTATCCTTGTGCCCAACCCACCTTGGGGCTAAAGCGCTGCAAAGTTAATGATATTTTTTCAACCGAGCAAATATTTAACGCATATTAGCTGTGAAAAATCATTTTTAGGTTCGATTTTTATCATGCGCACGGGGCGCGCCGAGGCTATTTTGCCAGGGTCATGCCTTTGCGGAGGGCCTCTTCGTTGAGGGGAATGAGGTGGTGGTGACGCTCGGGAAGAGTCTTTTTGAGGCCGCGAAGCACTGCGTCGATGTCGACAATGGGTCGGCGTGCCAGGAGGGCGCCGAGGAGTATCATGTTGTAGGTCTTGGAGTTTTTAAGCTCTATGGCGGCAGTCATGGCATCGACAGGCACTACATCGATATCGGTGCGTGTGGGCAGGTGGTGTATGCCCGAGGGGTCGTAGATGAGTGTGCCGCCGGGTTTTACCTTGCTTTCGAATTTGTCGAGGCTCTGCTGGTTGAGCACCACTGCCGTGTCGTAGCTGTCGAGCACGGGCGAGCTGATGGGCGCGTCAGAGAGTATTACAGTCACGTTTGCCGTGCCGCCGCGCTGCTCGGGGCCGTACGAGGGCATCCATGTCACTTCGAGGTTGTCCATAAGGCCGGCATATGCCAGGATTTTGCCCATCGACAGCACACCTTGTCCGCCGAAGCCGGCTATTACTATTTCTTCTTTCATCGCTTAGGCTGTTGTTAGAGGGGTTTGCTATCGACGTCTTTGAGGTCGCCGAGGGGATATTTTTCAAACATGTGCTCGACCATCCACTCGTTGGCCTGGCCGGGAGTGAGTTTCCAGCCCGAGTTGCAGGTGGCTACAATCTCGACCACCGATGTGCCTTTTCCGGCGAGGGCGTTTTCGAAGGCTTTGCGGATAGCGCGTTTGGCCTTGTTGACTGCCACGGGTGTGTGCACTGCCTGACGGGTGACATAGCATGTGCCGTCGAGCTGAGCCAGCAGCGGCGTGATGGCCAGGGGGTAGCCGTTGAGGTCGGCCTGGCGGCCGTAGGGCGTGGTTGCGGTCTTCATGCCCAGCAGCGTGGTGGGGGCCATCTGGCCGCCGGTCATGCCGTAGATGGCATTGTTGATAAAGATTATGGCGATGTTCTCGCCACGGTTGCAGGCATGTATGGTCTCGGCGGTGCCTATTGCCGAGAGGTCGCCGTCGCCCTGGTATGTAAACACCAGGCGGCCGGGATTGAGGCGGTTGGCGGCAGTGGCGAGAGCCGGGGCGCGGCCGTGGGCGGCCTCTACCCAGTCGATGTCGATATAATTGTATGCAAAGACGGCACAACCGACGGGTGCGATGCCTATGGCGCGGTCGGCCACACCCATTTCTTCGAGAATCTGGGCGATGAGTTTGTGCACTACGCCGTGCGAACATCCGGGGCAATAGTGTGTGTGTACGTCGCAGAGCAGGTCGGGGCGGCTATACACTTTATTCTCGGGGCGGATAATTTCTTCTTGTGTCATGGCGCCTTAGAATTTTAGTTCTTCAAAATGACCGGCGAGTGCCTCGAGCACTTCTCCGGGGTTTGGAATCATGCCGCCCATGCGTCCGAAATGATGAACCGGCACGGCACCCTCTACGGCCAGGCGAACGTCTTCAATCATCTGGCCGGCGTTGAGCTCGACGGTGAGTATGCCCTTGACCTGTTTTGCCAGCCGTGCAATCTCGGCTGTGGGGAAGGGCCACAGGGTGATGGGGCGCAGAAGACCGATTTTGAGGCCCTTGGCACGTGCGTCCTCTATGGCTTTGAGGCATATGCGGGCAATCGAGCCGAAGGCCACAATCAGGTACTCGGCATCGTCGGTGTAGTGCTCCTGGTAGCGCACCTCGTTCTCTTCAATGCGGCGGTATGTGGCCTGGAAGCGGTTGTTGTTGACCTCCATCTTGGCGGAGTCGAGCTCGAGCGATGTAACGACATTGCGGTGGTCGCGGTCGCCGCGTCCGCAAGCGGCCCAGGGGCACTGCTGACGCACTTCCTCGTCGGTGCGGCGCGGACGCTGCTCGGGAAGCACGACTTTTTCCATCATCTGGCCCACGATGCCGTCGGCAAGAATCATGGCCGGTGTTCGGTATTTGAATGCAAGGTCGAAGCCGAGGCCCACGAAGTCGGCCATTTCCTGCACTGTTGCCGGGGCGAGGACGATGAGGTGGTAGTCGCCGTGACCGCCGCCCTTGGTGGCCTGGAAATAGTCGGCCTGCGAGGGCTGGATGGTACCGAGGCCGGGGCCGCCGCGCATCACATTAAGTATGAGGGCAGGAAGTTCGGAAGCTGCAAGGTAACTGATACCTTCCTGCTTGAGGCTGACGCCGGGCGACGAAGAAGAGGTCATAACGGCGCGGCCCGTGGCGGCACCGCCATAGACCATGTTGATAGCCGCAACCTCGCTCTCGGCCTGGAGAACTACCATGCCTGTTGTTTCCCAGGGACGAAGCTCGGCAAGAGTCTCGAGTACCTCGCTCTGGGGTGTTATAGGATAACCGAAGTAGCCGTCGGCACCGTAGCGTATGGCGGCATGCGCTATAGCCTCGTTGCCCTTCATCAATTTTACTTCTTCCATATAGTGTAGTAGAATACTTGTTTATTAAAAGGTTACTTCTCCACAACGCGGTATACCTCGATGCAGGCATCGGGACATACCGTTGCGCAGGCGGCGCAGCCTATACATTTATCGGGGTTTGCAGTGTAGGCATAGTGATAGCCACGGTCATTGACCTCTTTGGGTTGCAGCAGGAGCACATCGACAGGGCACGCGATTACACAAAGGTCGCAGCCTTTGCAACGCCGGGTGTCGATTGTTACCGCTCCGTAAACTTTTGCCATATTTTCAGTGGGTTTAGGATTGTTTTAAGGGTTGAAACGGCGAATAATACACTATCTCATTCGCAAAAGTAAGAAAAAATTTAGTAACTCCAAACGCTGCGGCTTTTTTTTGTCAAAAATTCGTACCTTTGCAGTGATATATTCAAATTTTGAAGCCCGAAAGTTGAAGTTTAAAGTTTAAGGTTTAAAGTTTAACGAGATGAACCGCTAAACCTCGCCCCCGACAGCTCCTTAATCTTTAAACTTTAACCCTTAAACTCTACTTAAAGATGAATCGACTTTTTATAATTCTTTTAACAGCTTTTGTCTGGTTAGGCGCGTCGGCTTTTAAGGCTTACGAGTATCCTCTTAAGACTATATATCTCGACGGTGACGAATGGGTGACCGCCATAGTCCCCGACCGCGTTGGCGACGAACGTTTCCCGACGGTGTATATCCTCAACGGCTACTCGGGCAACCATACCGACTATATCACCCGCGTCAAGGACCTCGGCAAGATGGCCGACCGTTTCAAGATGATTTTCGTCATGCCCGACGGCCGTAACAGCTGGTACTGGGATACGGACTCGATGAAGATGGAAAGCTTCGTGACCCGCGACCTCGTAGCAGACACCGACCGCCGTTTCCCCACCCTCGCCGACCGCGACAACCGCGCCATCATGGGCCTGAGCATGGGCGGTCACGGGGCCTTCCGTCTCGCAACCCTGCACCCGGACATATGGGGCAGTGCCGGCTCGATGAGCGGCGGAATGGATATAACAAAATTTGCCGACCGCTGGGGCATGGCCAAGCTTCTGGGCTGCACCTACGAGGCCGACCCGACAAAGTGGAAGGCAAGCACCGTTGCCGCGCTCGTGCCGCAGATGAAGACCGCCGGAGTCAACTATACCTTCGACTGCGGTGCCGACGACTTCTTTGCCGCCGTCAATGCCGACCTGCACCGGGCAATGCTCGATGCAGGCGTGCCGCACGACTATGCAAGCCGTCCCGGCAAACACTCGTGGCAGTACTGGAACAACTCGCTGCCCTATATCCTACATTATTTCGACACCAAATTCCCCCGGTAATGGCATAATGCAACTCTGCCAGCTTACACTCAACGACTTTAAGAACATCGAGGGAGCCAGCCTCGACATGTCGCCAAAAATCAACTGCTTCGTTGGCGATAACGGCATGGGCAAGAGCAACCTCCTCGATGCGATATATTACCTGGGCAACTGCCGCAGCTTCACCGGGGCCACCGATGCCATGCTTGTGCGCCGCGATGCGCCCTTTGCCGCCCTACGAGCCGTATATCACCGCCGCGACCTCGACGAGGAGCTACAGGTGGGCATACGCCCGGGCCAGCGCAAGATTTTCAAGCGCAACGGCAAGGCGTACCAGCGACTTGCCGAACACCTCGGCACCTTCCCGGCCGTGTTGCTCTCGCCTGCCGACATGGAGCTCACCGGCGGCGAACCGTCGGAAAGACGGCGCTTTATCGACCAGATAATCGCCCAGCGCGAGGGCCGCTATTTCGAGGCCCTTGTGCGCTATAACGGTGCCCTGGAACAGCGCAACCGCCTCTTGCGCGACGAGGTGGCCGACACCGGCCTCTACGAGGCTCTCGAGGCTCAGCTCGAGATGGCCGGAGAGTTTATATCGGCACGTCGCAGGGCGAATATCGCCGAACTCGAGTCAATATTTATGCCTTATTACCAGGCGATTGCCGACGGCAACGAAGAGGCGCGGCTCGAATATGTGACCACCGAATATCCCGACGGCCTCGCAGCGCGCCTTGCCGCCATGCGCGGGCGCGACATGGCCCTGCACCACACCGCCTCGGGGCCACACCGCGACGACATTGCCATGACAGTCGACGGTATGCCCGTGCGGCGCACCGCCTCGCAGGGCCAGGCCAAGACTTTTACGACCGCCTTGCGCTTCGCCCAGTACGAGCTGTTGCGCAAGAGCCTCGGTATAAAGCCCTTGCTGCTGCTCGACGATATCTTCGACAAGCTCGATGCCGGGCGCGTGGAGCGTATTATAGCCCTCGTCGGCGGCTCTGACACTTTCGGCCAAATCTTTATTACCGACACCAATCGCCGCCACCTCGACGAAACAGTTGCAAGCCTCGGCGCGACAGGCGACTACCGGCTGTGGCAGGTAGAGCGCGGCACATTTACACCCATACAGGCATGAGACGCGCACAACCACTGCAATTAGGGCAGATTATCGAAAAGATGATTGACGACACGGGTCTGCGCCCGGCCATGCAACGGCGGTCGGTCGAAGCCTTGTGGCCCGACGTCGCCGGCAAGCATATAGCGTCGTACACACGCCGTGTCGTCCTCGAGGGGCGCACGCTGCATGTCTATGTAGACTCGGCAGCCCTCAAAGAGGAACTCGGCTATCTGCGCGACACCCTCGTAGAGCAAATAAACCGCATGGCCGGGCGCCGTGCAATCGATAATATATTAATCCACTGACATGAAAGAACTTCCCGAAATAAATTTCCGTCACCGCATGCCGGTACAAATCCGTTTTAACGACATCGACATGTTCGGCCACTTGAACAACTCGGTGTATATCCAGTTCCTCGACCTTGGCAAATATGCCTACTTCCGCCAGTTTATGAGCGATACCTTTGGCTGCGAACCGACTGCGCCCGTCGTGGCAAATATCAACTGCGACTTCATAGAGCCGACCAAAATCGACGAACGCCTCGAAGTGCTGACCGCCATCACCGATATAGCCGACAGCTCAATGACGCTCGACCAGCGCGTAGTCAGCACCACGGGCCGGGTGAAGTGCTCGGCTCGCACAATCATGGTCAATATCGACCTCGCCACCGGCCGCCCCGCCACCGTCAGCGACACCTGGCGCCGGCGCATCGCCGCCTACCAGAACAACGAAGAGTAAGACAAGTTATGTGGAAGACTTTATTTTTCTCGCTCTTAGGGATTCTTGTATTTGCTTGCAGTCAACAACCCAAACCGACGATAGAAGAGAATTTGACAAAGTTCTTTAGCGACGATGAGTTTTGCAGAAAGCACATTCTTAAAGATGTCAAACTGGCTTCATCCCCATTATTTGCCGGTCCGTCAAAGGAAATAAATACTGATGGTGTGATTGAAATAGTGAGAGAGGCAAGGATGTTGCCAGCACAAGATTCCATTATTCAGTCGATTTCTTTTTATAACGACATCGTCACATACAATATTACAACTTGGCATAGCTTCTGGGCCTACTGTTTTATGTTTGAGGTAGAAGACAATACTCCTAAACTAAAAAGCGTTTTCTATCAAAAGCCTAATGTAGTTGGTAGTTTGCCAAACGACTTTCCTATTTTGAAATTGTCGAATAATTTCAACAATTCTCTTCAATTCCGCACAGCCTTAATTAATGATTCGATAAAAGGAAAAGATTATATTTCGGGCAACGCTCCATCTGATTTCTCCTATGTGTGGCCAAGCGACACCGCCTTGGCAAGAATTAATTCGATTCTCGCCGAAAGAGTGCCTAAACACCTTACCGAGGCGATATTTCACTCAGGCAACAATCAAGTAACAATAGCATTTAAATCAGATTTTGAGCCAAGAAAAAATGAAGACTGGGGCGCAATTTTAATTTTAGATAAAACTAATAATGAATGGGCACTCAGTAAACTGGTTGTCAGTGATGAAACCCATCTTCCCAGCGGCCACGCTACGATTTTCGATGAATGCGACCTCCATGAATTAGAAAACGACTGGGTAGGCGCTGCAATCAAAGAGCAAAACTCAGGAGACGAAGTCGTCGAAGCAGTAGTGATTGAGGACATTGAATAATGGAACGAGCAATGGCATATGGCATAGTTCATCTGGCGCCGGCGCATCGCCGCATACCAGAACCACGAAGAGCAGGGATAGTTTGACCTTGCTGACGGGTATGTGAAATTTTTTTTCATTTCGTATGTAACGTTTTCGGGGTTGGTGTGTCTTAAGGGTGTATGACTTCAAGAGAGTTTGAAATATTAGCCCGCAGTCTTACGCCCCGTTTGCGTGCCGAGGCCCGCCGTATCGTCGCCAGCGATATGGACGCTGACGATGTGGTGCAAGATACGATGCTCAAACTCTGGAGTCTGCGCTCAGAGCTTGATACCATGCGCTCGGTCGATGCGTTTGCCGTGGTCGTGGTGCGCCGCCAGGCCATCAATGCCCTCAGGCAGTTACATCCCGACCGTCACGTGGCCCTCGACGAGAACATTGAAGGAGACCTCTCGCCCGAAGACCAGCTCATCGAACAGCAGCGGCGCAATACTGCCGACGCTGTGATGGCGCAACTCCCCGATAGTCAGCAGACCCTGCTACGGCTACGCCACGTCGAAGGTTACGACAATGCCTCGATAGCCGCGCTGCTCGGTACGAGCGAGGGGGCCGTGCGCACGGCCTTGTCGCGTGCACGCAGACATGTGGCTCAAATTTTTCAACAACAATATACGCTATGAAGATACCTCACCTCACACACAGCCGCGATGCCGCAATTATCCGCCGACTGGTAGAGCGTTTTTTCGACGGCGATACAAGCCCTGCCCAGGAGCAGGCCATATATGACTATTATGCCACGCACCAGGGGCTGCCCGATGACCTCGAGCGTTACCGTCCGATGTTCGGCTGGTACTCGGCCATGTCGTCGCCCGTGCGCCGTCGTCGCCCGTGGCCTCGCTTTGCCGGTATTGCCGCCGCCCTGGCCGTGCTCGTGGTAGTTGGCGTCGTGCTTGTGCGCTCGGGCAGCAGTGCCGACGAAAGGCTCTATGCCTCCTACCGTGGCAGCTATGTTATCCGCGACGGGCAGCGGATAGACGACATACAGCTCATCTACAGCAACCTTGCGTGTGCCGAGCAGATGGCCGACAGCCTAATCGACCTTGCCGACCGCGAGGCACGCAATATCGAGCAGTCGCCCGACGACATACTTGTCGACCGCGCCCTTGACGGCATCGACGACCCCGAATTAGCACTTGAAATTAAAAAAGCAATACTCGAATAAATCATGAAGCAGTTTATCATCATATTGTTGGCCGTGGCAAGTTATGTCGGAGTTGCCGCCCAGAGCCGTATAGACAAGGTAATCGCCGACCTCGAGAATAAGAACGATGTTGAGACAACCTATTCGGAGCGCCGCACGGCTAAGAAGCACAAGCTCTATCGCATCACCACGGTGCTCAACTTCAATAATGAAAATTACTACAAACGCCTTGCCCGGGCTTTTGAAGACGAGCGCGAAAAGGCTGTCAGCGCCGTCAAGTCGAACAATACGCGCACCTATAAGTTTGTCGACGAAAAGGGTACCAGCAGTTATACACTTACGCATAATTCAGTAGTTAAGAGCTGGCGCAGCTCGGATGATAACAGTGATGACGAAGGACGGGTGATAATCTCTACCGACCCTGCCGGCGATGTGCTTGTGTCGAAGACGTGTCTCAGCAGCGAAAGTCGCCGCGAACAGCGAAAGATGTGCCGCGAGCTTGACCGCCAACAGCGAGAAATGGTCGAGGAATTTGCCGAGCAGCAGCGCGAGTTTGCCCGTCAGCAGCGCGAGTTTGTGCGCCAACAGCGAGAATTCGAGCGCCAGCAGCGCGACTGGGAGCGCCAGGTGCGGCAGCACGAGGAACAGATGCGCAACCTTGCCGGAATCTGATTCAAATGTTTAATGTTGAATTTTGAATGTTGAATTGCATCTGCCGGGAGTAGAAAATAAAAGGACAAAAGGGCATAAGTTACAAAAACATTATGTCCTTTTTGTTTTTTATGTCTTTTTGTTTCTTCATATTCTCTGAGCTACGCCACTCTAAGCTTTTTAGATAAAAATTATTAAAGAGTATCAGAAAGTCGCAAAAATGGCTTAACTTTGCACTTGCATCTAATTGAAGTGCTTACCAATGAACAAGAAAACCCTACTTAGCGGCCTGACTCTTTTTGCTGCAGCCGGACTTTTCGCCGCCACCGGCGACAACGTCATCGACGAAGTCGCCTGGATGATAGGTGACGAGCCAATATATAAATCAGAAATCGAGCAGACCTATATGGATTTGCAGAACGACCGCACCGCTATCCCTGGCGACCCGTACTGCATTATCCCCGAGCAGATTGCCATAGAACGACTATTCCTCCATCAGGCCGATATCGACACTGTGGAGGTGCAGGAATCGATGGTGCAGATGCAGGTCGATGCCCAAATGAACTTCCTCATCAGCAATCTTGGCAGCCGCGAGAAAGTAGAGCAGTATTTCCGTAAGCCCTTCCCCGATATACGAGAGTATTATGCCACCAACATGCGCAATCGTGCTCGTGTGCAGCAGGTGCGCTCGGGCCTGACGAAAAATCTCAAAGTCACGCCGGGCGATGTTCGCCGCTATTTCAACGCCTTGCCCAAGGACAGCGTACCCTTTATCCCCCAGCAGGTCGAGGTACAGCTACTGACACTCAATCCTGCCATACCGCGCCAGGAAATCGACGACGTAAAGGCCCGTCTGCGCGACTATGCCGACCGTGTCAACAAGGGCGAGAGCGAGTTCTCGACCCTCGCAATCCTTTATTCCGAGGCTCCCGAGGCTGTGCGTGGCGGCGAAATCGGCTTTATGGGCCGTGGACAGCTTGTACCCGAATATGCCGCCGTAGCCTTCAACCTCAACGACCCCAAGAAGGTGTCGAAGATTGTAGAGACCGAATACGGCTTCCACATCATACAGCTGATTGAAAAGCGCGGCGACCGCATCAACACTCGCCATATACTGCTGCGCCCAAAGGTGTCGCAAAAAGACAAGGACGAAGCGATGGCGCGCCTCGACTCGGTGCGTACAGACATTGTCGACAAGAAGATGCTGACATTCGAGGAAGCCGTAAAACTCGTTTCGCAAGATAAGGACACGCGCATGAGCAACGGCGTGATGGTCAATGGCGAGACCGGCACCACGCGCTTCGAGATGTCGCAACTGCCGCAGGAAGTCGCTATAGCCGTGTCGTCGCTGCAGCCCGGCGAAATATCCAAGCCCTTTATCATGCGCAACCCCAAGAGCGACCGCGAGGTGATAGCCATCGTGCGCCTCACATCGCGCCTCGACGCCCACCAGGCAAACCTGGCCGACGATTACCAGACAATCAAGGACATGTACGAAAATGCCCGCAGCCAGGAGATTGTAGACGAGTGGCTCGAAAAGAAAATCAAGGATACCTACGTGCGGATTGAAGACGGCTGGCGCGGTTGCGACTTCCGCCACAAGGGCTGGATTAAAAACTAAGTTCATGCGAGGGGCGGCACAAAGGCTGTGCCGCCTATGAGTATGTCAAGAAAATGAACCGTAGGTCATTTTTTATAGCTTTTCTATTGCTTGCGCTTCCGGCGCTTCTTGCGCTGGCCCCGCACGACCGTCCCGTGCCGCCAATCCGGCCCCAGATACCAGCCGCCGACCGCTCGACGGGCAACCGCGTGTTCCTCGAACGTGCCGAGGTGTTGCGTAAAGAGACATTCGACTCCTTCCTTACCGTTGTCGGCGACGTGGTTTTTACCAAGGGGCCGATGACCATGAAGTGCGACAGCGCGCATTTCTTCGAAGGCTCGGAGTCGCTGCAGGCGTTTGGCAATGTGAGCATGGAGCAGGGTGACACCCTCTTTGTCTACGCCGACGAGCTTGATTATGACGGCATGTCGGAAATCGCCACCCTCTATGCCGACCCGGGCAAGAAGGTGAGGCTGATTAATCGTGATGTAAAGCTCGAGACCGACATATTTATCTACGACCTCGCCATCGACCTTGGCTATTACGAGGTCGGAGGAAAGCTTACAGACCCTTCGAACACGCTTACCTCGCTCTATGGCGAATATGTGCCCTCGACGAAAGAGGCGAACTTTTATACCAACGTACACCTCAATTCGCGCAACCAGACCGATACCCTCGATATTTATTCTGATACCCTATATTATAACACGGCCACGCACATAGCGCAGCTATTTTCGCCGAGCGAGGTTATCAACAAGCGCGGAACAATATATACCACCCTCGGCATCTATGATACCGACAGCAATCGTACCACGCTCTATGACCGCTCGACAATCGTGACTGCCCAGCACCACACGCTGACAGCCGATACCATATTTTATGACCGCACGGCAGGCTATGGCGAGGCATGGGGCGGCATGGTGCTGACCGACAGCGTGCACGACGCCCAGGTATCGGGCAATTATGGTTTCTACAACGAGATTGCCGACACGGCCTTTGTCACTGGCCGGGCGATGCTCAAGCATTACAACGGCCCGGACACCCTCTATCTCCATGGTCGCTATATCCGCACTGCTGCCCTCTACGATACCGTGCATGTGGCTGCCGACAGCGTCAGGGGCATTGCCGAGTCTACGCGCATAGATACGACCCACGTCGCCGTCGTGCATCCCGGGGTACGCTTCTACCGTGCCGACCTGCAGGGGGTGTGCGACTCGCTGCGCTTTACCGAGCGCGACTCCACCCTGCGCATGTTCGTCGACCCGGTGGTGTGGAGCGAGGACAGGCAGATATTCGGCAACGTAATAGAGATGTTGCTCAACGACAGCACCATCGAGCGTGCCATACTGCCCGACCAGGCTTTTGCCGCGCAGCGAATCGAGGGACCGCATTTCCAGCAGCTTAGCGGCAAGGAGATGATTGCCGACTTTGTCGGCGGCGAACTGCGGCGCCTCGACATCAACGGCAACGTGGAGATTATAATGTACCCCGAGGAAAATGACTCGACCATCAACAAAATCGTCAACGCGCAGAGCAGCTTCCTGACCGCGTTTTTCAAGGGGCGGGCTACCGAGTCTGTCAAGATGTGGCCCGAGACCACGGGTACGGCCACGCCGCTGTTTATAGCGCGCAAGAGCCTCTACTACCTGCCCAAATTCAAGTGGTTCGAAGAGCGTAGGCCGTTAAACAAAGACGACATCTTCACCAAAGAGGAAGATGCCGCCGAAGAAGTTAGCGAAGAAGAAGGGTCAGTCGCGGTAGCGGAGTGACAGCTCGTCGTAAGCGTCGATGCGTCGGTCGCGTAAGAAAGGCCACCAGCGGCGCACGTGTTCGCTGCGCGTGAGGTCTACGTCGACTATTGCCGTAGTTTCACGGTCGTCGGCCTTGAACAGGAACTCGCCCTGCGGCCCGGCGACAAAGCTCGTGCCCCAGAACTGTATGCCGGCAGTAAGGCCGGTAGGGTCTTTCTCAAATCCCACACGGTTTACAGCTACCACGGGCAGTCCGTTGGCAATGGCGTGTCCGCGCTGTATTGTTACCCATGCGTCGTGCTGTCGTGCCTTCTCGCCGTCCTCGTCGCTGCTTTCCCAGCCGATTGCCGTGGGATAAATCAGGATTTCGGCACCGGCGAGGGCCATCATCCTGGCTGCTTCGGGGTACCACTGGTCCCAGCATACGAGCACGCCCAGTTTGCCAAGCGAGGTGTGGATGGGGTTGAAGCCGAGGTCGCCGGGGGTAAAGTAGAATTTCTCGTAATATGCCGGGTCGTCGGGTATGTGCATCTTGCGATACTTGCCGGCGATGCTGCCGTCTGTCTCGAATACCACGGCCGTATTGTGGTAGAGTCCCGGGGCGCGACGCTCGAATAGGCTTGTGACGAGCACTATACCGTTGTCGCGGGCTACCTTTGAGTAGAAGTCGGTGGCCCCGCCGGGTATAGGCTCGGCAAGGGCGCAAAGCTCTATGTTTTCGTGCTGGCAGAAGTAGTGGGTATCGTGTAGCTCCTGCAGCACCACGAGCTGTGCGCCGTCAGCAGCGAGTTTTGCGGCCTTGGCAGCGATGCGGGCGCGGTTGTCGGTCTTGTCCTCGCTACAAGCCTGCTGTATTATTCCTACTTTGAGTATCATTGATTATCAAAGGATTAACATCGCGTCGCCGTAGCATCCGAAGCGGTAGCCTTCTTTCACGGCCTCGTTGTAGGCTTTCATTACAAGCTCGTAGCCGCCGAAGGCTGCGACCATCATAAGCATGGTCGAGTAGGGCATGTGGAAGTTTGTGACGAGGCTCGATGCTACCGAGAAGTCGTAGGGTGGAAAGATAAACTTGTTCGTCCAGCCGGTATATGTCTTCATGTGGCCGCCCATGCTGTCGGCAGTGGCGATGGCGCGGAGCACCGAGGTGCCGACGGCGCATACCTGGTGTCCGGCATCCTTGGCGGCGTTGACGGTGTCGACCAGTTCCTGGCTGGCATCCATCTGCTCAGAGTCCATGCGGTGCTTGGTGAGGTCTTCGACATCGATTTCGCGGAAAGCACCCAGCCCGCTGTGGATGGTCACAAAGGCTTCTTTCACACCCTTGATTTTGAGGCGTGTGATGAGGCTGCGCGAGAAATGGAGTCCGGCAGCCGGTGCTACGACGGCGCCCTCCTTGGCGGCGAAGATGCACTGATAGTCCTCGATGTCGCATGGTTCAGGCTCTCGTTTGATGTAGGGCGGCAGGGGTGTCATGCCGAGCGAGTAGAGGGCCTTTTTGAACTCGTCGTGCGGTCCGTCGTAGAGGAAGCGCAGTGTGCGTCCTCGCGAGGTGGTGTTGTCGATAACCTCGGCAACCATCGAGTCGTCGTCGCCGAAATAGAGCTTGTTGCCGATGCGGATTTTGCGTGCCGGCTCGACCAGTACGTCCCAAAACTTGTTTTCGGCGTTTAGTTCGCGTAGCAGAAACACTTCGATACGCGCACCGGTCTTTTCCTTGTTGCCGTAGAGCAGAGCCGGGAAGACCTGTGTGTCGTTGAATACCATCACATCGCCGTCGTTGAAGTACTCGAGAATGTCTTTGAAGATATGATGTGATATTTCGCCGGTGCGGCGGTTTACGACCATCAGACGAGCCTGGTCGCGCTCGGCCAGCGGATGGCTGGCAATCAGCTCGTCGGGGAGATTGAATTTAAATTGCGATAGTTTCATATTAGCGGTCGAAAGTGTGGGTGAGGAGCGCTTGAATATTCTTGAGGTTAAATTTTTGTAGCCGAGGTGTCGGGCATTTCGATTTCTACGGTCTTGATAAGCTCGGCGGCTTGCTCTACCGACAGGCATTTGTCGATGGTTACGTCGCCTACGCGCGTGCGCCGCAGGGCCGTGAGGTGTGCGCCGCTGCCGAGGGCCGCGCCGATGTCGCGTGCGAGGGCACGGATATAGGTGCCTTTGCTGCATACCACGCGGATTTGCAGTTCCTCGCTATCTTTGTCGTAGCCGAGAAGTTCGATTTCGTCGATGACGAGGATTTTGGGCTTCAAGTCGACATCCTGCCCGCTGCGGGCGAGGTCGTAGGCGCGTACTCCGTCGATTTTGCAGGCCGAGAAGGCTGGTGGTACCTGCTCGATACGGCCTATAAACTGATTGAGCGTAGACTCGATAAGTCCGCGTGTGATGTGCGCGGTGGGATAGGTGGCATCGACCTGCGTTTCGAGGTCGAACGAAGGCGTGGTGGCCCCGAGGCGCAGTGAGGCGATATATTCCTTGACCCCGGCCTGCAGCTCGTCGATGCGCTTGGTGGCGCGACCTGTGCAGAGGAGCATCACGCCTGTAGCGAGTGGGTCGAGTGTGCCGGCGTGGCCGACCTTGAATTTCTTGACCTTCAAGCGGCGCAGCAGGGCGCCGCGCACGCGCTTGACGGCATCAAACGAGGTCCAGCCGAGGGGCTTGTCGATATATAGTATTTCTCCGTCGATAAAGTTCATCAGAACAGTCCGTGGCCTTTGGCGATGCATATTGCACCGACAATGAGACAATAGAGGGCGAACCACACGAGCTTGCCTTTCTTGACCAGTGCAAGCATCCATTTGCAAGCAAGGCAGCCGACGACAAACGAGGCGATGAAGCCGGTGAGCAGGGCTCCAAGACCAATTTCGGGCGTGGCAACACCGGCGGCTGTGTCAATTGCCTCGACACCGAAGATGTCTTTGATGTCGAGCAGGGCCTCGCCGAGGATGGGTATGATGACCATCAGAAAGGAGAATTGCGCTACCTGTTCGCGTTTGTCGCCGATGAGTATGCCCGTGGCGATGGTTGTGCCAGAGCGAGAAAGACCCGGAAGAACGGCCACGGCCTGGGCGCAGCCGATGACGAAGGCGTCGATATAGCTGATGTCGCGAGGCTTGTAGACGCGGCCTGTCAGGCGGTCGGTCTCAAGCGGACGTGTGCGGAAAAAATATGAGAATGCCAAGAGGGCTGCGGTCACGCACAGGCATGTGCCGACGAGTGTGAGCTCCTGGCCGAAGAAGGTCTCGATAGTGTCTTTGAAAAACACGCCTACGATGCCGATGGGTATGCACGAGATTAAAATCTTGCATACGTACCAGAAGCGGTCGTCGCGACGGAAGGTGAAGAAAGATACTACCAGCGGCCAGAACTCGCGCCACAGGATTACGATGGTGCTCAGTACGGTGGCCACGTGGAGCATCACGTCGAACTGGAGGCTTTCGGCCCCGCCAAGGTTGAGGCCGAGCACTTCGCGGCAGATTTCGAGGTGCCCCGACGAGCTGATAGGCAGGTATTCGGCAAGGCCCTGGACGATGCCGAGTATGAGTGCGTCGATTATGTCCATGCTTTATTTCTTTTTGCCGAAGGGCAGGCGGCGTGGGTCGATGATGATGGCGGCTCCCATGGCCACGAAACCTAAAAATGCTATTGCCGGGCCGACAACGATGCGGCGCGTGCTGAAAATATCGGGGTTAAAAGCCTCGACAGTCGAGCTGTCGCCGAGCATGAGTACGAAGCCGACCACTATCATGGCTCCGGCGATTGCCATGGCTATGAAGTTGCCGCGCTCGAGGGGCATGCCGGTGGTGGATTTCTCGAATTGTTCGGCAGGATTTTTGCGTTGTGTGCTTGCCATTATCTTTTGTTACTTTAGAAACATTTCGTCGTATGATGCCCTGAGGTAGCGGTTTGCCGCCACAAGGGCCGTGAGCGAGGTGAGGACTGCGCCGAGCAGCACCATGCCGGTGCAGATGTATGCCGTGGCCGGCCAGCCGACGAGTTCGTCGAACATCGGGTCGAGACTCGGGGCGTAGTAGCGCAGGGCAACGATTAGCGCCGAGGCGGCTACGCCGGCTATGAAACCGTCGCGCAGCCCGGCCAATACGAAGGGCCGGCGGATAAAGCCCGGGGTGGCGCCGACAAGTTTCATGGTGTGGATGATAAAGCGGCGTCCGTAGACCGACAGGCTCACCGTGTTGCCTATCAGGGCAATAGATACGAGCAATAATATTATCGCCAGGCCGGCTAAAACGAGGGTTGTGCGGCGCACCATGGCATCGACGCCCTCGATGACGGCACTCTCGTTCGTAACCTCGGCAACGCCCGGCATGTCGGCGATAAAGGCCGATATGGCCGCTATGCTGTCGGCCGAGGCGTAGGCCGGGCGTACTTTTACGTCGAATTCCGAGCTGTAGGGATTGCCGTCGGCTATGGCGGCGATGTCCTGGCCCATATATTCGCTTTCCGATGCCAAGATTTCGTCGGCCGAGGAGAATACGAAGCTCTTTATTGCCGGCTGCGACAAGAGGCATGTCTTCATGGCGTTGACCTGCTCGGTCGAGCAGTCCTTTTCCATGATGGCGACAAAGCCGATATTTCGCTTGACCTGTGTCCGCAACTGCGCCCCGGCGATGCCTACAATGGCTGCCATGCCGAGCAATACCAGCACGAGCGCGACGCTGACCATCGAAGTCAGCCTCGAGCCAAGGGTCGAAATTCGTTTGCTACGGCGTTTATCCATAAGAACTTAACGGGTCGTATGCAGCCGCATGGCCACAACAAACCTAAATTCGTGCAAATTTACAAAATATACTTCGTTTAGGCAAATTTTTTTTGACGCCGTCGCAGGATTGGCAGATTGGCTGTCGCGAGTAGGCTGAGGGTCGGAAAAACATAAGGACATAAAGAGAAAGAGATACAAAAGAATAGATTGTGGCTATTATGATTCCGTTGTTTTTTTGTTGATTCCGATTAGTTTTACTAAAACAAATTGATTTTTTAGATTGTTATATTTGCGCAAATGTAATTTATATGTTACATTTGCGTTATGAAATATAGAGAGGTCATAACATATAAGGACTATTTCGAGGATTTCTTCAAAGAGCAACCACGAAAGGTGCAGGACAAGATTATTAAAGTACTTGATATTCTTGAGACGATTGAGCGTGTGCCTGTTACATACCTAAAATATATAGAGGGTACAAATGGGCTTTTTGAAGTTCGAGTCCAGCTTGGTTCAAATATCTTTAGGATATTTTGTTGTTTTGATGGAAATAGGCTCGTGGTGCTTTTTAGTGGCTTTCAAAAGAAAACTCAGAAAACACCACCAAAAGAAATTGACCGCGCTGTAAAAATTATGAACGAATATTTTAATGACAAAAACGAAGAACAATGAAGAATATCCAAACTCTTGACCAAATCAAGACTAAATATTACGGGGAAATCGGAACTTCAGAACGTGACCGCTTGGAAAATGAACTTGAAGCACTTCGCATAGGTTTCAAGATACGAAGTGCCCGTGAGCGACTGAATATGACTCAGGAACAGCTTGCAGAACGCATAGATAAAAAGCGTACCTACATTTCAAAGGTTGAGAATGACGGTGAAAACATCACCCTGCGCACACTTTACGATATTGTGGAGCGTGGCTTGGGTGGTCGTTTGCGCATAAGTTTTGAATTCTGATAGTTGCAATTAAAATTCTTTATGTAACTTTTTGAATTTATGTCTTTGTGTCTCTTCTTAACTGTAAAAAAGCAAAAGAAAAGCCCCGGGGTTGCCGGGGCTGTGGGTTTTAAGCAAGAGCGGATTACTTGCGGATGCCAAGTTCTTTCTTGGCGATGATTGCACGGTAGCGGGTGATGTCCTTGCGCATGAGGTAGTCAAGGAGACGACGACGCTTGCCGACAAGCATTTTAAGTGCGCGCTCTGTGGTATGATCTTTGTGATTTGACTTCAGGTGGTTAGTCAAATGAGCAATACGAACCGAGAATAATGCAATCTGTGCTTCAGGCGAGCCAGTGTCAGTCTTACCCTTACCGTATTTCTCGAAGATCTCTGCTTTTTCTTCAGAACTTAAGTGCATTCTTGGGAAATTTTGATAGTTAATAAAGCGTATTATTGTATGCTACAAGCATATCGGCTGCAAAGGTACGAATTTTTTCCCGATTCGCAAAATATTTTTGCGAGCTGTTCACGTAGTTTTTGCAATATTATTGTATTAGAATTTTTTCGATTGAAACAGTCCTGTCACCTACAAACCTTTTTAAGATATAGATTCCTTTTTCTATTTGAGTCTTTTTAAGTTCCTCCTGGGTTCCTTTATATGCTAAATTCCCTGTAAGGCTATAAAGCTCTACAGTAATTTCTGATTCAAGTGGTGTCGGGGTATCTATTATATTGTTATACAAATTTTGAGGTGCGTATTCTAATGTTTTGGTCGTTGTTCCATATAGATTTTTGGCCTCGATTGTAATCCAGCTATAATATAACGATGTGATATTCCCTGTTTGTACGTGTGCGATTAGAGGCTCTTCGACGGTGTATAGTCTGACTGTCGTGTTGTGCTCTTCTTCAACCTTGACGTTGATGTACTCAGCTCCAATATAGCTCACATTAAACGACAAGATGAAACTATAATCATCATTATGTGTAATCTGAATATTGTCAACTGATAATATTTCAGGTTTGATTTCTAATCCAATAATTAAGGGTGATGCTGTATATGTCTTTTCATTCGAAGTGTACTCACACTCTATTTTACCCTCTAACATGTAATTATGGTTAATAAAATAGTCTTGAGGGTTAGATATTTTGTCGATTGTGAAATCAATACTATTCCCGGTAGATACTGATATAAAGTTCCCGCCTTTGTCTTTTAAGGAAAAATTCCAGTGAATTGTTGAGATGGAGTTGTCTTCTCCATCCAGATAAAATGAATGAGGATTATAGGCAGACCCCGAGCCATCTTCGCTTAGGTCTTTGCAGAGGATGTCTAAAGTAGATGTATTTGTAGTCCCGTAAGCATAAACATCTATCTCTAAAAGGAGTGTTAATGCTAAGATTAATCTTAAAATAGCTGTTTTCATTGTAAGAGATGGAGTATGATACTGAAATAGTTATATGCAAATGTACATATATTTTCAGTAACCCAAAGTTAATATTAGTTAATAATAATTTCGGGGTAAATGTTGGGGCAATACTAAATGGCTGTGTATGTTTTATTGGGCCAAATTGCCCTCTCATCAGTCTTTCGTTTGCCCGATATGGCTTTTTGCTGTGCTGTAGATGAGGTAGAGGGTGGTGGCGGTTAGGAGGAGACTGCGGGTTGTGGGGAGGAAGCCCCAGAGTGTGGGTTCCTGGCTGACAGCGTCGAGGCCCCCCTGGCGCACCTGGTGCCAGGCAGTGACGACAAACATGGTGTTGTTGAGCACGTGAGCAGTCACAGGCACCCATACCGAACCGCTCCATAGCAGCAGGTAGCCGAAATATGCGCCGAGCAACATGCGAGGTACGAAGCCGAAAATCTGCATGTGCATGGCGCTGAAGCAAATCGCGACGAGCCATATTGCGAGGTGTACGTTCACACCGCCTGTGACGAGCAGTCGCTGGAAGCAGCCACGGAAAAGCAGCTCCTCGGCGACACCGGCAGCGATGCCCACTATCAATATGTTGAGAATCAAGGCCCCGATGCTTGTGTCGGTCATCATGGTTTTGAGCGTGTCGGCGGCCATGTTCTCGAGGGTTCGAAAAGTCTGCTCGAGGCCGGCCATCGATTCTGGCAGCGAAATGTTGTAGTTCCAGTAGATTATGGTTTCCTGTGCCGGGATTGAGACGAAAAGTATTGCCACTACAAGTAGTATGAGCGTCAGCCGTGGTGGCGTGGTAATGCAAAGCAGCTCGGCCGGACGGCGGCTGACGAGCACGGCGGTACCGACAGCCGGAACCATGAAGGCAAGTATATCCTGTAACAACGCGCTGATACGCAGGGCTGTGGCTGCGCGCCCTGCAAGAGCGACACCGAGAATATACGAGCATACCATGGTGAGGATATAGCATATAAGGAAGAAGCACAGCAACAAGAGCAGCCGCTGGCCGAGGGATAGGACGAGGTCGGTGCGTTTCATAGTTTCAGATAAAATGGTTCGACAATCTGCCGGTATTCAGGCGAATAGCGGCCATCAGTATCGCGCATGGCGAGGGTCGTGTCGGTCAAGGGGCCCTCCTTGGTTGCGAAGTCCCACAAGAGGCGCGTGGGCTGCTTGCCATGCGAAGTTACTACACGGCAGAGGCGGCGCAGCTTGAGGTGCGAGAGCTCGGCACGGTATATTATGTCATGCTCAAATTCGGCCGGGGAAACCAATCCGAGATTGCCTCCGGGCTCGAGAATATTGGCGGTTAGGATGGTGTCGTAGGACAGCGTGTCCTGATGCCTTGCTGCGGCACGGGCTGCATCGGTGGCTTGGGCACCGGTGGTGAAATAGGGCGGATTACTGATTACAAGATTGAATTTATGATTTCCCTCAGCGGCGAAGTCGACAAAATCGGCGTTGACGGTTGTCAGCCTGTCGGCCCATGGCGATGCGGTGAAGTTGCGCGATGCGGCTTCGGCTGCGGCGGTATCTTTTTCGATAGCTATAATTTTGGCCTTTGGCATAATGTCGGCGGCTAAAAGGGCCAAAACTCCCGAGCCGGTGCCTATGTCGGCCACTGTGAGCGCGTCGCGATATGGCGGCAGGAACCAGGCGGCGAGCAGCACGCTGTCCGAGCATATTTTCATGCCGCAGCCGTGGTCGTCGATGTCGAAATGCTTGAAGTGAAATACGCCCATTGCTCACTTATATTCGGGTACGGATACGTTGTGTTTGTTGAAGATGCCGCGTGCGCGGTCGGCAAATGTCTTGGCGCGACCCTTCCATGTGGCCGATTTTACGCTGTCGACCTCCATGACTTTGAACTCGCCCGGTATGGTGAACAGCAGGCGGTATGATGCCTCTTTGAGTCGTGCCTTGCCCTCGTCGTCGCGGTATATTCTGAGGTGTGCCATGGCGCCCCCGCGAGTGTCGGCGGTCTTCATGTTCGACACGAAATTACCAAGCGAATAGATTAGGAATACCTTGCGGTCAGGGAAATAGCGGTTGGGGCGCAACTCCATTGGCTGGATTACGTGGGGATGTGCGCCGATGATTAGGTCTACGCCTTGCGACTCGAGGTAGTCGGCAAGCTGTCGCTGTGTATTGTTTGGCAGCAGCTTGTACTCGTCGCCCCAGTGTATGCATACTGCCACTAACTCGGCCCCGGCGAGGCGAGCATCGTCGATGTCGCGGTGCATACGCTCCTTGTTGATATAGTCTACGACCACGCCCTGGCGCGGCTCTATGCCGTTGGTGCCGTAGGTATAGTTGAGAAATCCGATTTTGAAGTCTTTGACATTCACAATCTTCGGCAATGCCTTGGTGCGGGCCGAGTCGTCGGCGTAGGTGCCGAGGTGGTCGATGCCAATGCTGTCGAGGTGCTTGATTGTGGCCCTGAGGCCCTTGGGGCCGTGGTCGAGGGTATGGTTGTTGGCCGTGAGCATCATGTCGAACCCGGCCCTGGCCAGAGCATCGGCAAATTCGGTGGGGGCGTTGAAGCAGGGATATCCTGAATATGGCGGACGTCCGACGGGTGTCTCGAGGTTTACCACGGCGTAGTCGGCCGCGCTGACGATGGAGTCGATGGCGGCAAAGCAGCCCGAGTAGTCGTAGACGCCTTTCCCCTTGCTTGCAGCCTCGATTTGTGCCTTGTGCTGCATGGCGTCGCCCACGAAAAGCATGTCAGCCTCGCTGCCGGCAAAGAGCAACGAGGCCAGGGATGCGCAAAGAGGGAGCAAGGGATGGGCCATGATGTCAGTCGCGACGACGTGCGGCCTCGAGGGTGTTGAGCATAAGTGACACTATGGTCATAGGCCCTACGCCGCCCGGCACGGGGGTGATGGCGGCGCACTTGGGCGACACGTTGTCGAAATCGACGTCGCCACACAGGCGGAAGCCCGATTTGCGGGTCTCGTCGGGTACTCGCGTGGTGCCCACGTCGATAACGACGGCGCCGTCGGCTACCATGTCGGCGGTAATGAAGTGCGGACGGCCCATCGCGGCGACGAGTATGTCGGCCTGGCGTGTGACGTCGGCAAGGTTTGGTGTCGCGCTGTGGCAGACGGTGACGGTAGCGTCGCCCTGCCGGCCTTTCTGCATCAGCATTGCAGCGAGGGGCTTGCCTACGATATTGCTACGGCCCACGATAACGACGCGCTTGCCGCGAGTGGGTATGTCGTAGCGGCGGAGCAGCTCTACTATGCCGGCCGGGGTTGCGGAGTGGAAGCAGGGGAGACCAACTGATTGGCGGCCAACGTTGACGGGGTGGAAGCCGTCGACATCTTTGTCGGGGTTGATGGCCTCAATCACAGTCTGCTCGTCGATGTGGCGCGGCAGCGGCAGTTGCACGATGAAGCCGTCTACGTCGGGGTCGTCGTTGAGCTTGGCCACGTGGGCAAGGAGCTCGTCCTGGCTCACGGTCTCGTCGAGG
Organism: Muribaculaceae bacterium; assembly: GCA_009775195.1. Taxonomy (GTDB): domain Bacteria; phylum Bacteroidota; class Bacteroidia; order Bacteroidales; family Muribaculaceae; genus CAG-873. The sequence continues at coordinate 28,559 of VSPF01000007.1, forward strand.
CGGATGAGTGTCGACTTGAAGCCGCATACCTCGCAGGCTTTGACCTTGTTGGCGACATAAGTCTCGCTGCCGCCGTCGTGCCCGACGAGTATGGCGGCGAGGTGCGGCCTGTGCAGGCCGTTAGCGAGGCGGCGCTCCACCTCGGCGGCGATTTCCTGTTTGATTTGTGCGGCCGTAGCCTTTCCGTCGATTATCTGCATAATGTGTTTATTTGTATTTGTTTAGCAAGTCGGTGAGAGTGGTGCGCGTTTCGAGGCTATACCAGTGCTTTTTGTATTCGGCATCACCATCATCGAAAATGATAAGGTCATAGTACTCACATGGTACAACTACTTCGCCGCGTGTATTGATTAGGCCCCATTTTTTTGTTTGTGGGTCTTTGACTAAGGCATAGCCATTTTTGAAATTTAGAGCTTCTTTCCATTTAAATTCCAATATCGGCTCGCCTGTTTGAATGTCGATGTAACCATATAGGCGGTCAAAATTCTCTGCGGCTACTATAAATCCCTCATTTGGGCAACTGACGTTAACGAATTTATATTTAAACAAACGGTTGCCTTGTTCGTCGTAGGCGTAGAAACCTGCGTCTTCGTGTGGCTTAGAAGCCCATGCGAAGCAGACAAGCAAGGAGAGCCATGGAAGATGCCAAATGTAATTAAATATGTCTCCGGGTATTATGATATTGCCATTATCGTCGTAAACGGTCTTTGAGGAGTCATCTTTTAGAGAAAGGTCGCAACTGGCAATGAAAAGTTTTTGATTGGTCAGTGTCTTTGGTGTATTTGATGCACCTAAACCGTTGATTTCGTAGTACTTTGGCTCGATAATAGTTTCCCCGGTATATGCATCGCGCAGTCCTACGTGAAATGAGCCTGGCTTACAAAAAACTTGGACACGTGTTTCTACGAGTTTCGCGCCACAGTGGGCGCAAAACCTTGCATTGTCTGCATTGTCGTAGTTACACTGGGGACACCTCATCAGGCTCTATCCTTTAGCGTTTGCGGCGCATTTGGCGCATCTGGCGCATCATGGCGGCCGGGTTGGGGCCCATGTTGGTCATGGTGTGCATCATCTTGCGGATTTGGTCGAACTGCTTGAGCAGGCGGCTGACATCTTGAATCTGAGTGCCCGAGCCCTTGGCAATACGCGCTACACGTGTGCCACGGATAACCTCGGGGTGTTCGCGCTCGTAGGGGGTCATCGACGATATGATGGCCTCGATGCCCTTGAAAGCGTTGTTGTCGATATCGATATCCTTGATGGCCTTGCCCATGCCGGGTATCATCGCGGCGAGGTCCTTGATGTTGCCCATGCGCTTGACTTGCTGTATTTGCTTGAGGAAGTCGTTGAAGGTAAACTGGTTGCGCTTGAGTTTCTTGGCTAACTCTTCGGCTTCTTTCTCGTCGAACTGCTGCTGTGCACGCTCTACGAGCGACACGATGTCGCCCATGCCGAGGATACGGTCGGCCATACGGGCCGGGTAGAATATGTCGATGCCGTCGAGGCTTTCGCCTGTGCCTATAAATTTGATGGGCTTGTCGACCACGCTACGGATAGACAGGGCTGCACCACCACGAGTGTCGCCGTCGAGCTTGGTGAGGACAACGCCGCCGAAGTCGAGGCGCTCGTTGAAAGTGCGGGCGGTGTTGACCGCATCCTGGCCGGTCATGGCGTCGACCACGAAGAGGATTTCGCCGGGGTTGATGGCCTTTTTAATCGCCTCGATTTCGGCCATCATTTCCTCGTCGACGGCAAGTCGGCCGGCGGTATCGACAATCACCAGGTCGTTGTGGTTGGCCTTGGCATGCTCGATGGCGCGCTTGGCAATCGCCACGGGGTCTTTTACGCCGTCTTCGGTATATACTTCAACGCCAATGCTGTCGGCGAGGACTTTGAGCTGGTCGATGGCGGCGGGACGGTAAACGTCGCAGGCAACGAGCAGCGGGCGCATGGCTTTCTCGCTCTTGAGCTTCTTGGCAAGTTTGCCGGTAAAGGTGGTCTTACCCGAGCCCTGGAGGCCCGACATGAGTATGATTGCCGGCTTGCCCTCGATGCGCAGGGGTGTTTCCTGGCCGCCCATGAGGGTGGCCAGTTCGTCGTGTACAATCTTTACCATCAACTGGCCCGGCTCGATGGCGTTAATCACGTTCTGGCCCAGGGCCTTCTGCTTTACATTGTCGGTGAAAGTCTTGGCTACCTTGTAGTTGACGTCGGCATCGATGAGTGCGCGACGAACGTCTTTGAGCGTTTCGGCTACGTTGATTTCGGTGATTCGGCCTTGGCCTTTGAGGAGCTTGAAGCTGCGCTCGAGTCTATCGCTAAGTTTTTCGAACATTGGCTTGTGGGGGGTTAGGCTTTAGATGAGTTTGTTGGTCGCCGTGTCGGGGAATATGACGGTCGGCTTGAAGGTGCGTGCCTCGTCGGGAGTCATTGAGGCGTAGCACATGATGATGACTATGTCGCCCGGCTGGACAAGGCGTGCGGCTGCACCGTTGAGGCATATTACGCCCGAGCCGCGAGGGCCGGCGATGGTGTATGTGTCGAGGCGTGCGCCATTGTTGTTGTTGACAATGTAGACACGCTCTCCCGGGAGTATGCCGGCGGCATCGAGGAGGTCCTCGTCAATAGTGATGCTGCCGATATAGTCGAGCCGCGCCTCGGTAACGGTGACGCGGTGTATTTTCGATTTGAGTACCTGTATGAACATCTCAGTATCGTATATTGTCAATCAGTCGTACGCCGCCGCAGTAGACGGTGGCACAGCCGGCGGCACCAAGGTCGCCGGCATCGGCCCAACGGCTTATGGGCTGCATGGTGCGCGCATCGACGATGCTGTAGTATTCGGCTTCGAGACCGTCGATGTTGTTGATGGCGTCGAGGGTCAGTTTCTCTACCTGGTCGGCTTCGTAGCCTTGCTTTTTGAGGTCAACGCTGTCGGCGAGTATGCGGTGTATTTGCGGCGCGATGGCGCGGGCCTCGGGGCTGAGGCGAACGTTGCGCGAACTCAGGGCCAGGCCGTCGGTCTCGCGCACGATGGGGCAGGGCACGATTTCGAGGTCGAAACCTTCGAGCTCGACCATGCGGCGGATTACCGCAATCTGCTGGAAGTCTTTCTCGCCGAAATATGCGCGTGTGGGCTTTGCCCATGCAAATAGCTTGCTCACGATTTGTGCCACGCCGTTGAAGTGACCGGGACGCATCGCGCCTTCCATCACTTCGGCTACGGGGCCGAGGTCGAATACACGGTTGTCGGGCTCGGGGTAAACCTCGTCGGGCGTGGGCACGAAGGCGTAGTCGGCGCCGCAGCCCTCGAGCATGGCGCAGTCGGCCTCCTCGGTGCGCGGATAAGTGCGCAGGTCATCGGCGTTGTTGAATTGGGTTGGATTGACAAACACGCTGACGACCACGACATCGTTCTCGCGACGTGCGCGGTCAACAAGCGACTTGTGGCCAGCGTGGAGGGCACCCATTGTGGGCACCAGGCCTATGGTCTTGCCGTCGCGACGGGCAGCGTCGACGACCTGGGCAAGGCGGTTGACAGTACGGATTATTTCCATTTCTTACCATTTGGCGGCCATTGTTTCGAAGCCGCAAATTTCAAGATGCAAAATTACACAATTCCCTCAAACCCACAAAATCAAAGGCTTACTTTCGTGTATAAAAAACAAAAAAAGCCACATCGCCGGCGGCGGTGTGGCTTGTGGTTATGAGGTGGAGTGCGTTTAGTCGATGAGTTCGTCGGCTTTGTATCCACCCATTTCGCGGATAGCGTTCTTCAGCATCACGTACTGCTGGAAGAGGTGGTTTACGGGCACTTCGTCCTTTGTGTAGTCGTGCATAGGGCTCTTGAGGAAGAAGCTCAGGAAGCGCTGTATGCCGTAGCGGCCGGCGCGGGCAGCGAGGTCGCTAAGGAGTACGAGGTCGAGGCAGAGGGGGGCGGCGAGGATAGAGTCGCGGCAGAGGAAGTTAATCTTAATCTGCATGGGGTAGCCCATCCAGCCGAAGATATCGATGTTGTCCCAGCCCTCTTTGTTGTCGTTGCGCGGGGGATAGTAGTTGATACGTACTTTGTGGTAGTAACCCATGTGGTCGTTGCCTTCGCCACCGCAGTTTACACCGTAGAGGTCGGGCTGAGCTTCGGGAACGAGAATCGACTCGAGGGTCGAGAGCTTCGAAACTTCTTTTGTGCGGAAGTTAGCGGGCTCGTCGAGCACGAGGCCGTCGCGGTTGCCGAGGATGTTGGTCGAGAACCAGCCGTTGAGGCCGAGGCAGCGTGTGCCGATGATGGGGGCGAAGCCTGATTTAACGAGGGTCTGGCCGGTCTTGAAGTCCTTGCCGGCGATGGGCATCTTGGTCTTCTCGGCGAGTTCCCACATTGCGGGGATGTCGACGGTGGTGTTGGGGGCACCCATGATGAAGGGGGCACCTTCGGTGAGGGCTGCGTAGGCATAGCACATCGAAGGGGCGATATGCTCTTTGTCGTCGGCCTTCATGGCCTCTTCGAGAGCGGCCAGGGTGTAGTGGCATTTCTCGTCAACGGGAACGTAGACCTCGGTAGAAGCTGCCCAGAGAACTACTACTCGCTCAACACCGCTGTTTTTCTTGAAGTTGCGGATGTCTTCGCGAAGCTGCTCGACCATTTCCCAGCGGGTTTTGCCGTGCATGATGTTGTCGCCGGTAAGGCGTGCGGCATAGTTGTGGTCGAAAGCTGCCGGCATGGGCACGATTTTTTCGAGTTCGTCGCGCACGGGCTCGATGTCCTTCTCTTTGAGGACCTCGGCGTGCATGGCCGATTCGTATGCGTTTGCAGGATAGACATCCCATGCTGCGAAGACGATGTCGTTGAGGTCAGCGATGGGTGCGATTTCGTTGTATTTGAGGTATTTTTTGTCAGCGCCTTCGCCCACACGGATGCGGTCGTACTGAGTCATGGAGCCAACGGGTTTGGCAAGACCTTTGCGAGTCATCAAAACGCCGGTCATGAAGGTGGTAGAAACTGCGCCGAGGCCTACGACCATGACGCCAAGTTTACCGTTTGTCGGTTTTGCTTTAGTTTCGCTCATTTACAATGATTTAGTTAGGTTTATTATTCTTGATTTATTTCCAATTTGTGTTGCCAAAA
>VSPF01000070.1 GCA_009775195.1 Muribaculaceae bacterium
TTCTACGCCCTGCCCCAGTCGCCCCAGACACTGAAACAGCTGCTGATGGTCAGCGGTATCGACCGCTATTTCCAGATTGTGAAGTGCTTCCGCGACGAAGACCTGCGCGCCGACCGCCAGCCCGAGTTCACACAAATTGACTGCGAGATGAGCTTCGTAGAGCAAAACGACATCATCGAGCTCTTCGAGGGCATGGCCAAACACCTCTTCAAGGTAATTCGCGGTGTCGAACTCACCGAGCCCTTCCAGCGTATGCCCTGGGCCGACGCCATGAAATACTACGGCAGCGACAAACCCGACCTTCGCTTCGGTATGCGCTTCGTAGAATTGATGGACGTGCTCAAAGGCCACGGCTTCAGCGTGTTCGATAACGCGGCCTATATCGGCGGCATCTGCGCCCCCGGTGCAGCCCACTACACACGCAAGCAGCTCGACGCCCTCACCGAGTATGTGAAGCGTCCGCAAATCGGCGCAAAGGGCATGGTCTATGCCCGCGTGGAAGAAAACGGCAACGTGAAATCGAGCGTCGACAAATTCTACAGCCAGGAGACACTCCAGGAAATGGCCAAGGCCATGGATGCCAAACCGGGCGACCTGATACTCATCCTCAGCGGCGACGACGTGATGAAGACCCGCAAGCAGCTGTGCGAACTGCGCCTCGAAATGGGTCGCCAGCTCGGCCTTCGCGACAAAGACAGATTTGCCTGCCTGTGGGTAGTCGACTTCCCCATGTTTGAGTGGAGCGACGAAGAGCAGCGCCTTATGGCCATGCACCACCCCTTCACCCACCCCAAGGACGAAGACATACCCATGCTCGACACCGACCCCGCCAGCGTGCGCGCCGATGCCTACGACATGGTAATCAACGGCGTAGAGGTCGGCGGCGGCTCAATCCGTATCCACGACAGCGAGCTGCAGGCCAAGATGTTCGAAATCCTCGGCTTCACCCCCGAGAAGGCCCAGGAGCAGTTCGGCTTCCTGATGAACGCCTTCAAGTACGGCGCACCACCCCACGGCGGCCTTGCCTATGGTCTCGACCGCTGGGTAAGCCTCTTCGCCGGCCTCGACAGCATCCGCGACTGCATAGCCTTCCCCAAGAATACCTCGGGCCGCGACGTGATGCTCGACGCCCCGGCACGTCTCGACCAGAAGCAGCTCGACGAGCTCAACCTCGCCGTGCTCGAGCCTAAGAAGAAATAACGCTGATGAAACTGAGCGCAATCATCAATGCCATCGAGGAGTTCGCGCCGCTGCCCCTACAGGAAAAATGGGACAACAGCGGCCTGCAAATCGGACTCCCCGACGGCAATGGCGAGGTGACAGGCGTGCTGATTTGCCTCGACACCACCGAGGAAATTGTTCGCGAGGCCGTCGCCAAGGGATGCAACCTCATCGTGAGCCACCATCCTCTGATTTTCAAGGGCTTCAAACACCTTACGGGCAGCACTCCGCAAGAAGCGGCGGCAGCGGCGGCAATCCGCGCCGGCGTGGCCGTCTACTCGGCCCATACGAGCCTCGACTCGACCATAGGCGGCGTATCGTATGCCATGGCCGCACGCCTCGGTGCCACCGTGAGCGGCGTCATAGCCCCGGCCGATGTAGAGTATTACACCGTGAGGGTGATTTGCACCCGCAGCCAGTCATCGGATGTGCGCCTGACGCTGCTCGGCCAGACCGAGAGCTGCACCTACAGCGACGTAGAGGGCGAAAGCATGGCCGCTCCCGTTGGCGACTTCGACCCCGCAGCGGGCCTCGACCTGCGCCACGAGCCTCTGACCTCGGTAAGCATCGACATCGACAGCCTCCGCCTCGGGGGCGCGCTACGTGCCCTCTCGGGCATGCCAGGCTACGACAAGATGGAAGTCACCGTGACACCCCAGCAGCGTCGCAGCCGCGACTACGGTCTCGGCGTCTATGCCACCCTGCCCGACAGGGGCATGACCGGGGCCGAGTTCGCCGACCTCTTGCGCACCACCTTCGGCACAGCCTGCATCAAGGCATCGGCGGCCTACAACCCCGGCATGAAGGTACGCCGCATCGCCCTCTGCGGCGGGTCGGCGCCCGACTTCATATCGCGTGCCAACGCCGCCGGAGTCGACGCCTATGTCACCGCCGATGTGCGCTACCACGACTTTGCCGATGCCGCCAATATGTCGACAGTCATATTCGACATAGGGCATTTCGAGAGCGAAAATTGCGCAAAAGACATTTTTTATCACGTTATTACAAAAAAATTCGCTAACTTTGCAGTCTATAAATCGGAAAAAGAAACAAATCCGGTAAAGTACCTGTAATCATCTATGGCAACAGATAAGAAACCCGAAGCTCCGCGCCCCGTCGACGAGCGCCTCAAAACCCTCTTCGAGCTCCAGACCATACTTACCGAAATCGACCGCATACGCAACGTGCGTGGCGAGCTCCCCAAGGAAGTCCAGGACCTCGAGAACACCATCACGGGCCTTCACTCGCGCATCAAACGTTTTGAAGACGAAATCGAAGACCTCAAGGCCAAGCGTGTCGCCGAGCTCAACAAGATAGAAAATAAAAAACTGCTGATTGACCGCTACCGCCAGCAGCTCGACAACGTGCGCAACAATCACGAGTTCGACAACCTGACCAAGGAAATCGAATACGAAACCCTCGAAATCGAACTCGGTGAGAAAAACGTGGGCGAAATCGAGCGTTCGATTGACAACCGCATGGCCGACATCGACAACACCAACCAGCAGATTGAGGGCCAGACCCACATCCTCAACGAGAAGAAGGCCGACCTCGACAACATCGTGAGCGAGACCCGCTCGGAAGAAGAAGCCCTCATCGCCCGCGCCAAGAGCCTCGAACCCCTTGTAGACGAGCGCACCCTCACAGCCTTCAAGCGCATCCGCAAGAACGCCCGCAACGGCCTCGGGATTGTCGTTGTAGACCGCAACGCCTGCGGCGGCTGCTTCAACCGCATACCGCCACAAAAGCAGATTGATATCCGCACACACAAGAAAGTGATTGTTTGCGAATATTGCGGCCGCATCATGATAGACCCCGAACTTGCCGCCGAAGCAAAGGCACTTCTGCCCAAGGAATAAACATTCAGACTTTTCATAAGGCTCGGAGAGGATAAATCCATATCCTCTCCGAGTTGTTTTTTACAAGATACGATGCGTTCATCCATGCCGCGTCCCTACTATGTAGTGCTGTTTAACCACAATGTCAATGTACGCTTAAAACAGATGAAAAAGAATAACCGTTGCAAAGTTACAATGACCCCATGATAAAATCTTCTGCTTTTTTCAACACTATTGAAAAACAACGTGTCAACTCAGTTTTTCCTTTGGATATTTTGCTATAATAATTAATAGCATTATATTTGCATAATGAATTGAGACTCGGTACTATGAAATACAACGAACTACATAAACTTCTTCGGGAAATAGGTTGCTACCCAATGAAAGGAAAGCAGATAGCCGGACATCCGGCATGGTTCAGCCCCGTAACCGGCCGTGTTTTCCCTACCAGCCATCACGGGAGCGAAGAAGTTAAACGTGGTACGCTCAAAAATATACTCCGTGATTCAGGTCTCAAACTCTAAAAAGTGATATAACTATTGCCTTTAACCAAATAATCGATAAAATTGTTATTAAAATAAATAGCAAAATTATGGAAACTATAAAAGTCTACATTGTACGAGAAAGCGACGGAACTTACTCTTCATATATGGATGATAAAAACAATCTGCCTTATGGACTTGTCGGGGAAGGCTCTACTGTTGCCGAGGCGATAGATGAGTGGAATATGGCTTACAACGATATGCGTAAATTATTTGAAGAAGAAGGCAGGGAGTTTGTCGAAGCTCGATTCTCGTTCGCATACGATGTGCCATCGTTTCTTCTCTACTATGCCGGGAAACTGACCTATGCCGGCCTCGCCAAGCTCACCGGAGTCTCGGCTGCCCAACTTTCGCAGTATGCCAACGGCTATCGTAATCCGTCACCTAAAACTACCGCTAAAATACAAACGGCATTGCATGACTTCGGTCAAGAGTTAAGCCAATTACAGCTCATTTGATTTGAACAATACGATTTTTTAGACGAGGCATTAGCGGGGTATGCCTAAATTTGCGTAAATTTGCGGAGCAAAATCAGGATTATGGTCACACTTAGCCCCACCACGCGCTTTGTAGGCGTAGAAGACGATAATTTGGACCTTTTCGAAGGCCAATACCCCCTGCCGAAGGGTGTATCGTATAACTCATATCTCATCAGCACCGCAGAGAAGATTGCCGTCATCGATGCCGTAGACCGCCGTCGTTGCGACGACTGGCTTGCCAACCTCGTCGAAGCCCTCAGCGGCAGCACCCCCGACTACCTGGTCATACAGCACGTCGAGCCCGACCATTCGGGTAGCATCGATATGTTCCTCAAGCAGTATCCCACGACCCGGGTCGTTGCCACGGCAAAGGCTGTTGAGATGCTGGGCAACTTCTTTGAAAACGTTGACTTTGCCTCGCGCAGCATAGTGGTCAAAGACGGCGACACATTAGACCTTGGCGGAGTGACGCTCGAGTTCGTGACCGCGCCGATGGTACACTGGCCCGAGGTGATGCTGACCCTCAATACCACCGAGGGCATACTCTTCTCGGCCGACGCTTTCGGGTCGTTCGCCATGTACTCGTCGACCGGTGCGTGGGACGACGAGGCCCGTCGCTACTACTGCAACATCGTGGGCAAATACGGCGTGAGCGTGCAAAACCTGCTTAAGAAACTCGCCAAGCGCGAAATCAAGACTATAGCCCCTCTCCACGGCCCCGTGCTGAGCGAAAACCTCGGCCACTACATCAGCCTCTATGACAGGTGGAGCCGCTACGAGCCCGAAACCGAGGGCGTGCTTGTGGCCTACGCCTCAATCTATGGCGGTACGGCGCAGGCAGCCCGACGCCTCGCCTCGATGCTCGAAGAGGCCGGTGCCGGCGAGGTGGTGCCTTTCGACCTGTGCCGTCACGACGTGTCGTATGCCGTGGCCGAGTCGTTCCGCCTGAGCCACCTGGCACTTTGCAGCGTGACATACGACGGCGACCTCTTCCCGGCCATGCACACCTACCTGCACCACATAGCGGCCAAGAACCTGCAAAACCGCGTTGTGGGCCTTGTAGAAAACGGCTCGTGGACGCCGCTTGCAGCGCGCCTGATGACAGCCGCCGTAGGCCAGATGCGCAATATGACCATCGTAACACCCGTAGTCACCCTGCACAGCCGCCTTCACGAAAGCGACCTCGAAGCACTTAGCAACTTGGCTCACGAATTAGCTAAGGCTTAAGCTATAATTCGGCGGTAGGCGAGGACGGTGGCCGGGAGGGCGAGGACGAGTGGCGCCCAGAAGCCAAGGAGCTTGTCGAGGCAGAGGGCGACGGAGGCGATGGCGACTGACAGTAGCACCAAGGGTGCTATGCCACGCCGCAGACGAAGGCCGTAGCGCAGCCGGTAGACGAGGTAGCAGACAGCCGTATAAACCGCATACCAGGCGATATAGGCCACGCCGAGGCCTACATAACCGTAATGCTGACACAAGGGTATGTTGAGGGCCAGGTACACCACCGCGCTCGACACCTCGGTCAGCACATATACGCGGCCATCGCCCCTGGCGAGGATAACATATGCCATGCACCATGAGGCACCGCGCAGACTGACACCTATGATAGCCAGGCCGATATACGGCACGGCGCGGTAGAACTCGCTGGTATATAAGAGCGAGACAATCAGCTCCTTTGAGGCAATAAACACCAAAGTTACGGGTATAAGCACCCACAGGGCGGTTTTGATTTCGTGCGACACGACAATCTCGGTGCGCATAGAGCTGCCCGCCACCGACGACAGGCGCGGATAATACTCCATGGCGATTGCAGTGAAAATCATGCCTACATAGGAGTTTACAAGCGTATAACCGGCCTGGTATATGCCGACGGCATCTTTGCCGCCGTAGTGGTTGAGCCACACCGCGAATATATACGATGCAAGCAGCGTGACACCCATGCTTACGGTCATGTACATGCCGAGCGACAACATGCCCCGGGCCTCGCCCCATGCCTGTCGCAGTCCGATGCGCAGTGTCATGACATCTTTGACCCGAAATACAAAGGCATAGAGGCAGTTGCTTGCCGCAAAAACTATCATCACCGGCACTATGCCTGACGACCTGAGGAAATAGAAGAGTGGTATTGCCGCCAAAGTCGCCGTGAGCGAGGCAAAGAGCGTGCTGGTAGCAAGAGATTTAAGCCTGTCGAGGCCCTGCATCACAGCCCATTCGCCCAAAGCCAGGGCCGACAGCAGCAGCATGACCGACAAGGCCGCAAAAGCCAGGGTGTGGGTATTGTCGCCAAAAGTAACAAGGCCGAGCAGCGGCGAGGCAAGGAGAACAAGCAGCATACCCACCACGCCCAAGAGCAATGCTATACGGCGCGTTACGGCGACCACGAGGGCCTTGTCGCGACTTGTCGATATGTCGCGCACGGCACTCTGGCGCAGATTGAGCTGCGTGGTGTTGGAGAGTAAATCGATAGTAGAATTGTAGAGCGTAATCAAGCCGACTCCGGCCGGCCCTATCCATAGGGCGACAAACTTGGCGCGAAAGACCGAGCATATGATTGTCACGGCCTGAACTCCGCCGAACACGCTCAGGGCCTTAAGCACCTTTGCCGTGGTGGCAGAGCGGACGGTTTTGGTCTTTAGCGTCGGAGCCATTGCATGGGGTCGAGTTTGTCCTTTTCGCGTCGCACCTCGAAGTGCAGCCTGGTGCGGTTGTCGTCGGCGGGGTCAGAGAACAACGTGCCGAGAAGCTGGCCGCCCTTCACCTTGTCGCCCTTTCGCACCCTCAGTTCGTGGAGTCCGGCATAGACGGTAAGATACTGGCCATGACGCACAAGCACGACGTTCTGATAGCCCTCCATGACTATAATCATCGATACAGTGCCGTCGTATACGGCTCGCGCCGAGGCTCCGGGCACGGTCTCGAAGTCGACGCCGTTGTTCTGTACCGTCACACGCTCGAGGGTCTCGTGTGTATGTCGGCCGAAAGTCGAGGCCACGGTGGCCTGGCGGTCGAGCGGCCACGGCAGGCGTCCCTTGCATTGCTCGAAAGGAGCGGTGAGGCGGTCGACCTGTTCGGGCTGGCGCGGGGCAGGGCGGTCTTTGGGCTTTTCCGATTGATTTTTAATAGGTTTGGCAGCCGTTTCTTTTTCATTCTGAGCGTTGCGACGCGCCTCGGCTTCGGCCTTGCGTCTTGCCTCTGCGGCAGCACGGGCCTCGGCCTCGATAATGCGGTTGAGTTCGTCGTCGAGTTTCTTTACGAGTCGCTGCTGTTCGCTGATTACACGTTTTAGATTTCGCCCCTGGCGCCGTAGCGACCCTACCACGGCATCGGCCTGGTGCTTTCGTTCGCCCAGGACTTGCCTTACGCGCCCCAGGCTGTCAAGGCTGAGTCTGAGCTCGCGGCCCAGGGTGTCGAGGCGTGCGCGGCGCTGGGTCAACTGCTGTGTGGCTTCGTCGATTTCGACAGTCTTGCCTGTCTGCCAGGAACTTAACTCCTTGAGATAGCGCATGCGGCTGCGTGCCTGGCTGAACGACGACGAGCTAAAGATAAACGAAGCATCGCCGGCAAGCTGCCTTTGCCGGCGCATAGAGCGCACCGCCCGGGCATACGACTCGCGCAGCACCTTGAGCCGGGCCTCGTTGGCCTCTATGCTGTCGCCCAATGCCTTGCTGCGTCGCTGCAGGTCGGCTGCCTGTGCCGATAGTCGTGACACCTCGGTCTCGTGGACGCGGATTTCGCCTTCGAGGGCCTGCAAACCACGTAATTCACGTTGCGTTTGCTTTTCATTCTCAGTCAGTTCGCGACGTGTGCGTTCGATTTTCTGAGCTGCTGCGCGGCGTTCGCTCTGCACTGATTTTTGCGTACGCTGCCGGGCCTCGGTATTGACCCCGAGGGCGAAAAGCAATATGATGAATATGATTAGCTTATTTAAGTTGCGCAAAACGTGTCTACTTCTTGAGCATTTCAAAAACCTTTGCAAGCGGTATCAACCTTGCCCCCGAGGGGATTTTGGGCTTGGCGATAGTGAGACCGGAGTTCCATTTGGCGCGGTTAAAATCCCAGGTAAGTGTGGCATCGACATGGTGCTGGCGCAGATTTGTGCTGAGGTTGACCCACGGAGCGGCCATGCCGGCGCCTGTTGCCTGTGCGGTGCCATAAGCTGCCACTACCGGCTCGTGGCCGTCGGCTGTGACTGTGAGGGTGCGAAGCGAGGGGGCTGTTTCGCTGCTGAGGACTGCTGCGAAAGTCCACGCTAAACCTTTCGGTAGCTTCTTGGGTGTTAGTCCGATAGAGTTTTCGCCCAAAACGACTTTATATTGCTTGATGTCGTCGGGGGCAAGTATGCCGCTGCCGGGGGTAAATACCTGGCCGAGCAACATGGCCTGCATGTCGGCGAGTGTAAGGCCGTAGGTATCTTTTAGATACGACAGGGACTCGCGGCAGTACATGTTGTTGAACTTCGACACGATGATTACCGAATCGTTATCGGCATAAAGCGAACCGACCTCGAGGCCGAATACACGGAGCGAAATAGACAAAGCCTTGCCTCGCACCATCTTGGCCGAGGCCGACACATTGAGGCGTTTAGGCTGCGCCACCTGCACCTTGAGCGGCATCGACACATCAGACCATGCGGTATATGACTTTGCCAGGGCGACGAACTCGCCCTCCACCGTATTTCGATGCTCTTCGGGGGTGGCATCGGCGGGGTGATAGGGTTCGCCTTTGCCGGTCTTCTTGGCCGAGCTGCAGGCCGTGACCAAGAGCAGTCCGGCGGCGGCAACGGCAAGTAACAGATATGCAGTTTTTCGTGTCATAATCTTGGGGTGCTATAAGTTATTCATAGAAATAGGTCTTATGCCTTACCTTTTTTTGTATCAATTTATTATCGGGGTCGAGTTCGAGGGCTTTCTCCCAAAACTTCACGGCTTCTTTCGGCTCTCCGTTCATAAAGTATATGTCGCCGGCATGGTCATATATTTCGGCCGACGGCTCGATGGCCTCGAGATTGCCGTCATCGTCATTCTTAAAGACTTTGTCGATGATTTCCTTGGCCTTTATGTAGTCTTTTTTCTTGAAAAAGACCCAGGCGTAGGTGTCGAGGTATGTGATATTATCGGGCTCGGCCGTGGTGGCTATCGAGGCATAGAGCTGTGCCGCCCCGAGCTCGGTGCCCTCGCAGGCGTTGAAGTAGGCGAAGTTGTTCATCGCCATATAGTTTTCGGGGTTGAGCAATATCGCCTCGCGGTAGGCCGCCGAGGCATCCTGCGGCTTGCCGAGGCGCCATAATATATCGCCCTTTGTCGACCATATTGCCGACGACACAAGGTCGTTGCCATAGCTGCGAAGGTCGAGGGTGTCAATCATGGCCAAGGCCTCCTCGTCGCGCCCCTCCATGGCAAGGACAGACGATATGGCCAGGGGGAAGTATCCGTTCTCGGGGAAGAGGGCCATTGCCTTCTCGGCCGTGTTGCGCACATGGGCGGTGTCTTCGAGGGTGAAATAGAGCTGCACGAGGTCGCTCCACCGACGGCCCTCCGAGGGGTCGAGGTCGATGCTGTACGACAACTGCTCGGCAGCCTCGGCCGGTTTGCCAGTCACGCTCTTATAGCTTGCCAACAGCTCGTGGAGCATGGCCTCGCCGGGGTTCTGCTCCTGCATGACGACAAACATTCGGTCGATGCGCGGCCACTGCAGGCTGTCCTGGTAGAGTTTGGCCACATAGTCGGTAAGCAACTGGAACTTAGGGGCGAAATCGAGCGTGGGCGACTCGAGGGCGCGGAAGACCTCGGTGTCGTAGCGGGCACTGTCGCCCTGTTCGCGGAAGAAGCTGGCGCGTGTGAGGTAGACGCTGCCGTTGTCGGGCTCGATGGCGGCGGCGCGGTCGAAACGTGCCAGTGCCGAGTCGGGCATGCCTAAGTGGTCGTAGAGGGTGCCGGCAAAGAGCTTTGTGTCGATATCGCGCGGTGCGTCGCGCTCGAGCTGCCTGATTTCGGCGAGGGCGGCGGCAGTATCGTTGATTGCGAGGTAGATGTTGATTTTTCGGCCCGATACAGGCAATGTGTGCCCGAGGCCCTTTTCGAGCCGCGAATAGATGTCGAGGGCGCGCTGCAGGTCGGCGGTGTCGCCGGTAATTGAGAAGCGTGCCGTCAACGACGAGGCGAGGTTGAAGGCCGGGTCGCTGCGGTCGGGCCGCAGGCTGTCCTGGGTCTGCCAGATTTCTATTATGTCGTCAATCCGGCGAGCCTGCTGGGCAACGTTGTTGAACGCGGCCGCATAGCGCTGGTTGGTAGGCTCGATGCGGAATCGGCGCGCTATGGCATCGTATGCCCGTTCGAGCGTCACCGAGTCGGCACCCGGCAGCACAAGCTCGATTTCGCCCAGGGCGGCATCGATATATGGGTCGTCGGGCGACAGTCGCTTTGCATGGCGCAAGAGCATGTACATGTCGTCGTAACGCTCGTCGGCGCGCGCATTGGCAGCCTCGAGGAAGATGTATTCGGCTTTGCGCAGTGCGGCCTCGTCGGGGGCACTCTTACGCGCAGACAATGCTCCGGCGCATAATAGCGCCAGGGCGAAGAATGGAAGGAGATGCAATAGTCGCTTGTTCACGTCGGTAGTGTGTTATACCCCCGTGTGACCGAAACCGCCGTCGGCACGCTCGGTATCGGGAAGTTCGCTTACAACTTCCCACTGGACCTGTGGCACACGGGCAAGTACCATCTGGCAAATCCGGTCGCCCGGATTGACGGTAAAGGGCACATCGGAGAGGTTTATTATTATAACACCGATTTCGCCCCGATAGTCAGAGTCGATTGTGCCGGGCGTATTGACCAGGCTGATGCCGCTCTTGAGCGCCAGTCCACTGCGAGGACGCATCTGCAATTCGTAGCCTTGTGGAACGGCTACATATAAGCCTGTGGGTATCAGGCATCTGGACATCGGCTCGATGACAATTGGCCCGTCGATATCGGCGCGGACATCCATCCCGGCCGCACCAGCGGTGGCGTAAGCCGGCAGAGGATTGCGCGAAGAATTTATAATTTTAACATTTATTTTGTTTTCCATTCGCAAAAAATAGCGTTCTAAAAAACCAACAACCATGCCAAGGCAGCAACCACCACGGCCAAAGTGACCATGCAGCCGCCCGAAGCGCCGGAACGTTTCGAAGTCTTCTCCGACGTGCCGGCATCGACCGTCTTGACACGCGACGAATATGTGCCGTCGGTTTTCCATCCGTCGGTAAAATTGCGCTCAGAGCCGTGTATGGTGCCCTCGAACGTGCCGATGGGCTGCACCTTTATTATATGGCCGTCGGGCACATTCTGGTCGTTGTAGTAATCGACGAGTTCGACCAAGGTAAAGGCATCAGCGCCGATGCCCTTGGTGCCGTCGAATTTTATGGTTATGCCGCTGCGGCGTTTGCCGTTTTCCCAGCGGCCTATATAGTAGTGATACTGCACCCCGTGCATCGACTGGCCTACCTGTATCGGGCCGCCCTTATACAACATGCCGACCCCGAGGCGTTCGCCCTTGTTGCCATGTTCGCCTATATAGTACATGCCATCGTCGACATCTTCGAAGAAGAGTTCGCAGTCGGGCTCGAGTATGGCGTTGAAGGGAATCATAAACTGTTCGTAGCACCTGCCGGGGAGAGTCTGCATACGCAGGCGTCGGTCGAGTTCGTTTCTCAATATGCGCAAGTGGCGCATGGCGTCTTGGCGTGTCATGGAGATAAGGAGTGGGATTAGAGGTTAATACGTTTTGTTACCGAGCCGGCCTTGAGGATGTAGACACCGCGCTGACGCAGTGTCAGGCGGGCAGTACCCTCGCCAATGCGCCGGGTGGTGATAAGCTGCCCGAGGATAGAGAAGACTTCTACCTTGACCGGTTGCGAGGCGGTGATATACACCGCGCCGTCTCGTACCACTACCTCTACGGCGTCTTGCTGGGCCGGCAGTTCGCGCTCTACGGTCTGGCGCACCGGCAGTTCCTCCCATTGCGGCGTGTCGTTTGCGGCATTGATTGCCGGTGACAAAGCAAATGCCGCCGCCCATAATATCAAGATTGACACTCGCTTCATTTCGACGTAGAGATTGTTAGTTCTCCGGCAATGGGCACCGCCATCCGTCGGCCGACCTCGGCGGCGTCGAGCCCCATGCCGAAAAGGAACATCATCTTTGTAATCGCGGCCTCGAACGTGAGGTCGTGGCCCGGTATGACGCCCGTGGCGGCCAGGACGTCGCCTGCGACATAGCGGTTGGGGTGCACGCCGCCGTTGACACACTGGGTGACATTGACTATCACCACACCGCGTTTGACGGTGCGGCGGATTGCGTCGAGAAACCACTGCCACGTGGGGCCGTTGCCTGCACCATAGGTGCGGAGCACTATGCCCTTGATGCCGGGTGTTTCGAGCAGGTGGCTCAGCACCCTCTCGTTGAGCCCGGGGAAGAGGTCTATGGCCATGACATTGCTGTCGAGATTATAGCGCGGCTGCAGCGGGCATGCATGGTGGTGATGCGTGAGCGCGTCGTGGTCGTACTGTATACCCAGGCCGATTTTGGCAAGGTAGGGATAGTTGTTGCTCTTGAAGGCATTGAAATTGTCGGCACTGCGCTTGGTCGAGCGGTTGCCGCGCCATAGATAGTTCTCGAAGAGTATTGCGACCTCGCGCACAGTCGGCGAGCCGTCGGGTTCGCGCGCGGCGGCAATCTGGAGGGCCGTAATCAGGTTTTCCTCGCCATCGGTACGTACTTCGCCTATAGGCAGTTGCGACCCGGTGATGATGACGGGCTTGTTGAGGTTGCCGAGCATAAACGACAGCGCCGACGCAGTATAGGCCATGGTGTCGGTGCCGTGTAGCACCACGAAGCCGTCGTAATTGTCGTAGTTGTCGGCTATGCTGCTGGCTATCAACTGCCAGTGCGCGATATTCATATCCGACGAGTCTATCGGCGGATGAAACTGTATGTTGTCGATGTCATACTCAAGCATCTTGATTTTAGGCACGTTTTCCATCAGGTGCGAAAAATCGAAGGGCTTCAAGGCCTTGGTCTTGACGTCCTCTATCATACCGATAGTACCTCCGGTATAGATGATGAGTATGCGTGGCTTCATATCCTTTTATAATGTGAGGCTGTTGAATTATTTTACCTGTGCGCCATTGGCAGTTTTTGCCGACGGGGCGGCGACGATGAGCTTGCTGTCGGAGTTGAGGGCCGACAATATCATGCCCTGCGACAGGATGCCGCGTATCTTTGCCGGGGCAAGGTTGGCGATAAAGAGAACCTGCTTGCCCACGAGCTGCTCGGGGCGGTAGCTCTGGGCTATGCCCGACACGATTGTGCGGTGATTGCCGGTGCCGTCGTCGATTTTGAAGCAGAGCAGCTTGTCGGCTTTCTTGACACGTTCGCACTCTACCACGGTGCCCACACGGATATCGAGCTTCTCAAAGTCCTCTATCGAGCACTCGGCCTGTACGGGTGCCGGCTGCCATGCCTTGAGGGCGTTTTCTTTCTTGATGGCCTCGAGGCGGTCGGTCTGCTTCTTGATGGCCTCGTCTTCTACCTTCTCGAAAAGCAGGTCGAGGGGCTTGAGCACGGTGCCGGGAGCAACGATGTCGCGACGGCCCATGTCTGACCATTTGCTGCCCTCGACGCCGAGCGACTTGGCAAGCTTTGCGGCGGCAAAAGGCATAAACGGCTCCATGGCCACGGCCATGCTGCCACAAATCTGCAGGCATACATACATCACTGTGGCCACACGGGCGGGGTCGGTCTTTATTACCTTCCACGGTTCGCAGTCCTGCAGGTATTTGTTGCCCATACGCGCAATGCCCATCATGTCTTTGAGGGCTTCGCGGAAGTGGAAATTCTCGATATTGTCGGTAATCGACACCTTGAGGCGGTCGAGCTCGGCGAAAGCCTCGTTGTCAATGTCCTGATATTCGCCGGGGGCGGGCACGACGCCTTCGTAGTACTTGTTGGTAAGCACCACCACGCGGTTGACGAAGTTGCCGAGTATGGCGGCAAGCTCGTTGTTGTTGCGCGCCTGGAAATCGGCCCAGGTAAAGTCGTTGTCCTTGGTCTCGGGGGCATTGGCTGTCAGCACATAGCGCAGCACGTCCTGCTTGCCGGGGAAGTCGGCCAGGTATTCGTGGAGCCATACGGCCCAGTTGCGCGAGGTCGAAATCTTGTCGCCCTCGAGGTTGAGGAATTCGTTGGCCGGCACGTTGTCGGGGAGCTGGAAGCCGTCGCCGTATGCCATGAGCATTGCCGGGAAGACGATGCAGTGGAACACGATATTGTCCTTG
>VSPF01000071.1 GCA_009775195.1 Muribaculaceae bacterium
CGGCGACTGATGAATAATGTGCCAATACGTTTAGCATCAACCGACTAACATTGGGCGCATCAACCGCCTATACCTATCAAAAAAATACTGCTCACATGTGCCAGCAGGGGTACCACGTCCGCGCTCCATTTCGTATGTCTGAAAAAAGTAGGGTGCCTGCGCGTGATTTCACCCCACATGGTGTTGACCGGGCCTAATATCATAAAGCGTACCGCGCCACTTAACTTGTCGCTTTTGCGTATGGGTATGGCTATACCCTCTGCGTCGATACCTACATTATAGTCAATATTGTTTTGTAGGTCAAACTCGGTGCCTATCAGCTTGTCGCCGATTTTTGGGTCGAAGCCTATGGTAAAGCTCTGCTGATAATACTCGTCATCGCTGGCGCACTCTTCGCGAGTCTTATACTTGCGCCATACGAAATCTGAAATCTGGCCGCTCGTGCCGGTCTCGACCACGCACTTGTCGCCTATGATAAGCATACATGCCAGTACGGCGACTTTTGAAATCTTGTCGGTGCTGTCGCCTATCGCGCTATACTTAAATTCGTACTGCTGCGGCCCTGACCCGGTATATGGCACCAGGCCGCGCAGGGTGTTGTGGTCGTAGACCGGCGTGGCCGACGGCGTGGCGGCTTTATAATACCGCTGAGTATAATACCTGCCGTCGTCGTTGTTGCGGCTCGGCACCGTCTTATGCCATACCGTGGGATGTGGCGGTATATCCCATGTGACATCGCCGCTGAGGGTCTTGTAGTCGCCTGTAAAATCCATTACCGGGTTTAGTATTATTTTGCCCGACAGCACTATATAGTTTGTCGTGCTTTCGTCGGATGGCGAGTATATGCCGCCGCCCGTGCTACCATTGTAGACGGCGCACGGTATGGAAGCCTTGAGGCTGTCCTCGGTAGGATATGTGCCCTGCTGGTCGTCGCTGCCATTGCCGTTGACGCTCACCACGAGGTAGTTGGTCATGCTGATTTTTGATACCGGCGAATTGTCCTTCTTGTCGGCCTTCGTCTCGACCTTTCCGAACGACACTATGGCAACACAAGGCTTGGTGTGCATCAGGTTGGGCAGCGACTGCTGGTTGGTATTGTCCTGGCAATACTTGTCGATAAGGTTGTCGCCGGTGCCAGTCTCGGGGAATACCCATGCCGGGTTATTACGCACCTGAACATACCAGTCGGTAACGGTACCCCCGGAATAGTCGGTATCGTGGCCGTGCGTCATAGCGTAGAAAGCGTTATAGGCCTGCTCTCCCTCGCCGTCGGCAGAATACTCGGTGAGGTATTTTTGTCTATTGGTATAGGGCGATACCAAGGCACTGTCGTCTAACGGGCTTTCGATTATACTCTCGACGCTTTCAACCCTGCACGTCAGCAATATTTGGTTGTAGACCTCGCCGATACTTATAGTGGTGTCGGTTGAGGCCACGTTGTCCACGCCAAATACGATGCAGTTTTTGGTAGTGGTTTTAACCGTGCCGGTGGTCAGTTCGTGCCATGTTATGACATTATCGCTTATCACGCTCTCCCATGAAAATATATAGAACTGCAACCCGTCCTGTACGATATGCAGGTTAAGGTATTTGAGTATCGACGTCAGCACTGCGTCCTGTTGCCATACATCATCCTCTTCGTCGCCCAAAAATAAAAGTTCGGATATGGCTATTTGCGTAAATATGCCGTAGCGGTCAGCGGTCGAGGTCAACGCCTTGCTGCCGTCATAATAATATTGCACACCACCGCTGCCGGTGATGTCGAGAGAGGCGCACGCACCACCGAGTATCTCGCTTATAATATCTATAAACGGGCGCTGAGTGGCATCAGCCTTGACTGCATCGTAGACTACACTGAGAGACCCCACGTTGCGGTACTTCGAGTTTTGCAGTGCCGAGAGCACGTCGATGCACGAAAGCTCTAACTCGTCGTAAACCTCGTTGTAGTTCTGCGAATATGCCTGGGGCTCTATAAAGCCGGCAAATATACACTTACCACCCTTGAATATGTTTACGACGGCATCCATGCACGAGGCACAGAAGAAATCAGGTATGAAGTCGCGGGTGAGCAGCCTGATGGTCGCCCCGCAGCGCAGCAGATGGTCGAAGGTGTCGTTGACGCTGCTTTCGATTTCAACCGGGTTCGTGGTGAAATAAATGCCGCTTTTGTCGTCGCCGATTTCTACCTGCTTTGCGCGGCTGTTCTCGGTTACGATATGCACAGTGACCGTCTCACCTGACTGCGTTAAAAAACTTCCGTAAAAATACATGGCCGTCAGAGTTTTATGTTTGTTTTCCTACCCGATTTACTGGCTATCCGTGTTTCGTTAGCCAGTACGCAAATAATCTCACGGCCGGAAGCGCGAAGGGTGCCGCCGATAATCACCGGCTGACCCACAGGGCTGAGCATACCGCGCAGCTTGTCGAGCGGTGCTATGACCTCGGGGTTGCTCGACGCTCCGGCATACTCGCCGATAAGTCCGACAGTCGGGCCGCTTACTATGCCGCCGTTTGCAAAGGCTGGGAGGGCCTTTACTGCCGACACCATGGCCGTAAGCTGGGCCAGGCCGGCAGCGGCAAATGCTATCCAACCGAACGGTCCCAATGTCGCACCTTCGGCAGTCGCTGCTGCATAGCCCGACACCATTGTCGCTATCGCCTGGGCCATGGTGCCGGCGACATTGAGCTCGGGTATCTCGAGGGCGTTGCCGAGGCCGCTTATAGAACTGCCGAGCTGGCCGAAGGCGTCTGCCGCGTCTTTTGTCGACGTCTCGGCCTTTTTGCCCATATTGCCAAACGTCTTAGACAAGTCTTCTATAACAGGCTTGACCTTCGCTATATCAGTCTCGAGTGTAGTCCCGAGGTCGGGCAGTATATCGGGCCGCTTCGGTGCTTCGGGGAACTTGTATCTAAACTCGACTATCCGCTTACGTAATTCGAGCGCGTCGAGTTCCTTGTAGAGCCGTGCACGGCTGCCCTCGTCGACGGATAACTCTATTTTGGTACGCAGCACATTTATCTGCTTGGTGATGGCAGCTATCGAGCCATCGGGTGCATTCGCCTCTGCTGCAGCCCCCGGAGATTTTATAGCCGGGACGCCGGCCTTTGCGTAACGCTTCTCGGCCTCGGCCAAATCGATAGAGGGGGCGGCCTTCGGTTTCGACACGTCTACTTTTACCTCTACCTTTTTGCCACCGAGGCCCAGGATTTTTTTAAGCCAATCCCACGCTGCCTTGCATTTCTCTACCAGCCATTCGAAGGCCTTTGCCAGCCCGTTCATGATAGCGGTGGCAAGCGGCTTGATAGCTTCCCATACTTTGTTTACTATATTCCTAAAACTCTCGCAGTTATTGTACGCATAGATTACAGCAGCCACCAATGCGCCGACAGCTACAATAATCAAGCCTATGGGGTTGGCCGTCAGCACCAGGTTTAATACCTTTTGTACGGCGGTCCATGCCACAGTTACCGCGCTTACGGCCTTCTGCGCTGCGGCCAAGGCCAGCGCTGCGCCTTTGTTTTTAATAAATGCAATAGTAGACACTGCAAACGCCTTAACACTGTCATACATTGTTACTGTCAGCGTTTTTATACCGGCAACCAAAGTCGAAACCGCTGCTAATGCCTGACTGGCTTGAGCTGCGATAGTAACAAATGGCAAAGCGCCATTCACCAGACCACCAATTTGTTCCTTGACATCCCCCAAGGTATTAGCTAACTGCTGCTGCCGACCGCTTTCCGTCAATGCTAATTCCTGGTTCATATTGCCTACGTTGTCGGTAATAATCTGAGCCAACATTGCCGCGCGTTCGGCTTCGGTGCCATACTTCATTACGTTCTCCTGGGCCTCGGTAAAGGTAATGCCGACCCGTGTGAGTGCCGACGTTTGGCCCTGCATGGCCTTGCCCATTAAATTAGCCACGCTAACGGCATCCCCGGTAGTCGCATTGAGTCCTTTTTGCTGAGCCAGCAAATTATTCATGGCCGGAAGCAAAGTCTCTATGCTGGACTTTTGGGTCAGGAAGGTTGCTACCTGTTGGGCGCTGCTTAGCTGCACCTCGTCGCCTATTACACCAATCTCTTGCTGAGCACTGGCAAGGTCCTTGATGCTTTGTATCTCGGCATCGGTGGCGCCCATGCGCTGCTGCATTACGGTTTCCAACTTGCGCTCGGCAGTCTCCTGTACGGCATAGGCATTGGCTAAGTCCTGCATGGCACCTTGCAGCTGGGTAAAGCTGCGTTGAGCGGCATCTATGCCGGTAGCAAGAGCCGCGAAGTTTATAACACTTCCCTTCAACTGGCTGGCCTCTGATATAACGCCGGTCATAGCACGTTTTAAGCCGTCGGCACTCGCAGCCAACTGCTTAAACGTCTTATCGTCACCTTCCATTTTGAAGGTTATGCTGATAGTGTTACCTGCCATATTAAATTAATTCAGCGCCTAATTTCGCCACTAATTGCTCCATACGTGCCCGCTGCTCATTGGCCGACATCGGCGGCGCTGCATGCTTTTCGACTTTAGGGTCCCAAGGAAAGGGCAATAGTTTTTCAGGCGTGAGTTTACTACCTTTTGCTAAGTACGGTTGTATAGTGATAAAGGCAAGCAATCGCACACGCTGCCATTTATCCTTAAAATCAATATCGCGCTGTTCTGCGTAGGCTTTCCAGATTGCCGCAAATTCTTGAAATTCTAACTTACAAAAATCGTCATAGCGTAGACCTATACAGCCCAGCGCGATACCTAATAATTCATAAATGCCTTTTGGCTTTAGCTTTTTTTTTCAGCATCACCATGCCCCACGTTATCGCCTTGCATTTGTTTAGCCCACGCGGTCATATCTTCAGGGCTGAGGGCGTCGGCGAAGTCCATCAAAGACATTTCAAAGGGTACTTTATCAGCAGAGGAAGCCGAGGCCACGCAGCAATATAGATAAACGCACAGTTCGGAAAAGCTTCCTTCTTGTAGCTCCGTTACTTCCTTACCCGTTTCTTTCTTAAAGCGCAGTGCCGCGCCCATCGTAGGACGGCAAGGGTAGTCTACGCCGTTAATATTTACTATAACTTTTGCCACGGCTTATTCGGATGCTGCAGTTGTTTCTGTAATCGCGCTGTCGTCGAATGTTACTTCGCCATCGTTTTCGAGGCTGATGCTGTAAGTGGCATCATCATTCGCGTCATCTGTACGTTCAAGCGAGGCTACCACGAATTTACCAGTCAGATATGGAGTGTCGGTATTCCCTCGTTCCATACACTTAACGTCGACGCTCTTGCCTGCCGATATCATTGCCAGACAAGATTTGTAGCCCGTTTCCGTCTCCTGGTAGAACACCAGACCCTCAGCTGAGATAGATACGCCGAGGCCGATAACGCCCTTGTTCTTCCATAAGCCCGTAGAAATAGGAGCAGAGGCCACTGGCTTTACCGCGCGGTCCTTGGTCTCGCTGTTGATTGTTGTTTTGTGCGTGGTACAGTGGCCTATTGCCTTGCCGCCGACGTACAGCAGCATGTCGCTACCGTTGCAGTAGCCGGTTTTGATTGGTGTTGTTGCTGACATGATTTTTATTGATTAGTTTTAAATATTCTACATTCTCACGCTAAAGACCAACTGCTGCACGAAGGCGTCATCCTGGTAGGCCTCCTCGCTGTCGACGAGATAGCATGAGCGCAAACGCATACCGTCATGCTCGGCGGTCACTTGGTCTAATGCGGCGCGTACCGCCTCGGCCAGCTCGACACCCTCGCCGTATCGCTCCGTAAAGCAAATGACCTCTATTTGTATTTCGCCTGCGCCGGGCTGTCCGCTTTTCTGCGGATTGGGCGACAGTGAGGTACGGCGGTAGAGTATGTAGGGCAAATCGGCGCAATCAGTCGCTACCGGGAAAACCTTGTTAGTCCTTGCGGCTACTTCGGCATCCTCCAGTAGTACGGCACGGATAATCGCCCCGGCACTTAATGATGTTTTAGGTACAGCCATATTTTTTAGCTACTTTTCTTACACTGTTAATTACTTCGTTGTGCAGGTTGTCGGTAACGCTGTCGCGCACGTCGGACGCAGTCTTTTGCATAAATCCGTACCGCTTCATAAATCCGCGTGTACGTCCTGTTTTCCATTTGCCACCTACCAAATACCGTGTAGCCTTTTTTGATTTTCGCCACTTGGTACCGGCTTCGGCCCATATCAGCACAGGTTTTTTTAGTCCTTTGCGGTTTATATGAAATCCGTACTCCTTGCCAGTCTTACCGGCTTTTTTAGTGCCGATAGTAACACGAAATCCGGCTTTACGCTTGAAAACTACGGCGCGTACTCCACGCTCTAAATCTTTGTCGGTTCGGATGCTTCCGCGCAGATTATTTAAGGCGGTTTTGCGTACTCGGTTAGCCTCGCGCCTAAATGCCCCTTTTAGGGCTTTCAGTCGCTTTTTGGTATCCATTTCGGCAAATAGCCGCTGTAAATCCTCGTCGTCGTATTGCATTGTCGCCGCCATAGACTATTTGTTTACTCGCTCACAAACTAAGGTTTTCATACCCCTGTCGATGTTAGGTATAATGTTAGTCACCGTGTACTCATAGCCGCCCAGCTGCTTAACGCGCCAGTTTTCTTTTACCGGGTGGGCGTCGCGTATGTTGAACTCGGCGCGATAGTCCGGGAAATGTTCGCCGACTTCCTCACTACGGCTACCGCTCGTTTTTACACGCTCGGCGGCCACTGTGCGAAATTCTTTGTAAATTGGTGCTTCCTCACCGAAGCCATCCGTATCGGTGACAGGCTCCAGCAAAACCAACTTATATTTCATTCTCCCTGCTTGCATCGCTTACCAATATCCGATAAGGTTTGACTAAGGCCTGTAGCGCGTCGGGCACTTCGTGCATCTGCACGCCGCTGACGCTTTCGCGCTGGTTGTACCAGTGCGCCGCCAGCATCATCACCGCGTGTTTCAGCGGCGCCGGGAACTCCCCGTAGCTGCCTACTATCTCTTCGGCAGTGCGGTTAGTGGCTGTCACGACCGACTCCTCGGCAGCCGCCAACAAGTGCTGTAGGTACTCGTCGTCGTCGGCAAAGTCGTCGGCCCTGACATGCTTCTTGAATAATGCCAAACTCACTAAGGCCATAGTCTAAATCTATTAGTTGGCCGACACCTTGCCAAGCATGAAGGCCTCGGGGCGAAGGGTCTTGGTGGCGTAGTCGCAGTTGAGCACAAAGTCGACGCTGTCCTTACGTGCGCGGCTGTAGGGGTCGACCACAAAGCGCAGCGAGTTGAAGAGGCCCATGGGCTGGTAGCGCCAGTCGCCAAGGCCGATATACTCGGTAATGGCGGCTATGGCGTAGATGTCGCCCGAGGTGTTGCCAGTGGTTGGCAGCTCGGATGCCTTCGACACCTGGCCCTTGACGGTGTCTCCCTCGGCGAGGGTGTAGTCGGCCCAGGCTGTGCCGTTATACTTCTTGTAGGTCTTCTGCACGTCGCGGATTTCGTTGGTGGTATAGACCGGAAGGCCGCAGAGGGTGCCGTTTTGAAGCATGGGAATGTAGATGCCCTGCGCGTTGACAGGCTGGCCCTCGAGAATGGCGGCCATGCTCTTGGTCATGACATAGCAAAGGTGGTCACCGTCGACACCTGTCTCAAGCACGCTGGCCTTCATGCCGTTGAGCTCCTTGAATGTTGGCACCGAGCTCAGGGTGACGGCCGATGCTGCTTTGCCGACAAAGGGGCCTACGAGGTTGGTGGCGCCGTTTGCCTTCTTGGTAGAGAACAAAATCTTGTTGAGCAGTTGGCGGATGGCCTTGGGCATAATCTCGCGGATAATCATCTCGAGGAGGCCGTCGCTCTGGTTCAGCGACTGATGGGTGGCAGGGATGGCGATACCGACACGCTCGGGGGCGGCTGTCATCTTAGAGAAGGGGATTTTTGTGTCGGAGAGCTCGACACCCTCGCCAAGAATTTGCGCCTCGACCATCTCGTACATAGGCCATACGAAATCACCGCTCAGGCCGGTGGGCATGGGCAGTCCGACTTTGTCGAGGATAAAGCCCTCGGTGAGGGGCTTGATGATTTCCTGTACGTTCAGGGGGACAATGCCGCCTGAAGCCACGTCCTGCACCATCATCAGGTCGCGCACAAAGAGGATTTCAGTTTTTTGGCCGTGCGAGGCATTTTCGCGGATGATTTTGACTGCGTCGGCAGCGACGTTGGGGTTCTCGCGCAGATGGTCGGCCGTGGCGGCGTACATCTTCATCTGGAGCCACTGGTTCTCGCGTGTGATGGTGGCAAACTCGGTCTCCTCGGCCTCGGTGCGCGCACGCCCCTCGCGTTCACAAGCCTCGCCAATTTCGTTGATGCGGTCGCAGTTGGCCTGATACTTGTTTATCAGCTCGCGCACGCTCAGCTTCTTCTTGTCTTCTTTTTTCATTTCTGAAATTATTGAGTTTTAAAAATTATACTAACTTCTGCGAGGCAGCGAGGCGCATTTCGCGCACCTGCTTACGCACTTTCTCGACATCTGCTTTCGGCTCTTCCGCAATGGGCGATATGCCCTCGCGCAGTCCGTCGGTAAACTCCCTGGCCTCGACCGAGGTGTCGGGATAGGCCGGGTCGGCGGCAAGTGTGAAGTCGTAGATACCAGTAACGGCCTTGACCGTGTAGGTAATCTGCGATGAGCCGTTGACCACCTTGACCGAACGCTCGACAAAATCGCTGTCCCAGTAGCGCGTGGTAAAAGCAAAGCTGCAACCGGATATGTCGCCCCGGCGCACCAACTCCAACGCCTCGTCGCCGTTGGGCGACTTGGGAAGTTCGAGATTGAAGCCCACGCCTTTCTCGTCGACGAAATACTCGAGTGTGCCGGTGCCCTTGTTGCTACGGCCCAAAATCATCTGCCTGTCGTGGTACATGGTGAACTTTATATCGCAGCTATCCAAAACCTCCTTGGTGATGGCTTCGGGCGCGATGACTTCGCGGGCCTCGCTGTCCTCGTCGCTCCATAGCGGCGCCGAGGGAGTGTTGAAGAGGATGGCATAGCCCGTGATGGTACGGCTCGGCTCGTTGCCGACAGCCTCACGCACGCGCAGCTCGGCGCAGTCAGTACGCAGGGTGCGCTTTATCTCGGTGTCCTTATTCCTTGCTGTCTTCATTGTCGTCTTTTTTATTTTCGGAAGCACCGGTAGCCTGAAGCTGCTGTGCCCCCACTTCGTTTATGCCCCTCAGGTTAGCCGACACAAACGCTGTGTCTCCGCCTTCGACGGGCGCCAGGTTGTTCAGCCTGCGCACTTCGTTTATGGTCGCGCCGAGCTGCAACAGCTTGGCACCGTAGTTCATCATGCCGCTAAGGTCGCAGGCAAACAACTCTCTGCGGTCAAACTCGAATTTGTATTTGTGGCTCAGTGAGGGCGCTATAAGCTTGCGGCGCAGCTCTATCTCGATATTGCGCAATAGAGGATTGAGCGTGTGGCTCAGGAAGTCGACATCTGCCTGCTCGACGGTCTTGTAGTTGTTGCTGGTATCGGCATACACAAACGTCGGAGGCACGCTGAAAAAGCGGCATATCTCGATGACCGTAAACTTGCGGCTCTCGAGGAACTGCATGTCCGTGGAGCTGAGCGAAATCTGCTTGAAATCGACCTGCCCAGGCAGCCCGACTATTCTTTCGCCACTTTGAAAGCGGTTGTCCAAGTTCTCGGCGGTCCGGTCGAGCTGCTTGTCCTGATACTCGCCGAAACCGCGCACGCTGGTGTCGTTCGACACTATGCCCCGGACATTGCCGCCATTGGCAAACCTGTTTTGCGTCTCCTGGTCACCAGTGGAGGCAATGTCCATAGTCAGACGGGCATAGGTCAACACACTAACCCCCCTTTTATTGTCTCGCAGCGTCAGGCCCTTGACGTGGATAATCTCATCCTCGGCAAAGGTGCCGTAAATAGCGTTCGCGCTGTCGTTAACCACGTAGATGTCATTGACTGTGTCGTGCGCCACGGTGCCTCGGCCACACAATACCAGCCTGTCTAACTCCATGCTGGCCGTGTTGTAGACCGGGACTATGTAGGCGTTGCCGTCGAGTATCAACTCCTGCACTAACTGCTTTCGGAAATCGAAGGCGTTGATGGCGAAGTCGGGCTGCACGTTGAGCAGATAGTCGAGGCGTCGGTCATCGGCTTCGACAAAGACGCCGTCCTTGCGCTTGAGGTACAGCAGCGGCAGGTTGGCCACGCTTTCCGACAGCAGCTTGACGCAGCGGAATACCGTGGCTATGCCCAGGGCGTTCTGGCAGCCGTAGCCAAAAAACGCAGTAGCCCCGGCGCGCACGGTACCGGGGGCTACTGCGCCCTTCTTTGTTTCCCTACGAAAAAAGCCCAATATATGTTGCCAAAAACCCATTGCGTAGTAATGTTGATACGCAAAGATAGCTATATTTTACAGCATTTAAAAATCTGATTTTTAGCGAGTTGTTTTTCTTTTGTTTTGCTTTAGTTAACTTATTTTGCCTTGTTTTCCTTTGTTTGATTATCGGCCGTAAGGTTTAACTTTGTTTAACGTTCGTAATCTATAAAGAGTCTCATACACATAAGTTTGGTAATAACGCCGTCGATTTTCTGGGTTTGCTTGCGTTTGACGGGTTTGCAGTTCTCGAGCTTGTCGACATCTAAGACGGCATTGCCGAAGCAGTAGTAGTTAATCGGGTTGTCGTTGATAAAGATATGGCCGGTTTTCGCACCGTGCTCGAAGCTCTCGACCGGCGCGGTGAAATTGCCATAGGTCTGCTTAACGCCCGAGAGCACGTTGTCGGCACCCGCCGCGGCCAACATGTTGACTACTTCCTGGCTCTTCCATGGGTCGTAGCCTATGCCCAGTATGCGTACCCGTGTGTTGATGTACAGCACATAGTCGACAATTGCCCGGTAGTCGATAACGTCGCCCTTGGTCAGTACCAGATAGCCCTTCTCGGCCCATGCGCGGTACATCCTCTCGTTGGGATGGTCGGACAGCGCGCCATCGGGGAAAAAATAGGCCGTGTGGAAGTAGAAGTTTTTCCGCGCGAAGTCATACAATGCCATGGTGACGGCGCTAAAATCGTCACTCTCCGACAGGTCGATTGCCACCATCGCGTCAGGCCTGCCCTTGATGGCGTCGAGGGGCATGTGCCGGGCTATGCTCTTGGCGAGTGTACTGCTCAGCCATGACCGCTGCTGGTTCTCGGCAAAGATGTTGAGCAGCTTGGTGCGAAACGCCAGCATGGCATCGGCGCCGTTGCGCTTGGCGTTCTTGTACTCCTGCCGGTAAAAGCCCAGGCTGACAGTGATGCCCATGTGGGGCTGCACCTTGAGCCATGTGGCCTCGGCATCTTCCGGGTCGTCGATATCCGGCTCGAAGATATGGGCGAATACGCTGTCATCGTCGAACTCTCCCAGAAGTATCGACTTGTAGCCCTGGAGCATCTCATAAAACGGCCCGTCTAAAACGTCGCTGGCCGTGGTGATAATCACCGTCAGCGGGTTCTCGCGCACGCCCATCGAGGTCGTGAGCACCGACAGCAGGCTGTTGTCACGGGCCTGACTGAACTCGTCCATAATCACCGTGCTGGCGTTGAGGCCGTCCTTTGTCCTGGCGTTGGCCGTCAGACACTGCGCGAAGGCTGCCCTGTCCTTGCGGCGGCTTTTGATAGTCTGCTCGTTGACCGTATAGCGCCGTCCCTTCGGGTCTAACTTCCTCATGCAGCCGCGTATCACGTCGAAACACTTTTTAGCTTGGTCGTTACTGTTGGCCCCGGTGTAACTTTCGGCGTTAGCGTCACCATACAGCAAATCGTCGATGGCTAACGCTGCGCTCGACGTGGTCTTGCTAAATTTTCGAGGTACAAACAGCACTGCCTCGCGCACCACGCGGTGCCCTTCATGCCAAAAACCGTAGATATTGGTGAATTGGAATGTCTGCACCGGTGTCAGCTTGTATCGCTGAAGGCCCGACTTGCCCGGAAAATGCAGATTTTCATAAAGCGTGAAAAACCGCCGTACCTCGGTAGCGTTAATGCCATATTTGTCGGCCATGCGGAAGAAGCGCAGAACGGCCAGCTGCTCGTAGAGATTGTGGCCATCTGGGTTGTCAGCCACTTCGCGCACATACTGCTCGAGCCGGGCGTCGATATCACCCAGCCGGTAGTTGGATATCGGCAAGGCTGCCAACATGGCTGTCACCTCTGCCTTGGCACGTCTCAGTCTGTCCTTCTCCTCTTCGGTCATAATGCCTGGTCTTCGTTGTTCGGTTTGATGATGTTGGCCTTCTTGCGGGTGGCGTTCTTAACCTTCTTGGTCAGGTCGATAAGCGGGTCGTCGTCATCGACACCGATAAGGCCCTCGGCGGTCAGCCCGAGGGCCTTCATCTGCCTGGTCACGCTGTCCTGCGCGTCTTTCTGAATTTTGAAGACGGGGTGCGGGGCCAGGGTGTCATTGCCGTAGCGAGATTTCACTTTGATGGTGACTGTCTCGAGCGCGTCAATCTCCGCGTTCGCCTTGTTGAGGGTGCACAAGGCACCGGCCAGAGAGGTAATCTGAATGTCGAGCCCCCTGCTGTATTTGCCAACAGCCTTGAGGGCTTTTGTAATCTCGATTTTATAATCTGATACGTTCTTTCCCATAAAATCCGATTAAATCCTATTATTTAGCTGATTATTAGAATTTTGCTTAAATTTGAAAAATTGCCCACGCGCACAAAGAGGTGGGGGCGAGGTTTCACTAAAGTGGGGTGTCTTAAAAAAATTACCCCCCGGGGTCGGTCGCATCCCCGAAAAATTTTTTGACCACCGCCTCGACCTGCTCGGCATTGCGCCTTCGCGTCGCTTCCTTTCCGCTCCTGCCCATCTCGGTATGCACCCTTACGTGGCACGCATGACACAACGCGCACAGGTTCTTGGGGTCGTACATCAGGCGGTGCTTCTCGCTGTAGTTTATGCCGCCTTCCACGGGCTTGCGGTGGTGCACCTCGGTCGCAGGTGTGACATATCCCTCGGTCTGGCATCTCTCGCACAAGGGATGCGCACTCAGTATGTCGCGGCGAAGGCGTAGCCACCGTGGGGTGTGTATAAGCTTTATGTAGTCTTTATCCTTGGCCATCAGTATGTTTGCGTATTAGGTATTTCAAACTGTCAAGCAGACTCTGCTGCCTGGCCTTCTTATTCTCAAGCGAGGCACTGGCCCTCTCGTCCACGGTGTTAGCCCCTATGAGCTTGTATACCGTGACGGGGTACTTCTGTCCCTGGCGGTAGAGCCTGGCATTAGCCTGTTGGAACAGCTCGAGGTCCCAGCCGGTGCCAAACCACACGATGTAGTGACCGCCCTGCTGCATGTTGAGGCCGTAGGCCGTGCTTGCCGGGTGTGCCAGCAGCACGTCTATCTTCCCGGCATTCCAGTCCGTCAGCTGCCTCTCGCCCTCGTACACCTCGACATGGTAGCCCTTGAGCTTCTTCGTAATCCTCGGTATGTCGTGCTTGAACTGGTAGAAGACCAACACGCTGCTGCCGTTGGCCGCCTCTACTATCTCGGCCAGCTTGTCGACCTTCTCCTCGTGTACCTCGTGCACTTTCCTGTCGCTGTCGTAGACCGCGCCGTTGGCAAACTGCGCCAGCTTGTTCATAAGGCCGGCGGCAGAATTGGCAAGGATATTGGCCGGTTCGCCCTCGTGCTCCTTGGCAAACTCCAACACCTTCTCGCGCTCAAACCTGTTATAGGCTGCCATCACGGGAGCCGACAGCTCGACAGGCACCGTGTGGGTCAGAAGTGCCGGCAGTTGCAGGTAGTCCTTTGCCTGCATACTGAGGCAGATGTCGGCAATGCTGTTACGGATAATCTCCTCGTGCCCCTTCTTGACGTCGCAACGCACCACGATGTTGTTCCAAGAGTGGGTTTCGAAATGGGCCTCGCGGTATCTGGTCACCGAACGCCCGAGTCTTTCGCCCATGTCGATGCAGTACATCTGCCCCCATAGGTCGATAAGGCCGTTGGGTGCAGGCGTGCCGGTGAGGCCTACCACGCGCTTAACACTCGGCCTGGCCACTCGCATGGCCTTAAACCGCTGCGACTTGGAGTTCTTAAAACTTGTAAGCTCGTCGATGACCAATACATCGAAAGGCAACGTGCCGCCATAGAGGCCCACAAGCCATGCGAAGTTGTCGCGGCCTATGACAT
>VSPF01000072.1 GCA_009775195.1 Muribaculaceae bacterium
CCACAAGGGTACCGACATTATCAAAGATGCGGGTAACTGCGGCTACGGCAAGCCCGAGTACAGGAACTATTTCTTCAAGTCCGACGCCCACAACGTTGTCAAATTCAACGGCGAGGGCCAGCCCCGTTACCAACAGTACCACGGCACGATGCTGCCCGGCAGCGTGAGCGGCCTTGTCGACGGCGGCGACATCAAGTATGTCCTTGCCGACGGCACGGGGCCTATGTCGCATGCCTTCGACCGCAATTTCCGTCACTTCCTGTGGTTCGACGACGTAATCTACGTGATTGACGACATACACAGCCACGAGCCGGGTGAATTCGAATGGCTCTGGCACCCTGGCGGCAAGGCCACCAAGCGAGGCTTCGACCTCGAAGTGACCAACGGCAACTCGTCGGTCGCCGTGCGTCCGCTCTACCCCGCGCCCCTGGCACCGAGCAACTTCGTACACGACTACCCCGAAAACATGTACTGGGAAGTGCTCGAAGGCCCGACCGAGGACCTGTCGGGCACGGAGGAATACTACTCGTTCAAGCTCCCCGGCACGACCGACCGCGTGAAGGGAGTGACCGCCATCATTCTCAAAGACAGCCCCGACGACAAGAACCTGCCCGTGATTGAACGCCGCGAGGGCAAGGACTGGCTCGGACTTCGAATAAAGAAAGATGGGAAAGTCACCGACCTGTATATCAACCAACTTGCCGACGGACGCCTGATGCACCTCAATTCGTGGATAGATGCCGACGGTTGGACGACCGACGCCTACATGTTTGCCGTCAGCTACCCCGAGGGTGGCGACCCCGCCAAACCCGAACGCCTCTTCATAGGCCACGGCAGCCTGCTCAAACGCGGCGACAAGGACGTGCGCATGTCGAGCCTTTCGAAACTCAACCTCATAGCCTCGGAAAAAGACGGCACCCTCAGGCTCGACATAGCCGGTCAGCCGCGCCTCAACCTGGGTTACCGCAGCAATGCCCCCAAGGTGACAGTAAACGGCAAAACCATAAAGACAGAACGAAAGAACGGCCTAATCAAAATCAGCAGCAAAAAATGAAACACACACTCCTGGCATGCGCCCTTGCCGCACTCCCCATTGCGGCGGCGGCAACACTCAACGTATACCCCAAGGGGCGCACCAACATGCCCCACAACGATGATTTCACCGTCAAGGTACGCACAATCGGCGGTCAGTGGCACGACTTGTTCGAGTACAAGGTGCAGGTCGACATGGACCGTGTGCAAGACGCCTCGATGGTGCAGTTCGACATGGACGAGCCTGTCGAAGTCATGGTCAAGAAAAACAACGGTGATTTCAGCCGCGTAGAGGTTCGTCCCCGCCAGCGCGGCATATCGGCCACCCGCACCGGCGACGTTGTCACCTTCCGCCTTGACAAGCCGGAGTATCTCTCGGTAGAGTTCGACGGCGACAGGCTCCACAACCTGCACCTGTTCGCCAACCCCGTCGAGACCGAAACGTACACCGAAGGCTCGAAAACGGTAATGTACTTCGGTCCCGGTGTCCATAAGCCCGAGGACCTGCCCAACAACCAGATACGCATACCGTCGAACACTACCGTTTATCTCGCGCCTGGTGCCGTGGTAAGGGCAAAGCTGCTTGTCGACCATGCCGAAAACGTAAAAATCCTCGGTCGCGGCATACTCGACCATCCCATACGCGGCATAGAGGTTACCGACTCGCGCAATGTGACCATCGACGGTGTTACAGTGGTCAACCCCGACCATTACACCGTATTTGGCGGGGGGGCGCAGCATGTAACGGTACGCAACCTCAAATCGTTCAGTACCCGTGGCTGGAGCGACGGTATCGACATGATGTGCTGCAGCCATGTAGACATCGAAAATGTGTTTATGCGCAACAGCGATGACTGCATAGCGCTCTACAACCACCGCTGGCTGTGGTACGGCGGCAGCTCCGACATCAGCGTCAGCCGCGCCGTGCTGTGGGCCGACATCGCCCACCCCATCAACATAGGCGGCCACGGCGACCCCGACAACGAGCAGGGCGAGGTTATAGAAAGCTTGAAATTCAAGGATATCGACATACTAGAGCACGACGAGGACGACCCTCCATACCGTGGCTGCATGTCGATTGTAATAGGTGACAACAATATTGCCCGTAACATCACATTCGAGGATGTCCGCGTTGAAAACATACAGGAGGGGGCTCTCTTCCATATTGACATAATTTTCAACCCCAAGTACAACAAGACCCCCGGCAAGAGCATCAGCGACATAACGTTCCGCAACATAAGCTATACCGGCTACGGCGAGTCACCCTCGATTCTGATGGGCTACGACGAAACACGCCTTGTCGAGAATGTGACTTTCGACAATGTTACAATCAACGGCCAGCGCCTCACTTCGCTCGAAGGGTTCGACACCAACAAGTTTGTAAAAAACATACGCTTCAAGTAAAACCCTGATGCGACACATCCTCACAGTCCTTGCCGTGTTTGCAGTAATTATGACAAGTGCGGCAGGGAGTTTCGAGTATAAGACCACGGTGAATGGCGTGGCCACAGAAACCGGCAATAGTGCCACCGGTTACCTATGGACCGGCGGCAGTGCCGACAGCCTCCGCGCCCTCGTGTTCGCATTTCAGAACATGAACGAGGAAACGCTCTTCCGCAGCGACAAATTCCGCGAAGCCATGGCATCGCGCAACATCGGCATACTGTGGATAGCCCCCGGTTTCGGCCAGGAGTGGGACGTCATGCAGGGCGTACAGAAGCCATTCGACAGGCTGCTTGCCGACCTCGCCGCCAAGAGCGGCCACGGCGAACTGGCGTCGGTGCCGCTAATCCCCTTCGGCCATTCCGCCCAGGCCACCATGCCTTGGAATTTCGCCGCGTGGAACCCCGGGCGCACACTATGCATCATCTCCTTCCACGGCGACGCGCCGCGCACCAACCTGTGCGGCTACGGCAGGGCCAATGTGGAGTGGGGCCGCAACCGCAACATCGACGGCATACCGGGGCTCATGATTATGGGCGAATACGAGTGGTGGGACGCGCGCCTGAGGCCCGCGCTGGCCTTCAGGATGATGTATCCCGGCTCGTGCGTCAGCTTCCTCGGCGACACCGGGCGCGGACACTTCGACCTGGGCGAGGCTACGACCGACTACATCATAAAATTCATCGACAAGTCGCTGCAATACAGGCTCGGTGACGGCAAACTCGTCAAGCTCGACCCTGCCAACGGCTGGCTTGCCGCCAAGTGGGAGCCGGGCCAGACGTCGCGCCCTGCCGCAGCACCGGCAAAGGACTACGGGGGATGCCGGCACGAGGCATTCTGGTATTTCGACGAAGAGATGGCGCGGCTCACCGAGGCGCGCTATGCGACAGCCTCGGACAAAAAACCGCGATATATCAATTATTTGAGTGACGGGGGCCGCTTGTGCGTATATAAACCAGACGCACACTGCAAGGTATCGGCATCGGTAAGGCCCGACAAAGACGGGATATTCGAAATCAAGGCAGTATTTACCGACCCGGCGCGCACCGCAATCGTCGGAGACGACCCGTCGCCAATCAAGGTCAACTACGTCAGCGGGCCGGCCATACAGCTTGCCCCGGGCAAATTCAAAGTCGACTACGGCCACCCGACGTGGGACAACCCGAAGCGCCGCGCCAAGGTGACACTCGCCGCCGAGGCACCGGCCGACGACGAATACAAAGAATGTGTGCAGGAAATAGAAATCACGCTAAACACTGACCGATGAAACTGCGACTGACTATATTATTGGTATTACTGACAGCGGCATCACTGACACTGACCGCGAGGGACTTCGCGCATCCAGGACTATCGTATACCGAGGGCGACATCTCGCGTATGAGGGAGATGATATCGGCCGGACAAGTGCCGCACGCCAAGACTTTCGAAGCATTGAAATCAAGCCCCTACTCGGCAGTAACCGGCAAGGAGTTCGCCGCGATAAGCTCGATACCCGAGGGCAGGTTCAACAATACCGTCGGCGTCGACGGTCGCTGCATCCACGACCTCGCCCTGCTCTACCGCCTGACCGACGACAGCCGTTATGCCGACGAGGCCGTGCGCCGGCTGAACCGCTACAACAAGCTCACCAATTGCAGCGCGCGCGGCACAGCACCGCTCGACAACGGCAAAGTATACCTGATGCTCGAGGGCGCAGAACTGCTGCGCGACTATCCGGGATGGGCCGAGGCCGACCGCCGGGCCTTCGCCGACATGCTCGTGCACCCCGGTTACAGCGACACGGCCTTCCCGGCATCGCACCGCGACGGATACAACGACGCAGCCAACGACGTGACATTCTACTGGAACATCTACAATTTCGACACTGGCCGCTGGGGCAACCAGGGGCTGTGCGCGGCGAGGGCGCTCATGGCAATGGGCATATTTCTCGACAACGAAAAGATGTATGACCGCGCCCTGCGGTATCTCCGAGGGCTCGAGGCCCGTGCCGACGACCTGCCGTATTCTAACTTCTGGCCCGAGAGGAAGGACCTGAGGTCGGAAAGCGAATACCTCCGCGACTACAACGTGTCCTGGCGCGAAGGCGAAAGCCAGTTCATATCCGACGAAGCCCTTGCGAACTACATATACCGTAACGGCCAGTGCCAGGAAGCCTGCCGCGACCAGGGTCACACTATGTTCGGCCTGGGCCTGTACTGCGACCTTGCCGAAATGGCGCACAACCAGGGCGACGACCTCTACGGCGACCTCGGCCACCGCATACTCGACGGACTCGAATATGCCTGCCGCTACAACCTGTCGCCGATGACAGGCGATGCGTGGATGCCTTCGGGCTACAGCGACAAGGAAGCGGACTGTACTTTGGTCAACGGCATTTTCTACCTCGCCGACAGCCGTTCGCAGCGCTGGTCGGCACTGCGCCCCACCCCCGACCGCGACAACGCATTTTCATGTGTCAGGTACCTCTCGCAGGCCCTCGCCCACTACGGCGCGCGCAAAGACCTCGACCCGGGGAGGGTGCACTGGCTGCGCCTTGCCGCAGAGCACATAATCGGCGACGGCATAGAGGACTGGGGCGCGCCCGGCCACCACTACGAGTGGAAGGGCTGGGGCACGCTGACAAAACTCGTGCCCGCCGGCAACGAGGCCTCGGTCATCGTAACGCCCCGCGAAACCGTGCGGGCGCGCTACTACGGCCTGGACGGAATAGAACAAAACCCCGACAAGCTCGACCACGGGCTGTATATAGTCAGAGATGCCGACAGGAGCCATCTCGTATTTATAAATAAATAAACGGACATACCATGAGGAGCATATCGATAACCCTGGCGGCACTAAGCATGCTTACAGCCGCCGCGCAGACACAGGCCGTACTGACCGTAGTCAGCCCCGACGGCAACAACGAGATAAAATTCAGCAAACCTGGCAAGGAACTCACCTACAAGGTTGCATACAAGGGCAGCGACGTCATACTGCCGTCGCGCGCGGGCCTCGAGATTGACAACCGCGTATGGGAGATGGCCCTGGGCAAGCGCGACCTCGCGCAACCCGACTGCTGGATGGACCTGCTCACCGTCGACAGCATAAGCCATGGCGTGGGCGTAGACACGACATGGACACCGCTCTACGGCGAACGCTCGACCGTGCGCGACCATTACAACAGCGGCACACTGCACCTGAGCCGCAAGGACAAGAGCGACTACCGCCTCGACATAGAGGTTCGCGCCTACGACCAGGGCGTCGCATTCAGATACTTCTTCCCCGAACATCCGGCGGCAATATTCCACAAGGTCGTCGGCGACCTGACCGACTACACATTCCCTGCGGGGGTAAAGGCGTTTTCGGAACAATGGGCCCAGGCCCGCTTCGACGTCGGCCCCGTGGACTCCATATCCGAGCCTGTCGAGCGTGCCCTGACCCTCGAACTGCCCGACGGCAAGTGGCTGGCACTGCTCGATGCCGACGTCGACGACTGGTGCCTGACCAAGTTCCGCGCACGCCGCGACAAACCATCGACACTCGAATCAGTCATGTACTCGCCCGTCGACATAGTGACATACTACGCCACGCCGTGGAAAATAATAATGACCGCCGACACCCCGGGCAAATTGCTCGAGAACAACGACATAGTCTTGAACCTCAACCCACGTGCCGACGGCGATTTCGCCTGGGTAAAGCCCGGCAAA
This sequence comes from Muribaculaceae bacterium, assembly GCA_009775195.1. GTDB lineage: Bacteria > Bacteroidota > Bacteroidia > Bacteroidales > Muribaculaceae > CAG-873. The sequence continues at coordinate 6,162 of VSPF01000072.1, forward strand.
ATAATGCGCTGCACCAAGATTGACACTGAGGCCGGCCTGCGCAACATCGACTTCTGCGCCGAGCACAACATACCCTACATGCTCTTCGACTGGCTGTGGTACCTACCCTGCACGAGCCACGACGGCGACGCCACAAAGGTGGTCGACAAGCTCGACATGAAGCGCGTGGTCGACTACGGCAAAGAAAAAGGCGTGGGCGTATGGCTCTACGTAAACCAGCACGCCCTGATGAAACAAATGGACGAACTCTTCCCACTGCTGCGCCAATGGGGCATCGTGGGCGTGAAATCGGGCTTCGTGCAGTACGCCTCGCACCGCTGGGCCACATGGCTGCACGACATGGTGCGCAATGCCGCCGACAACCACCTGATGATGAACATCCACGACGAATTCCGTCCCTCGGGTTTCTCGCGCACGTACCCCAACCTGCTCACACAGGAAGGCATATGCGGCAATGAGGAATGGCCCGACGCGACACACAACACCATGCTGCCGTTCACACGCATGCTCAACGGTGCTGCCGACTACACAATCTGCTACTTCGACAAGCGACTCAAAAACACCCACGCGCACCAGTTGGCCGCATCGCTCATATTCTACAGCCCGCTGCAGACCATATTGTGGTACGACACGCCCGACCGCTATCACGGCGAACCCGAAATAAAATGGTTCGAAGACCTCGCCACGACATTCGACGACAGCCGCGTGCTGTCGGGCTACCCCGGCAAGGGCATAACCATGGCGCGCCGCAAAGGCAGTGACTGGTGGGTAGGCGTAATGGCAAACAACGACGGCGGTCACGAAGAAGTCTCGCTCGACTTCCTCGAGCCCGGCAAGAAATACATAGCCGAAATATATACCGACGGCGGCGAAAAAGTCAAGACTGCGACGCACGTAGCCATTGACACCAAGAAGGTTACGTCGAAAGACAAACTAAAATTCGACCTCGTCCCTCGCGGTGGCGCCGCCATAAAATTCACAGCCATTTAGGTGTAGCACGGCTGTCATGCGTATTATAGAGTGATGATAGTGTAAGACATAACAGGTACAATTTCTAAGGTAAATAGATTTCATTTTAAAATTTTGACCACATGAAAAGATTGATGTCGATTTCGCTGCTCCTCGGTGCCACGCTTGCCATTTACGCAGGCAACGGGCAGCTTGTATCGAACCCGGCCAACATCAACGGCAAGGAGTACACCAATCCTATCATTCATGCCGACTACTCCGACCCCGACGCGGTAGCCACACCCGACGGCAAGACATTCTATATGACAGCGTCGAGTTTTTCTGACGCTCCAGGCCTCCCCATACTCAAATCGAACGACCTCGTCAACTGGACGCTCGTCAACTACGCCCTCGGCGCCGTGCCCCCGACAGAATATTACGCCGCCGCCCCCCGTCACGGCAAAGGCGTATGGGCACCGTGCATACGCTACCACGACGGCGAATACTACATCTACTGGGGCGACCCCGACTTCGGCATATACATGATTAAGACCGCCGACCCCGAGGGCCAGTGGAGCGAACCGCTGCTCGTCAAGGCCGGCAAAGGGCTTATAGACCCCTCGCCGCTGTGGGACGAAGACGGCAAGGCATACCTGTCGAACGGCTGGGCCGCATCGCGTGCAGGATTCAACAGCATACTCACGCTGAGCGAGATGACACCCGACGGCACGGCCATAATATCGCAGCCGCGCATAATATTTGACGGTAACGACGGTGTCAACCACACCGTAGAAGGCACCAAGATGTACCGCAAGGGCGACTACTACTACCTTTTCGCCCCCGCCGGCGGCGTGGCCACGGGCTGGCAGCTCGTGATGCGCTCGAAAAACATCTACGGCCCCTACGAATCGAAAATAGTAATGTCGCAGGGCAAGAGCGACATCAACGGCCCGCACCAGGGGGCCTGGGTTAGCGCGCCCGACAGCTCGGACTGGTTCCTGCACTTCCAGGACAAGGGCGCCTATGGCCGCGTGATACACCTCAACCCCATGACATGGGCCGACGGTTGGCCCGTAATCGGCGTAGACAAGGACGGCGACGGCTGCGGCGACCCGGTGCGGAAATATAGAAAGCCTGTCACGGCCCCGGTCGTGCAGTGCAAGGACACGCCGATGCTCTACCAGTGGCACGCCAACTACAACGACTTCTACGGCTTCCCCACCGACCGCTCGATGATGCGCCTCTACGGCCACAAGGTGAGCGAGGGCTTCGTAAACATGTGGGAGGTACCCAACCTGTGGCTGCAAAAATTCCCTGCCGAGGAGTTCTCTATCACTGCCAAGGTACAGATTTCGGCCAAGTCGTCGTCGGAGGGCGTATCGTCGGGCATAATAGTCATGGGCTGGGACTACGCCCGCTTAGGACTAAAGAAAGTCGGCGAAAACTTCGAGATGCAGTTCGTGACCTGTACCGATGCCGAACAAGGCGGCCGTGAACATATCACAGACCTTGGCACAGTCAAGCCGACGCGAGTATATAACGCTGGCCTCTACCCCAACATGGAGTGCGACATATACCTGCGCGTGACCGTGACCCGTGGCGGCCAGTGCACTTTCGCATACAGCCACGACGGCAAGAAATATACCGATGCCGGCAAATTCAAGGCCCGTGCCGGCAAATGGATTGGCGCCAAGGCCGGATTTTACAGCATAACACCCGACAACATCGCCGACCGAGGTTGGATAGATGTAATCAGCTCGGACACAGTCATAAAGTAATCACACCATGCAATTTTTCAAGATACTTACCGGAACACTGACACTGCTCTGGAGCCTGCCGCTCGTCGCCGTGCCAGTCGATGTAGACAGCGACCTGGACTACTGCGACGCCCAGGTACACAAATCACTGGCTCAGCTCGGCAGCGACAAGGACTACACCATGATGCCGCGCAACATCAGCCCCGACGACAGCATGTGGCACTGCCGCAAAGCCTCCCCCGATGAGTGGTGCGCCGGCTTCTGGCCGGGCGTGCTGTGGTATGAGTACGAGTCGACCCGCGATGCCGCCATAAAGAAAGAGGCCGAGCGCTACACCGCCTCGCTCGAGTTCCTGTCGCAGCGCCCGGCCTTCGACCACGACCTCGGCTTCCTGATGTTCTGCAGCTATGGCAACGCCTACCGCCTGACCGGCGACGAAAACTACCGCCGCATAATCCTCGCCACCGCCGACACCCTGGCCACGCTCTACAACCCAAAAGTCGGCACCATACTGTCATGGCCCCGCAACATCGAGATGCTCGGCGGCCACAATACCATCATGGACAACATGATAAACCTCGAGATGCTTTTCTGGGCCTCGAAAAACGGCGGCAGCCACCGGCTCTACGACATAGCCGTAAAGCATGCCGAGACGACGATGAAGCACCACTTCCGCCCCGACGGCACATGCTACCACGTGGCAGTGTACGACCAAAAGAGCGGCAAGTTCATAAAGGGCATGACGCACCAGGGATATTCCGACTCCTCGACGTGGGCGCGCGGCCAGGCCTGGGCAATATACGGATATACCACGGTATATCGTGAGACACATAACAAAAAATTTCTTAACTTTGCAAAAAAAGTTACCGAAGCATATCTCTGCCGCCTACCCGACGACTATATCCCCTACTGGGACTTCGACGACCCGGCCATCCCCGACACCAGTCGCGACGCATCGGCTGCGGCAGTCGTGGCATCGGCACTGCTCGAGCTGCAACAATATGTCGACGCCGATACCGCCGCACGCTACCGCGAGGCCGCGACACGTATGCTTGCCTCGCTGGCAAGCGACAAATACCGCTCGGGCAATAGGAGGCCGTCGTTCCTCGACCACTCCACGGGGCACCGCCCGGCAGGCAGCGAGATTGACTATTCGATAATCTATGCCGATTATTATTACATAGAAGCCCTGCTTCGCCTTAAGAAATACAATGAACATAAAAACGTCCTCGCAACCCTCTAAACTCATTTCTGCTATAGCCATAGCAGCCTTCATGTCGTCGTGCAGCACGCCCGGCGGCATGAATGTCAAAGTAAGCAACCCGTCGGAAGACGCCCGCAGCGGCGAAATCGTAGAAATACCCGTTGCCGACATCGCCGAGCGCCTCGGCAACGGATATTACGCAGTCCTCGTCGACGATGAAGAAATACCGTCGCAAGTCACCTACGACTCGCTGCTGATATTCCAGGCCGACCTCGCGCCCAAAGCGACAGCCGAATATACAATCGTAGTGCGCGATACCCTGCCGGCTTACGACTCGAAGGCTCAGGGCCGTGTCTACCCCGAACGTGCCGACGACCTTGCGTGGGAAAACGACATCGTCGGTTTCCGCGCCTACGGCCCCACCACCCAACGAAAGGGCGAGAGGGCATACGGCTACGACATCTTCTTCAAATATCCCGACAAGGGACTTGTACTCGAAAAACTCTACGGGCCAGAAACAAGCCCCAAGACCTGGCAGACTGTAGACTCGCTACGCGCCATCTCGAACGAACAGGCCGAAGAATATATCAACTCCATATCATACCATATCGACCACGGTCTGGGCATGGACTGCTATGCCGTGGGGCCGACACTCGGCGACGGCGTTGCCGCCCGTCTGGTCGGCGACTCCATAGCGTTTGCCTGGTGCTACGACGAGGCCGAAGTCCTCGACAACGGCCCGGTGCGCTTCACCGCCAGGCTCAGGTTCGCACCTAAGGACAGCATCACCGAGACACGCCTCATCACCCTCGATGCCGGCAGCCACCTCAACGCCTGCACCGTCAGCTACGACGGTCTGCGCGACAGCACCGCCATTGTTGCCGGCGTGCCACGCCGCGACGCCAGCAAGGCTCTCACTGGCGACAACTATATAGCGTATGCCGACCCGACCCAGGGCCCCGACAACGGCAAGGCAATGCTCGGCGTAATAGTGCCCGACCGCACTACGACAGCCGAAGAGCGCGAGGGCCACATCGTACTCCGCACCGCAGTCGCTCCCGGCGAGAACTTCCGCTACTACTTCGGCTTCGCCTGGGACCGCGCCGACATTGCCGACATGCAGGCATGGAACGACTATCTCAAGAATTTCAAGAAATCACCACTGATAATCAGCTACTAACCACATGTACAAGAACGACCAGCGCATAGTCATCACCCTCGATGCCGGAGGCACCAACTTTGTGTTCAGCGCGATGAGGGGCTATGAATATATAATCGACCCAATCACATATCCGTCAAACTCACACGACCTCGACCTGTGCCTCGCCACAATGGTCAAAGGTTTCGAGGAAGTAATCGCCAAGTTAGACCAAAAGCCCGTCGCCATCAGCTTCGCCTTCCCCGGCCCTGCCGACTACCGCGCCGGCATCATCGGCGGCTACTTGCCAAACTTCCCGTCGTTCCGCGACGGCGTGGCACTGGGCCCGTTCCTCAAGGCCAAGTTCGACCTGCCGGTATTTATCAATAACGACGGCGACCTCTTCGCTCTCGGCGAGGCCACCGGCGGTGCCCTCAAAGAAATCAACGACCGCATAAAAGACCTCGGCGGCAACCGTCGCTACACCAACCTGCTGGGCTATACCTTCGGCACGGGCCTCGGCATCGGCTCGGTAATCAACGGCGAACTCAACCTTGGCAACAACGCATGTATAGAGACATTCTGCCTCCGCCACAAACTCGAACCCGGCATCATAGCCGAAGAAGGAGCCTCGATACGCGGCGTAAAGCGCAACTACGCCACCCTCACCGGCGACGATACCGACCGCACGCCCTACGACATCTACAAAATCGCCGAGGGTGAGTCAGAGGGCGACCAAGAAGCAGCACGGCGCGCCTTCGAACTCTGCGGCGAAGTTGCCGGCGACGCCTTCGCATCGGCAGTGACCCTGACCGACTCGCTCATCGTAATAGGCGGAGGCCTGACAGGAGCAGCGAAATATATCAAGCCAGCGTTGCTAAAAGAATTGCGGTCGGCCATCAGCACCAAGGGCGGCGAGGCCGTTCAGCGTGTGCAAATGCGAGTATTCGACCTCGACGACGAACTCGAATTTGCCAAATTCGTTGTCGGTGACGCCCGTCCGCTCAAAGTGTACGGCACCAACGACATGGTGATGTACGACCCCATGAAACGAACCGGCATAATGCTGTCGAAGCTCGGCGCATCGAAGGCCATCGCAATCGGTGCCTACGTCTTCGCACTCAAAAACCTCGACGCAGAGTAAGGAGCGGAAAGGTTAAAGATTAAAGGTTAAGGGTTAAGGTGTTAGACTTGGCCCTTAATTTTTTATTCCATAATGTCAATGTGCACTTGATTTGTTTGCAAAGTTATTGCTTGTATAGCGCTAAATATTCCCCTTTTTTCAAGAATGTTGAAAAAAAAGGCACAAGCTGAAATGCCGGCGCATCAATATTATAATGCCTTTCAGATTTATATATCGATTGGGAATTGTCTTCGACACTAATAGCCGGAGGAGAGTTCCACACCCCGGCCAACTTCGTAAGGCCGGGGTTACGGTAAAGTAGAGGGTGTTGCAGAACCTCCCTCAAAAAAATCAGCAAAAGCCTCAACTTTCCCAAGCTGAGGCTTCTTTATGTCCATAAAATTTCGTAACTTTATGGTGCCTAATCAATTGTACCACAAAGGTAATGTATAAAACTTATATAACCAACGACACGCTGCTTTTCCCGCCCAATCTGGGAGATTTTATACCGAAGGACGCTCCGGCGAGGCTGATTTCGGAGATAGTCGACCTCATGGACCTGAAGGAGATTCATGACAGCTACTCGAAAGCTTCCGACGGCCAGCCCCCATATCATCCGGCAATGCTGCTCAAAGTGGTATTGTTCGGATACATGAACAATATATTCTCGACCAGGGGGCTGGAATCGGCCATGACGCGCGATGCCCACCTGATATGGCTTTCATCATACCAGTTCCCCGACCACACGACAATCAGCCGTTTCAAGACGCGGTGCATGCCGTACATCAAGATTATCTTCTCGCGTCTTGTGATGATACTGGTAGAGCGTGGAGAGATTGAGCTGAGCAAGGACCTGTACATAGACGGCACCACGATACGTTCGAGGGCGGCACGCCGGCGTATAAAATGGCGCAGTAATGCCGAGAAGTTCGCGGCATCGGCTGACGATGACATACAGGAGGGGGTCAGGGCCCTGCTTGAACAGGTTGAAAGGGGGGACAAAGCCGAGGACGACAGCACCGGACACGTCAGGTATACAAAGGAGGAAGCCCGCCAGATAGCTGACCGCATCGAACAAAAAGCCGGAGAAGACGGGCTGAGGAACGTCCGGGGCAAGGTCACGGCCCTCCGTAATGCCTGTGACCGCAAGGAGGCCCACGACAAGACGCTGGAACAATGCGCCGGCAGATGCGGGGTGGCCCCGACAGATCCGGACTGCGGCATAATGCATGCCAAGGAGGACGGGTACGAGACAACGGCGACACCCAATTACAACGTCCAAATCGCGACACAGAACCAGTACGTCACCAACTACGGGGCGTACGGCGAGTCTTCTGACAAATCAGTCGCAATGGATTTTGTCGACACCTGCATCGAAGAGAACGGCGTCAGGCCCTCGGCGGTCGTGGAGGATGCCGGATACGGGGGTGAGGAAGTCTATGTAGAACTGGAGCGGAGACAGATAGAGGCGGTGGTCAAGTATCCGAACTATGATGCCGAATCAGCACGCAGGCCGGTAAAAGCCGGCCAGTACGACAAGTTCGGGTTCAGACTGTCGCCTGACGAAAGCACGCTCGTCTGTCCGGCCGGCCATACGATGCGGGTCCTGCGGACAGAAGAAGAGTACACTCTGAGCGGTTTCAGGAGCGACGGCACCGTGATGACGTGCGACCACTGCGACGGATGCCCGTTCAGGGAAGAGTGCAGCCTCACAAAGAGCAAACTATTAGATTTGCAGTTGCAAAATAAAAGGTTAACTTTGCAGCAAATATTCACAGTTATTAACAAAAGAAAGAACCT
>VSPF01000073.1 GCA_009775195.1 Muribaculaceae bacterium
AATGCGCGATTGGCTTTGTCGGCTCCGGCATAGTCTCCTTTGTCAAGGGCTTCGCGTACCTCGGCTAACGCTGATTGAAAGTCTTGTGTATATGTCGTCGTGTCGGGCATACCGCTCCATAGTGTTATGTCGTTGAGCGATATGCTGTCGCAGTCTATACCGCCGTAAACTATACCTCCGAGCTTGCCGTTGCCTATTACGAGGGCCTCCTCGAAATATTTTGCCGGCTTGTCGTAGTGAAGACGAAGGTTTTCGGCATGGCTTGTTAAGGCCATGACAGTAGCTAAGGCTGAAATGCTTGTCCGTAATATAGTGTTCATTGTTATTCGTTTGATTTGAGCGTTTTAAAATAGCGTTCGATTGCCTCTTTGTCTACAGTTTTAATTGTTGCCTTACCGTTGGCTATAGGTACTTCGGTTAAGAGCGAGGGCAGTATTTGGGTCAAAGAGTCGGACGGTACTTCGATATTATTCTCCAAGGGTACGCCATTGAACTTGCCGTAAAAATAATTGCCTTCAAATACATTATCGGTCGACCGGGTGAAATCGAATTTAGACGGCTCCGTGGTATAAAACACGTTGTCTCTGAATGTAGTCCTGCTGGCATAGCCGTCCCAGGAGTCTGACCATACAGCATGACGGTCTACCTTATCCGATGGCTTCGGTGTGATAAAGAATATGTTGTGTTCTATCAATGTGCTGTCGCAAGGCCCTGCAATGTGGATTGTGGGCGAGAATGTGCCTACACGTGTCGGCCTTTGGCGTATGGCGTCGCCATAGCTGATATTGTAGCTTATCACCGTGCCGGTGTTGCCGACGCTGTGCGGTTCGCGACATGTGCCGCTGTTGCAGATAAGCACGAAGCCGCCGTCGTTGTCGTGGCTGTAGTTATATTCTATGTGTGTATTGGTGCAGTTGTAGTCGCTGTCAAATCCCTGGGCATCCCACGGTGCCTTGTGGTCTGATACTTCGTTGAAGCGAATGACTGTATTATCGCAACTCCAAGGCCATATACCGGCTGCTGCCTCGGTGTCGGGCAGCGTCATCGGGCAGTCGCGCATCAGGTTGTATTCGATTATCGCCCCGTCGCACCCTATGGGCACGATGCCGTCGCCGGGGACTCCTTCTATCAGGTTGCCCTGCACAAGCGTGTTTGTGCTCAGATGCCAGTCGGTGCGGCTCCAGGGGGCGCTCCATATCATGGCGTTGCGTTCGCAGCGGCGTATAACGCAATTCTTGATGGTGAGATGGTCGAATACCGACACGGTGCTATCGCTATCCCAACCGTTTTTAATCAGTATCGCGCTACCACCGCCTTCTTCTTTCACAAGGCTTCCGTTGCCGTCGTGTATGTAGAGCGAGTTGAGAGTGATTCCGTGAGATGTGCCGTAATTCTCACTTTTGACCAGGACTCCCGTCCGTCCGGCAAGCCTTTGCGAGCCGGTATTGACCACTTCGATGTTTTGCAGCGTCACGTAGTCGGAGTTGTAGATTGCCACGGCGTAGAGCGAGCTGTCGGGGGCGGCGATGCAGGGGGCTTCGCCATCGCCATATGTATCTATCACGATTGGAGACCCCTCGGTCCCGTGGGCGGTAAACTCTACGATACATTCAAAGCGACTGCCGCGTTTTAGCAGCACGCTGTCGCCCGGTGCAAGGTTTATGTCTTTGATTTTTGCCAGGTTTCTCCACGCCGAGACGGCGGAGGTACCTTCGTTGGCATCATTGCCGTTGGCCGAGTCGAAATAGTAGTTGGTGCCTTTGTCTTCCGACATGCTGCATGACCCTGATAAAGCTGCGGCGAACAGCATGATATAAGGTAATGTGTGTTTCATGGTGTTAGTTATGATTGGCTTTGGCAAAATTACTAATTTTTATCGCACGACAAAAGGCACCGCCGCCACACAATGCTGTGTGACAACGATGCCTTTGCCGGATTACTATTATTATATGGCTATATCTGCGAGTCGTCGGGCTGTGGCCAGGAGAGTGTCGTGCAGTTCGAGGTTTTCTTTCCATATATAAGGAATACGGTCGTACCCCCATATCGCACCTAATATGTTGCCGCAGATTGCACCTGTCGAGTCGCTGTCGCCATCGTGATTGACAGCGGCGCGGAGTGCCGCCGAGAAATCATCATTGTGCCGAAGGGCGCAGTATAGGGCTATGCCCACTGCCTCTTCTCCGACCCATCCCTCGCCGAGGCTGCGAATGTTGTCTATGTCGAGAGTGTCTTTTTCTCTTGCCATCCTTACGGTTTTTTCGACTATTGCGGTCATCTGTTTAACAGCATGAGCATAGTCCGCGCCATACACCTCTTCGATGACCGACACTACTTTTGTCGCACTATCATATAGGAGATTGCCTTGGTTTGACGACGAGTTTTTACAGCTTATATATATTAATGTCGCCACGTATGCCGCGCTGATAAAGCCGAGTGGGTGGAGATGCGTCAGCCTGGCAGCCTCGCCGGCAAGACTGGCGACATCGAGAGCCGACATGTCGCTGCGCGTAAGGGCATAGAGTGCGACAGGTGCGACGCGCATGGCACCTCCGCAGCCCTTGCTGTCGTTTTCGGCAGCGCGGCCCATGCTCAAAGCTCCCAAGGCGCTTAGGCACGTGATGCCTGGTGCACGACGGCTGTGCAGTTCGGGAATGTCTTCGAGGACCGAATGAGGTGCCAGACGGGCTTGGCCTCCCTGGGTTCTGAACCAGGCCAGGTAGTCATCTTTTATATATCTGAGCGCTTTTTCAAAATTGTAAGGCTCTTTGCGGAGTTGCGTCAGTGCATCGGCCGTGAAGAGCGTCATCTGCGTGTCGTCGCTTATCTGGGCCACGCCATTGACCGGTTCGTATGCCGATATGCCGTCTTTGCCGTATGCAGCCTTGATTACCCCTAGGCTTTCGAATTCTACAGTGTAGCCAAGGGCGTCGCCTGCTGCACCGCCAACAAGCGAACCGGCTATGATGTCATATAATGTCTCCTTATCCATAGTGTGTTTTTGGTTGAAATACGTATAAAAAGTAAAAATGTCGCCTTGCATTGAAGAATTTTTTCGTCAATTAGTTGTTAAGATAGTCAAAACTCCTTAAATTTGCAGAATAATTGGCGGAGCCTCCGCAAAGAGGCTCTTTCGCCGTGACCGCAGCAAAAAGATACAAACAATTCATAAATCAATCAAAAACAATCATCTTATGTGGTTAACAAGCTCATCTATAGGACGTAAGTTCGTGATGGCCATCACGGGCATCTGCCTCGTCCTATTCGTAACTTTTCACGTGTTGATGAATTCGGTTGCCCTGTTGTGGCCTGCAGCCTACAATCAGATTTGCATGTTCCTGGGTGCCAACTGGTATGCGCTGGTAGCTTCGGCCGGTCTTGCGCTGTTGTTCATCATCCACATCATCTACGCCCTGTGGCTTACCGTGCAGAACCGTAAGGCCCGTGGCAACGACCGCTATGCTGTCAACGCTCACTATCCCGGCGTTGAATGGTCGTCGAAGAACATGCTCGTACTCGGTATCGTAGTGCTTGCCTTCCTGGTTGTGCACCTTATCCAGTTCTGGGCAAAGATGCAGCTCCAGGAGCTTATGTCGCACGAACTGTCGGTTCTTCCCCAGGTAAACGGTGCACCCACTGCTCCCGAGTTTGGCACACTCTTCCTCCAGGCTGCTTTTGAAAACTGGTGGACCCCCGTTATCTACATCATCGGTTTCGTGGCCCTTTGGTTCCACATGAACCACGGTTTCTGGTCGATGTTCCAGACTATCGGTTGGAACGGCAATATCTGGCTGCCGCGCCTCAAGGCAATTGCTTGCTGGTGGACTTCTATCGTGGTTCTCCTGTTCGTCGCCCAGGCCGTCCTCTTCACCGTCCAGGCCAAGAAACAGTACTTCCTTACCGCTCCGGCACTCCAGGAGCAGTATGCCGAGTATTGGAACGAACGCGCACAGGAACTTATCGAGGAGTTCCAGCTTGAGACATCTACACTCGACCAGACCGACCCCCTCGCAGCTACGACTTTCTTTGTTGACCGTGGCGAGTATTACTCAACTGCAGCAAATGCTATCAGCGACGCCGCTGCAAAGCAGGCTCCCGACTGCAAGAATGCAGGTCAGTATCTGCAGCAAATCGGTCAGTTCGGCCAGTTCGTTCAGCAGCGCACAGATTATGCCAAGGCCCAGGCCGCTCCCAAAGCAGTCGAGACTCCCGCTGCCGAAGAAGCTCAAACAGATTCAATAAACTAATAATCACTCAGAGATATGGCACAAACAACCAACCTTGAGGGCATGATTGATTCAACACCTATCATGCACGAATACGCCGACATCGAAAGCGGCAACATGCCTGAGTACACGATTGACTCGAAAATCCCCGAAGGTCCTGTCGCTGAGAAATGGACCAACTACAAAGCTCATCAGCACCTCGTAAACCCTGCCAACAAGCGCAACCTCGACATCATCGTTGTCGGTACCGGCCTCGCCGGCGCATCGGCCGCTTCTACTCTTGGCGAGATGGGCTTCAACGTATACAATTTCTGCATACAGGACAGCCCGCGCCGCGCTCACTCGATTGCTGCACAGGGCGGTATCAATGCAGCCAAGAACTACCAGAACGACGGTGACTCTGTATACCGTCTTTTCTACGATACAGTAAAAGGTGGTGACTTCCGTTCGCGCGAGGCAAACGTTTACCGTCTTGCCGAGGTTTCTAACAACATTATCGACCAGTGCGTTGCACAGGGCGTCCCCTTCGCACGCGAATACGGCGGCCTCCTCGCCAACCGTTCGTTCGGCGGCGCACAGGTGAGCCGTACATTCTATGCCAAGGGCCAGACCGGCCAGCAGCTCCTTCTCGGTGCGTATAGCTCGCTCAACCGCCAGATTCAGAAAGGCACTGTCCGCAGCTTCGTACGCCGCGAGATGCTCGATATCGTTATTATCGACGGCCGTGCACGCGGTATCATTGTCCGCAACCTTGTAACCGGCGAAATCGAGCGCTATGCAGCACACGCTGTCGTCCTTGCCACCGGCGGTTATGGCCGCGCATTCTTCCTGTCGACCAACGCTATGGGCTGCAACGGCTCTGCCGCTATCCAGGCTTTCAAGAAGGGTGCATACCTTGCCAACCTCGCATTCACACAGATTCACCCCACATGTATCCCCGTACACGGCGAAGACCAGTCGAAGCTCACACTTATGAGCGAGTCGCTGCGCAATGACGGCCGTATCTGGGTACCCAAGAAGAAAGAAGATGCCGAGGCTATCCGCGCCGGTAAGAAACGTCCTACCGATATTCCCGACGAGGACCGCGACTTCTACCTCGAGCGTCGCTATCCCGCATTCGGTAACCTATGCCCCCGCGACATTGCCAGCCGCGCTGCCAAAGAGCGTTGCGATGCCGGCTTCGGCGTAGGTACAGGCAACGCCGTCTACCTCGACTTCAAATACGCAATCGACCGTCTTGGTGCCGATGTCGTTCGCGACCGCTACGGCAACCTCTTCGACATGTACCAGATGATTAGCGACGACAACCCCTACGAGACTCCTATGATGATTTTCCCTGCAAGCCACTACACCATGGGCGGTATCTGGGTAGACTACGAGCTTCAGACCTCGGTCAAGGGCCTCTTCGCTATCGGTGAATGTAACTTCTCTGACCACGGTGCAAACCGCCTGGGTGCTTCGGCACTCATGCAGGGTCTTGCCGACGGTTATTTCGTGCTTCCCTATACGATGCAGAACTACCTCAGCGACCAAATCAAAGTTGCCCGTTCGACATTCGACACCAGCCATCCCGAGTTCGACAAAGCCGAGGCCGACGTGCGTTCGCGCATACAGCGACTCATGGATATCAAGGGCACAAAGAGCCCCGATGAAATCCACAAACGTCTCGGTCACGTGATGTGGAACCTCGTCGGCATGGGCCGTACACTCCAGGGCCTCGTTAAGGCTCTCGGCGAAATCGAAGAGGTGCGTAAAGAGTTCTATACCGACCTCCGCGTCGTAGGCAAGGCCGACGACCTCAACACCGAGCTCGAAAAAGCCCTCCGTCTCGAAGACTTCCTCGTCATTGCACGTATGATGGCTATCGACGCCCTCAACCGCAACGAGTCGTGCGGCGCACACTTCCGCGAAGAATACCAGACCGCCGACGGCGAAGCTGCACGTCGCGACGACAAATACATGTATGTTAGCTGCTGGAAATATACCGGCGATACCGAGAAGCCCATCCTCATCAAGGAGCCTCTCAAGTATGAAGCTATCCAGGTACAGACCCGTAACTACAAATCCTAATCAAACCACGCGGCTGTGTCGGCCCCGGCCGGCGCGGCTACCAAAGAATCAAAAATAATGGAACATACAATCAGCGTAAAACTGAAAATTTGGCGTCAACGTGGTCCCAAAGAGAAAGGACAGTTCGTCAATTACTCGCTCGACAACGTTTCTACCGGCTCGAGCTTCCTCGAGATGCTCGACATGCTCAACCAGCAGCTTGTAGAGAAAGGCGAAGAACCCGTCGTATTTGACAACGACTGCCGCGAAGGCATCTGCGGCATGTGCTCGCTATATATCAACGGCCATCCCCACGGCCCCGTGCAGGGTATCACTACTTGCCAGCTCCACATGCGCAAGTTCAACGACGGCGATACCATCACTATCGAACCGTGGCGTTCGGCTGCCTTCCCCGTAATCCGCGACCTTATGGTCGACCGTTCTGCTTTCGACAAAATCCAGCAGGCCGGCGGTTATGTGTCGTTCAACTGCGGCGGTGCACAAGATGCCAACAACATACCTATCAGCAAGGAAATCGCCGATACCGCCATGGACTCCGCTACATGTATCGGTTGCGGTGCATGTGTGGCTGCCTGCAAGAACGGCTCGGCCATGCTCTTCGTTTCGGCCAAGGTGAGCCAGTTTGCACTCCTGCCCCAGGGCCAGGTCGAGCGCAAACGTCGTGCCCGCGCCATGGTACGCAAGATGGACGAACTCGGCTTCGGCAACTGCACCAACACCGGTGCCTGCGCCGCAGAGTGCCCCAAGAACGTGCCTCTGAGCAACATCGCCCGTCTTAACCGTGAATTTATCAACGCCAAGTTCTCGGAGTAATCCCGGAATTTGAAATATAGAATTAGCCCTCTGCCGGCGTATTACCATACGTTTGCAGAGGGCTTCTTGCAATAATCAATACGATGAAAAAGATAAATCAATTATTTTTATTATGCCTCATGGTCGGGCTGGTATGCGCATGTTCGCACTTCTCCAACCGTGGCACAATCGACAAGCCCTTTATCACAAGTGCAAGTACGAATACATTTAGCATCGAGCGTGTCACGCTGAGCGATACGGCGACCGTTTTAGATGCCGTTGTTAATTTCCGCCCGGGATGGTGGTTCCAGGTGGCCGATTCCTCATATATCGTTGCCGATGGTCAGAAATACAGCATGACCGGCATCGAGGGTATTGCCACAAACGAGCATGTCACCGTCCCCGACTCGGGCGTGGTGCATTTCACCATGTTCTTCCCGGCAATCCCGGCCAATGTCAAGAGCATTGATTTTACCGAAGGCTTTGCCGACGGATATGCTGTCCGTGGCATAGACCTCACCGGTACGGCTGATGATAATATCAACCTGTCGCTCGTTCCTGCCGAGGCACGTAAGCCATTCGTTGATGGCGCACTTCCTGAGCCTGTGCTCAAATACGATACGACTACTGTCAACGTGCACCTGCTCGGCTACGTACCCGAGATGGGCGATATCAGTTATATGCTATATACTCTCCGAGGTTTCGAACGCCCCGACTATGCAACCAAGCCCGATTCGCTTGGCAATGCCCAATTTAAATTTGCCGTTGCCGGACCCGCTTATATGCGCATTAGGGGTAATAATAATCTCTTCCTTAGCGGTGGTGCCCACCTCGCTCCGGGCGAGAACATCGACCTCTATGTCGACACCCACGTGTCGGGCATCGACAATATGCTTACACGCGACGGCAAAGAATGGATGCTCCCCGAGGGATATAAGGCATCCTATCATAACGGCATCTATGGCAATCTCGACCGTATATCCGGCCTTAAGGGTGAGCACATGATGCAACTGTATAATGGTAAATTTGCTGATTTCCACATGAATGGCAACGAATACACCGATTATGTCCTTAATCTTTTCGATGCACTCAACGACTCAATCGATTCCGCAGACATCCCTGCCATGGCCAAGGAAATGGAGAAAGTAAACCTACAGGTACAGTTGGCTGTTGCAGCCACAACAAGCCGCAGCATACTCAACAGCAATTATTGGAATAAGTATGGCAACTGGGGCAGCCCCATACCGGCCGACAGTATCAATATTGAATTATCACCCGAAAATGCCCGCCGCTTTGCCGAGAAGATTGACTTCAATGACCAAAGAATCTATTTGTCGCAAGATGCCGGCGATGCAATTTCTACAGGCTTCTGGCATAGGAACGGTATAAATTCAGGTATTTACGAGGGCCTTTAAGCTTATTATAATGACTATAACAAGGCCAATGATGCTTCGCTCACCGAGGTTTCTCCCGACCTGGCCAAGGCTCCCGAAAGTTTCTCGGCTGATGTGCGCGCCCACAACCAGTTTATGAAGGACAAACTTTCCAAGCTCGATTTCTCAAAGGTGACACCCACGCCCGACGTACCCGCCGAAAAGATTATCGCCGAGATTACCAAGCCTTATCGTGGCAAGGTAGTGATGATTGACTTGTGGAACACTTGGTGTGGTCCCTGTCGTGCTGCCCTGGCACAAAACGAGCCCGCAAAGAGTGCCGACCTGTCTTCTGACGACATTGTGTGGATTTACATTGCCGACGAAAGTTCGTCAACACCGCTATACCTCGATATGATTAACGATATCCGTGGCATCCACTATCATGTGACAGCCGACCAGATTGCAAGAATCCGCAAACAGTTCGACGTCGACGGCATACCTTTCTATATCCTCGTCGACAAACAGGGTAGGGCACAAGGCCGTCCCGACCTGCGCGACCACGACAAATTCAAACGCACCATCCTCTCCGAACTCGCAAAATAATCTAAAGAGGCTTTGCCCAAATTGAACTGCACCCCAAAAGTTAGATAAAAAACTTTTGGAGTGCAGTTCATATCTTTGCCCTTTTCATTTGATTACAAACTCTACGTAGGCTGTGTCGCTTTTGGCCTTAGGATATGGTGGGTAGTGAAACGGCTTGGAGAGGCGGTAGCAGCCCCGGGGCCAGTCGTGCTCATAAAACCATGGTTTTACCGTCATCTGTAGTGTCGTATCGGGAAAAATGAGCCAGCCGATTGAATTGAACATTATCGTTACGGTACTGTCAGTGTCGGTATATTTCCTGTCTATCGCAATTTCTTTCCATCTGCCGTCTTGCGAGAGCCGTTCTATTTTGAACATCTCACCCGTCATACCCTCTATGTCGCGAGTGTTTCTAAATTCGACCACGAAAGAGTCAATAGGTGTCGCGGCGATTTCAGGACTGACTATGCGTAATGTCATGCCATCGGTTGTCGAATAGCTTCTTTGAGCAAGGATGTCGGGAATTCTAATTTTCTCACCAAGAAAATGAGGTTGTTTGCCAAACCATATATCAAGCATCATCTTATCGCGTGCCAGCCACTCCCGAATTGCTAATCGCGTGCGCACGCGCCTTCCGGCATTAAGAGGCGCGGAGATTGCGACAGCATCAATACCGTTGGCACGTGCGAGATATAAAGCCCGGGCGCAATGGTCATACTGCGATATGATGGTTAGTGAGTCGCAACCAAAAATCTCTTGGGCCCTTACTACGGAGTCAAGAGTTCGAAAACCGGCAAAATCAAGTATTATCCGCTCGGACGGCACCCCGCGTGCGATTAGCGAGTCACGCATGGCCGTAGGTTCGTCGTATTGACGGGTGTGATTATCTCCGCTTGCGATGATGAAATCGACCTTTCCGGCATGAAAGAGCTCGGCCACAGTCTTTATCCTGTTTGTAAAATATGTGTTAGGGCGACCAAGCCTGTTGAGCGGATTTGTACCCAGAAGCAGGGCTACTTTATTATGAGGTACCGAATCAATATCGACGAATATCCTGTCGTTGGATGCACCGTCAACTTTGATATTTGCATAAACAGTAAATATAATGGCTGTACATAAAAATGCACACAGCCATTTCAAAAATCGCAAGGTGTTTGTTTTCAATCTCATAATAACATGCCAAATTAAAAACTGCACCCCAAAGGTGCGTCTTTGAGGTGCAGTAGATTATTTTATGCTCTATAAGCGATATATGCTCACTCTATCGAGGGTTGGTCGGACGATGCGATGACCTGGGTGACAATCTTTTGCTGCTCGGTGTCGAAGCCGACGATGATTTCATCGCCTTGGCCAACTTTCTGCGAAAGCAACAGCTCCGCGAGTTCGTCTTCGAGATATTTTTGTATGGCTCGTTTGAGCGGACGAGCGCCAAACTGCACATCGCAGCCCTTCGAAGCGATGAAGTTCTTAGCCTCGTCACTGAGTGTGACGGTATAGCCAAGAGCCGCAAGACGCTTGTAGAAGCCGGCAAGCTCGATGTCGATAATCTTGAAGATTGCATCGCGGTCGAGGGTCTCGAAGATAATGACATCGTCGATACGGTTGAGGAACTCGGGCGAGAACGCCTTGTTGAGGGCCTTGGTCAACACTCCGTGGCTGTATTCGCGGTCAACCTCGCGGGTATTGAAGCCTACGCCGCTGCCAAATTCCTTGAGTTGGCGCGTACCGATATTCGAGGTCATGATGATTATGGTGTTCTTGAAGTCGATACGGCGACCGAGGCTGTCGGTAAGGCGCCCTTCGTCCATAACCTGGAGGAGAAGGTTGAACACGTCGGGGTGAGCCTTTTCGATTTCGTCGAGGAGCACCACCGAATAGGGGTGACGACGGACACGCTCGGTAAGCTGGCCTCCCTCTTCGTAGCCTACGTATCCCGGAGGCGCACCGATGAGTCTCGACACGCTGAATTTTTCCATATATTCGCTCATGTCGATACGTATGAGCGTGTCGGCACTGTCGAAGAGGTATTCGGCGAGTTTCTTTGCAAGATGGGTCTTGCCGACACCGGTCGGGCCGAGGAACATAAACGTACCGATAGGCTTGTTGGGGTCTTTAAGGCCGAGACGGTTGCGCTGGATAGCCTTGACAATCTTGGCGATGGCCTCGTCCTGGCCAATGATGGCCTGCTTGAGGGTCGGGCCCATTTCGAGCAGGCGCAGACCTTCGGCCTGGGCTATGCGCTGCACGGGTACGCCGGTCATCATTGCCACGACTTCGGCAACCTTGTCGGCATCGACAGGCTCGCGGTTAGCCTTAATCTTTTCGTCCCATTCCTTGCGTGCCTTGTCGAGGTCAGACGATATTTCGGCAGCCTCGTCGCGTAGTTTGGTGGCGGCGGCAAAATCATGGCGCTGCGCGGCTGCAACTTTCTGCGCATTTACATCGGCGAGTCTGGCTTCGAGCTGCTCTACGGCCTCAGGCACTTGCACATGTGTTACCTTGACACGCGAACCGGCCTCGTCGAGGGCATCAATAGCCTTGTCGGGGAAATTGCGGTCGGTCACATAGCGGTCGGTAAGTTTTACACATGCCTCGAGGGCATCATCGGTGTATGTAACGCCGTGATGGTCTTCGTATTTACCTTTGATATTATTCAGTATCACAAGGGTCTCCTCGGGCGTGGTAGGCTCTACCATCACCTTCTGGAAACGACGCTCGAGCGCGCCGTCTTTCTCGATATTCACGCGATATTCGTCGAGGGTGGTGGCACCGATGCACTGGATTTCGCCACGGGCAAGGGCCGGCTTGAGCATGTTGGCCGCATCCATCGAGCCTTGGGCGTTGCCGGCTCCGACGATTGTGTGGATTTCGTCGATAAACAGGATAATGTCGGGGTTCTTGGCAAGTTCGTTTAGTATTGCCTTTATACGCTCCTCGAACTCTCCACGGTATTTTGTACCTGCGACAATCGATGCCATATCGAGCGAGATGACACGTTTGTTGTAGAGTATTCTCGACACCCTGCGCTGGGTTATGCGAAGGGCGAGCCCCTCGACTATGGCAGATTTACCAACACCCGGTTCGCCTATCAGCACGGGATTGTTTTTCTTACGACGGCTCAAAATCTGGGCGAGACGCTCGATTTCTACCTCGCGGCCCACGACGGGGTCGAGGGTGCCTTCCTCGGCTGCACGGGTCATGTCGTGCCCAAATTTATCGAGCATCGGCGTGTCGTTGCGTCCGGGGCGGCGGAATTTGTTCTGCGCTCCCGATTTTACCTTCTCTGGATTGTCGGCAGCACTACCGTCGCCTTCGGCCTCGGCTGTGTCATCGTCTTCTTTTCGCTCGGCAGTAGGAGTCTCGCTATCGGGCTGCAGCTCGGCTTTGAGCTGTCGTGCAATGCTGTCATAATCAATGCCGGCATTGATAAAGGGTGCCACAAGTTCCATTGCCTTGACGTCCCTGTTGTGTAGCAGCGATAGGAGAAGGTGCTCCACGTCGACGAGTTGCGACTTCATGTACCTTGCCTCGATAATGGCGAGTTTGATAATCAGTGTGACGGTGCGATTGAAGAAATCGGCATCCTTGCCCTCGGATGCCGACGGTTCGTAGAGTGCCACATCGAGGTCGGAACGCAGGTCGGCGAGGCGCGAGGCACCCACTACTGCCTCCATCAACTCGGCCGAACGAGTACCGTCCTGACACAGCTCGAGCAGCAGGTGCGCCGGCATGATTGCGCTGTTGTTGTGGTTGGTGCATGTCTGGCGCAGCTTATCTATCATAGTCTGCGCCGCTTGCGTGTATTTTTGGCTATTTTCCATATTCATTAATTATGTCTATATAAACGGCAATAACCATGCCAAAATTGTATGACACATGGCCGATACTGCCTCATTTGTCGAAGACACGGCAAATTTACGATATTTTTACGCTGCCTGTCATACAAAATTACGCATAAATCAAAAAAATTTCGTACCTTTGTATAAAATTTTGCCTCGACAGCCCGAGGTACGCCCCCTTGTGGGGCTGCCGACTGTCACCATAGGCTTTGTCAGTACATTCTATAATATAGTATGTTGGAAGAAGATCGCATCTTTAGAATCAATATTGAAAATGAGATGAAGACGGCCTACATCGACTACTCAATGTCGGTGATAGTGTCGCGAGCCCTCCCCGATGTGCGCGACGGCATGAAGCCGGTGCACCGCCGCGTGCTTTTCGGCATGAACGAGATGGGCAACAATAGTAACAAACCGCACAAGAAGTCGGCAAAATGTGTCGGCGAGGTCATGGGTAACTACCACCCCCACGGCGACTCGTCGATTTATGGCACGGTAGTCCGCATGGCCCAGTGGTGGTCGCTGCGCCACACGCTCATTGACGGTCATGGCAACTTCGGTTCTATCGACGGTGACGGCCCTGCCGCCATGCGTTATACCGAGGTGCGTCTTGCCCAGTTGGGCGAGGAGATGCTGCGCGACATTGACGAAGATACCGTCGACTTCCCGCCGACCTACGACAACCCCCGCAAGGAGCCGCTCGTACTGCCGACGCGCTTCCCCAACATACTTGTCAATGGAGCCTCGGGCATCGCCGTGGGTATGGCCACGAATATGCCCACGCACAACCTGACCGAAAGTATCAACGCCTGCATCGCCCTGATTGATAATCCCGACATGGAAATCAGCGACCTGATGCGCATCATACCAGCTCCCGACTTCCCAACCGGCGGCATCATTTACGGTTACGACGGCGTGCGCGAAGCCTACGAGACCGGTCGCGGACGCATAGTTATCCGAGCAAAGGCCGAAATCGAGCAAAAAGCCGAGCACGAACTCATAGTCGTCACCGAGATACCTTACGGTGTCAACCGTGCCGAGATGATTAAGAGCATCGCCGACCTCGTGGGTGAGAAAAAAATCGATGGTATCGCAAATATCAATGACGAGTCTGACCGCGACGGTATGCGC
>VSPF01000074.1 GCA_009775195.1 Muribaculaceae bacterium
CATAAGGAGTTTTCAAGATTATTTGTGACAAAACCTTAGATGACTACCCTCTTAGGGCCTTTATATTTCTATAAGGGACCTCGGAGCTAACACCATTTCCAGGTGTCTGCTCCGAGGGCTTTATTGTGGCTAATCCTTGCGGATTTTATTTCGTTGTGGCGGCTTCGTCGGCGGCTTCTGCTGCCTCGGCGGCCTGGTCTTGGGCGATTTCTTTTTCCTTGAACTCGGTCACGCCGGCGGCGATGAGCTGGTTGTACCAGGTGAAAAGTTTGCGGATGTCGGTATTGTAGACCTTCTCGCGGTCGAAGTCGGGAAGGATGGTGGCGAAGAACTCGCGCATGGCCTCGTCGCTGGCAAAGCCCTTGATGTCGACGGGTTCGCCGCCCTTGACCTCGTAGAGCTTCTCCATGATGTCGGGCAGGGGCTCGTCGCCGTTCTCGGTGTACATGGTGATGTCGGCCAGCGAGATTACTTTTTCGTGCGGATAGGTGGGGGTGCGCTTGCCGGTGGCAAGTGACTCTACTATGAGGCTGTTTTTACCGCGTGTCAACAGGCGGTAAAGACCCGGTTTACCGGTTATCGAGATAATTCCTTTCAACATTTGTGTGTTTATGTTTTGGTCGTTTGTTAATTATGTTTGCAAAATTAACAATTAAGCATGAAATTCGGTTCTTATTTCGTAACTTTGTACTCGAAAAAAACTGCGTTGCACCAATCTTTGCGCGATATTAAACTTTATTTGCAAAATGTTAACACTTCTTAAATATATAATACAGCTAATCCTGTCACCCAAAAACGGCTGGGACGACATCGCCGACAAGAACCCCGACCCCGAAATCTTGCTCACAAAAGGCGTATACCCGCTGCTCGGCATCGCCTCGGCGACGGTATTCCTCGGCATGGCCTACCACCAAGCCACGCTGCCGCAGGTGCTAATCGGCGCGGTAAACGTTTTCGGGTCGTATTTTGTTGGTATATTTATCGCCCGACTGCTCTTCGACCTCTACCTGAGGCAGATTGCTGGTCAAGATGTAGACAAGCGTCAGTCGACCACGCTGATACTCTGCGGATTCGGCATGATGCTCCTCTTCCAGATTATCGAGAACTGCCTGCCGTGGAACCTATTGATAGTAAAGTTCCTGCCCATCTACGCCATACTCGTACTGTCGAAAGGCTGCGAATACCTGGGCATATCCAAGCGCAAGGAGCTGCGCTTTACGGGCTTCGCCGGCATTGCCATCGTAGCCGTGCCCCTATTGATTTATTACATCTTTTACTTATTAATACAATGAAACTCAAACAAAAAGAAATAAATATAAAGAACCGCCGCGCCACTTTTGACTACGAGATTGTAGAGACCTTTACTGCCGGCCTCGTATTGACCGGCACCGAAATCAAGAGCATACGCAACGGCCACGCCTCGTTGGTCGATACTTTTTGCTACGTCAGTGCCGCAGGCGAGGTATGGGTCAAGAACATGAATATTGCCCAATATTTCTACGGCACCTACAATAACCACGAGGCGCGGCGCGACCGCAAACTTTTGCTCAATAAAAAGGAAATTGCCAAAATCGGCAAGATGGGCAAAGACTCGGGCTATACCATCGTGCCACTGAGGCTATTTATCAGCGACCGTGGCTATGCCAAACTCGTAATCGGCATAGCACGAGGCAAAAAAGAATACGACAAACGACAGTCTATCAAGGAGCGCGAAGACAAACGCAACCTGGCAAGACTGATGCATAAATGATGTTTATAAGTTTATCAGTTTATAGGTTGAAGTTTGAAGTTTAAAGTTTAAAGGTTAGAGTTTAAGGTTTAAAGTTTAAGGTTTAATGAGATTGTTGACATTTCGAAATTCCACTAACCCTCAACCCACATCACCTTAACCTTTAACCCTTAACCTTTAACTCTTAACCATTTAATAAACTTGTAAACTCTTAAACACATAAACCTGTATAGATGATTTATCCTGACACATTAGAGCATAAAATCGGGTTCGACAGCGTGCGTGAGCAAGTTGCCGCCCTGTGTTCGTCGCCCGTCGGCGTTGACCGCTGCCACGAGATGGCATTCAGCACCGACTATGCCACCGTGCGCCGCCAGTTGGGCGAGACAGCCGAGATGCTTGCCCTGATATCGGGCGACAGCGGCTTCCCCTCGGGCAATATCCACGACCGCCGCGCCGCGCTGATGGCCCTGCGCGTGCCGGGCACGTGGCCGTCTGAAACCGACCTGCCCGGCCTGCGCGCGTCGCTCGGCGCCATGGCCGACATTGCCAATTTCTTTGCCAAGCAGCGCCGCGACGACATGGGCACCACGCCCTACCCCTACCTCGACGCCCTTGCCGCCGACATGCAGGCCTTCCCCGATGTAACGGCAGCGATAGACCGCATCATCGACCGCCACGGCGAAATCAAGGATAACGCCTCGCCGCAACTCGCCGACATACGCCGCGCCATGTCGGCCGCCTCGGCAAGCATCAACTCGGCCATGCGCCGCGTGATGGCCGAAGCCGTGCGCAACGGCTATATCGAGGCCGACGCCACACCGTCGGTCCGCGACGGACGCCTCGTTATACCCGTATCGCCGATGTACAAGCGCAAAATCAGCGGCATCGTACACGACGAGTCGGCATCTGGCAAGACCTTCTATATCGAGCCGGCCGAGGTCGTAGAGGCCAACAACCACCTGCGCGAACTGTCGATTGAAGAGCGTCGCGAAATTGTGCGCATACTCCAGGGCCTCGCCGACGTAATCAGGCCGCACATCGACGAGCTTGTCGACGGCTTCGAGCACCTCGGCATCTTCGACTTCGTCCACGCCAAGGCCCAGTATGCCAAAATCACCGAGGCCGAGATGCCCGCACTCAGCGACACACCCGAAATAGAGTGGTATGGCGCGCGCCACCCCGGGCTGATGCTCTCGCTCCGGCGCCAGGGAAAAGAAATCGTACCCCTCGACATCACCCTTACCCCGGAGCATAGACTGCTCATCATATCGGGCCCTAACGCAGGCGGCAAATCTGTGACGCTCAAGACAGTGGCCATCGCGCAGTACATGGCCCAGTGCGGCATGCTGCCCGCCATGTACTCAAACTCGCACATGGGCATATTCGACGGCATATTTATCGACATAGGCGACGACCAGTCTATCGAGGATGACCTCTCAACCTACTCGTCGCACCTGCGCAACATGAAGTTTTTCCTCGCCAGGGGCAACTCCTCTACCCTCATACTTATCGACGAGTTCGGCTCGGGCACCGAACCGCAAATCGGCGGCGCCATAGCCCAGGCCCTGCTGCGCCAGTTCAACGCCAAGGGCATGTGGGGCGTCATCACCACTCACTATCACAACCTCAAACAGTTCGCCGAAGAAACCCCGGGCCTTGTCAACGGCTCGATGCTCTACGACCGCCAGCAGATGAGGCCGCTGTTCAAACTTTCCATCGGCCATCCTGGCAGCTCGTTCGCCATCGAAATAGCGCGGAAGACCGGCCTGCCCGAGGACATCATTGCCGACGCAAGCGAAATTGTAGGCAGCGACTATGTAAACCTCGACAAATACCTGCTCGACATAGCCCGCGACCGCCGCTACTGGGAAAACAAACGCGCCGAAATCCGCCGCAAGGAAAAGGCCATCGACGAGACCCTGGCGCGCTATAGCGACGACGCCGAGAAGCTGCGCCAGCAACGCCGCGAAATCATAGGCGAGGCCCGCGAGGAAGCCAAGCGCATCCTCGAAGGCTCGAATGCCGCCATCGAGCGTACCATACGCGACATACGCAGCGCCCAGGCCGACAAGGAGGCCACTAAGGAAGCGCGGCGCAAACTCGAGGACGAGCGCCGCGCCCTCGCCCAGAAGCAGCACGACAGCCACCCGCTGCTCGACAAGGCCAAAAAGAAGCGCGGCGAACGCAAACCGCGTACCACCGAACCCGAGCGGCCCATCGCGGCCGGCGACAACGTGGTGCTCGACGGCGGCAACACCGTCGGCATAGTCGACTCGGTATCGGGCAAGGACGCCGTGGTAATCTTTGGCCAAATCAAGACGACGGTCAAGCTGTCGAGGCTGAAACATACAATCCGCAAACCGGCCGAGAGCAAGGGCGGAGTGTCGTTTATATCGTCGCAGACCTCCGATTCGTCGCGCGAACGCCAGCTCAATTTCAGCCACGAAATCGACGTGCGCGGCATGCGTGCCGACGAGGCCGTGCAGGCGGTGATGTACTACATCGACGATGCCGTGCAGTTCAACTCGTCGCGAGTGCGCATACTTCACGGCACCGGCACCGGGGCCCTTAGGCAATATATCCGCAACTACCTCGCCACTGTCAAGGCAGTCAAGAACTACCACGACGAAGACGTCCGTTTCGGCGGCCCCGGCATAACGGTCGTCGAGTTTTAGAACTCCAAGATTAACACAGCGATGTTACGCAATTTATTTCTGACTTTTGCCAAAATCGGTGCTTTTACCTTCGGTGGCGGGTGGGCTATGATTAGCATCATCGAGCGCGAGGTCGTAGACCGCTACCATTGGCTCGACAAGGCCGAGTTTCTCGACCTGCTTGCCGTGGCCCAGTCGCTGCCGGGCATCATGGCCGTCAATATTGCCGTAGTCGTTGGCGACAAATTGCGCGGCTTCAAGGGAGCCTTGTCGGCCGCAGCCGGCACCATCATGCCGTCGTTTCTGATAATACTGCTGATAGCCATATTCCTGACGCCCGAGACAATCATCGAAAACCCGACGCTGTCGGCAATCTTCAAGGGCATCAGGCCCGTTGTCACGGCCCTTATCATCGCCCCCGTCATCACCTCTGCGCGGTCGGCCGGGCTCGGTTGGAAGATGGCCTGGATTCCGGCTGTCGTGGCACTGCTGATATGGTCGAAACTGCCCTTTATCTCCAACCCGATTTTATTTATAATACTCGGCGGAGCAGCCGGCTATCTACTGGCAATGCGTTCGCACCGCAAACTTAAGAAGTCATGATTTACCTTCGACTTATCTGGAGCTATCTCAAAATCGGATTTTTCGGTTTTGGCGGCGGATATGCCATGCTTGCGCTTATCGAAAACGAAATTGTGACCCCCGGATGGATTACCGAGCAGATGTTTACCGACATTGTGGCAATATCGCAAATGACCCCGGGGCCTATCGGCATCAACTCGGCAACCTATATAGGCTATGTGGCACCCATGGCATCGTCGGCCATGCTCAACCACCCCGTCTTCGGCATACTCGGGTCGCTGCTGTGCACCCTGGTAGTCGTGCTGCCAAGTTTCGTGCTTGTCCGCTACACGGGCCATTACATAGCACGCCACCGCGATAGCGTGGCCCTCAAGGGAATATTCAGCGGCCTGAGGCCCGTAGTCATCGGCCTGATAGCCTCGGCGGCACTGCTGATGATGAACGGGGCCAACTTCGGCACGACTGCCACCGATGTAACCAAGAGCATCGCCCTGTGCGTGGTGGCTCTGGCGTTGACGCTGTTTACGAAAATACACCCGATTATTTTGATTATACTTGCCGGCATTGCCGGATTAATCTTGTTTTGAGATATTAAGCTATGACATATCAGGAAACCCTCGACTACCTCTTCGTGCAGGTGCCGATGTTTCAAAATCTCGGTGCCGGGGCCTACAAGCCCGGTCTCGAAACCACGCTCAAACTCGCCTCGCACTGGGGCGACCCTCATAAGTCGTTGAAGTGCATCCACGTAGGAGGCACCAACGGCAAAGGCAGCACGGCATCGACAATAGCCGCCATATTGCAGTCGGCCGGATATAAGACCGGGCTCTACACGTCGCCGCACCTCGTCGACTTCCGCGAAAGAATCCGTGTCGACGGCGAACCGGTGAGCAAGGAGTTCGTGGTCGACTTCGTGTCGGAATATCTCGCCACGCCGTCGCTCACAGCATTGCACCCCACATTTTTCGAGCTTACCACCGTCATGGCCCTCGCCTGGTTTGTCAAGGAGAAAGTCGACGTGGCGGTAATCGAGGTTGGCCTCGGCGGACGACTCGACTGCACCAACATCATCACGCCGCTACTGTCGGTAATCACCAACATATCGCTCGACCATATGGCCCTCTTAGGCGACACCGAGGCTAAAATAGCAGCCGAGAAGGCCGGTATCATAAAAGCCGGCATCCCCGTGGTCATAGGCTCGGCCGAGGGCGACGTACTCGATGTATTTGAGAAAAAAGCCTCGTCGGTAGGTGCGCCACTCGTCGTTGCCTCGAAACAGCGGGAATATACCGAAGCCCGGGTGCATGACGACGGCATAGACTATATCGGCACGGCGTGGGGCGACCTTCGGGGCGAGCTCTGCGGTGACTGCCAGCGCGAAAATGCCGCCACAGTCTTGTCTGCCCTCAGATTTATAGAGCCACATTTCTCTAAGATTGACAAAGAGGCTGTCACACAAGGTTTTGGGCAGGTTTGCAAACTTACAGGTCTTGCCGGACGATGGATGGAACTGAGCCACAGCCCGGTGCGCGTGCTATGCGACACCGGCCACAATATCGGCGGCTGGCGCTGGCTGGGGCCGTCGCTGTCAAAAATCTCAGAGACAGGGACCCTGCACATGGTTTTGGGCTTCGTCAACGACAAGGATGTCAACGCCATAATGGACCAGATGCCCTGTAATGCACTCTACTACTTCGCCACACCGAGTGTGGCGCGTGGGCGCGCCGCCATGTCGACAGCCGAAACGGCGGCACAGCATGGACTGAAAGGCACGGTCTACGACACCGTGGCCGAGGCTTACAATGCCGCCATGGAAGCTGCCGGCGAGGGCGACACAGTCTTTGTCGGCGGCAGCACATTTGTGGTTGCCGACCTTATGACTCTACTCCGGTGAGGCACTTGCGCACTGCGCGACGGATGGCGTCGGCATAGCGGCTTTCGTGACGCAAGACCTCGAGTATGCCCTCGATATAGTCTTCCTTGTTCACAAAGCCGCAGAGCTGGGCCACGTTGCAGGCCGAGAGCATCGACTTCTGATTGTAGACTCGCAACACCGATGCGTAGTCGTCGGTATCGACGTAGCGATGGAAGTCGTTGCAGAAACCTTCGTAGATTTTTCGAGGGTTGATTTCGTCAAAGAGACTTTGGAGGTGCTGCTCGTAAACGGTGATGTCGGCCGAGCGGGCATCGACACGATATTCCATCGTCCGTTTCACGCGGTGACGTGTGTGCAGCAGGGCCTGTTGCCGCAGGTCGCCGCGAAACATGTTGATTACCGCTCGTCGGACTTTTTGCACGGCGCGGTCGGCCGAACGGTGGCGCGACTCGGCCATGGCAGAAATGATATCCTCAATCAACAGGAGATTCTCGATTTCGGCCACATCTGGCACCATGATTTTCTTTCGGCGCAAATATGCCACCTCGGCATCGTCGCGGCGGTCGCGGTCGACAATACCGCACGACTCAACCTTGTGGAGCGTGTTGAGGTCGTTGAATGTTCGCGTGGCCTCGATGACCTTATTGCAACTGCCAAGCGACCTGACATTGTAATCCGGGAAGATGAGCGGATAGAGCTTGGCATCAATCGAGCGTTCGCTGTCGCCCTCGATAAAGAGCACAGGCTTTCGCGCACCAATCAGGGTCATATACAGCTCCTGGGTGAGGCCCGAATGTGGGGGCAGCACCTCGTAGTCCCACGCCTCGTCGGTGGGGTCGCAGTCGCGCACCCAGACCACGGGGGCACCGTTGCGCGACGATGCAAACTCGGTGTCGTGCGTAGTGTAGACAAAGGTGCAGTCGGCGCGGGCGGCTTCGAGGCGGTTCCACAACGAGGCCGTGAGCGACGGGTGGAGAAACATCTCGGGGGCCTCGACGAAAATCACGGCCTTTTCGGGAGCATAGAGCACGGCGGCGGCATAGTATAGCACAGCCTTCTCGCCGTCGGAAAGTCGCAGGGCCGAGTAGGCATTCACGTCTATACCACGGGCAAAGAGGATTTTGCCACTGTCGATAAGCACGCGGTTGCCGGGAAACACGTCCTGCCACAGCTCAATGACGCTGTCGAGGCGCGTGTGGCGCAGGTTGGCATTGCGATGGTCGGCAAGGGCGAGCTTGTAGCTGATGAGGTTGAGCATCTCGTCGTTCATCAGCTGTGCCAGCAACAGGTCGAGTATGGTGGGCGGCGCAACCGAGCGCTCGGCTGTTGCTACGACCATGGGGCTGAGCCGCCGACGTAAGGCTTCGGGCAACTGGTCGGCATGGCCATAGCGGCGATAGAGCGCGTCGAGCGCCGACATGGGGTAGGCCTGCTTGCCGATAGCCTGCGCGGTGGCAATGGTAAAGCGCGTCTTGCCGGCACCGTTGGCTCCGACAATGAGCATACATTGATGCGGCTCAATCGTGACTGTGGCCGCTATATGGCCGTCGCGGCGACGTGGAAGTGTCAGTTGCATGGCTCTGATTTTTAAGACAAGGTGAAATCTTTACAGCACAAAAATAGCCAAAAACTCGTATATCGCAAAAAATAAATATCAGAACCTGACGAGAAGAAGAAACAAAAAGACAAAAGAGCCAAAAAGGGACATAAGAACGGACAGACTTTTCTGAAAAAATTGATTGCAAACGTCATCGCCAACGATTTTTTTGGCTTTTGGCCTAATTTTTGTATTTTTGCGTAATAAAAGACCACAGGCCGATGAAACTCGTTTTCTATTATATCTACTTTTTCTTAATCGCAGCTCCCCTGCTGCTGGTTATCACCATATTGGCGGCCCTGCTCACCATCATAGGGAGCGCCCTTGGCGGAGGCCGTATTTTCGGCTACTACCCCGGCGCGATATGGGGCAGGCTGTTCTGCATACTGTCGCTGGTGCGCGTCACCATACACGGGCGCGACAAAATTTCCACGGGCCAGAGCTACGTCTTCATAGCCAACCACCAGGGGGCTTATGATATATTCTCGATTTACGGCTATCTCGGCCACAACTTCAGGGGGATGATGAAGAAGAGCCTCGAGCGCATACCCCTTGTCGGCTATAGCTGCAAGGTTTCGGGCCATATATTTGTTGACAACTCGAGCCCGTCGGCCGTCCGCGCCACCATGCAGGCCGCCGAGCAGCGTCTTGCCGGCGGCATGTCGGTAGTTATCTTTCCCGAAGGTTCGCGTACCCTCGACGGCCGCATGCACGCCTTCCGTCGCGGGGCTTTCACACTCGCAGTCGAGTTCGGCCTGCCCGTTGTGCCAATAACTATTGACGGCGCATACAAAATCTTACGTCGCGGCTCACTGCTGCCACAGCCCGGACGGATAAAGCTCACAATCCACGACCCAATCGAGGCCCCCGAGGGCGGCCGCCACGAACTTGCCGACCTGATGGACAAATCTTACAAAGCCATAGCATCGGCCCTATGACCGAAAGCCAAATCTACCGAGTGCCGGCGTCGGCATACGCACGGGCCTACCTGAGGCGTCACGGCACAATACCGGCCATTGTTATCGCCCTGCTTGTCGCCACGACACTCGTGGCCGGGTTTGGCGACATGCGTTGGTGGCTCGTCGGGCTGATGGGCATATTCATAGTAATACCCATGGCAATGTCGATGGCATGGTTTATCGCCACAGGCCGGCGCGACATGGCCATGAGGTTACGGCCCCAAAGCATCGAGGCCGACAACGATGCCGTGACAATAAATTTTTACCCCTTCGAATACGACAACGAAAACCCGGTAGCACTGCAAAATGTTGTAATAACGACAAACCAGATAATTACAAGCGTCACAGGTACTCGATATACAACCCTGAGGCTTAAGCCCGGAGAGCCTTTCGACTTTATATTAATACCGACCGACAAAATACCCCCGGGTACAATATTAGAACAATGACCACCTCACACATACCAGATTTTCTACAAGCGGCAGAAGACGATTTAGACCGCTCAAACATCCGCCGTGCCCTGGGGCTGCTGCGCGCAGTGGCCAAGCGGCTCAATTGTCCTGAAATCAGCAAGGACATCGACAAAGTCGAGGGCCGCTACTTCTATATGCTACGCTTTTTATACGGCAATCCATCGTCGGCCCAGGACGCCGAAATCAAAGTAATTACCGATACTATTACCGACATCATCGCGGCCCTTAGCCACCATTTCGACGCGCAGGGCGACACACTCTACGGCGCACAGATACGTTTCGAGGAACTTCGCCCCGAAGAAAACCTGCAGAGCATCATCAGCGACTACCTGTCCGAGGCCGAACGCCTGCGCACCGACACCGCCGCCCTCACAAACCCACGGAGCCGCGCAATGCTCGAACGCCTTGCCAACGACATATTCAACCGCCTATGGACCGTAGGCAAACTCGACCAAGACACCGCCGACCTCGTTATCGACCTCATTGGCGACGACGGCATCAGGGCAGCCCATCGCGAGCTATGGGTCAATGGCATAGGCATGGCCCTGGCTCACAGGCAAAATGACGAGGTGCTGCGCATGCTCTACACCATCGCAGGGAACAACAACCGCCGCATAAGCATAGCTGCCGCAATCTGGCTGCTGATAACGCTGCTGTGCATGAAAGAAAACTTACCACTCGGCGAATCAGAGCAAGTATGGCATATCGTGACAGAGACCGCAGGACTCGACGCACTCGGCATCTATAAGATTATCGTGCAGAACTTTACGAGCGAAAACGGCGATTTCTTTAATGATATAGCCTCGCTGAGCCAACGCTTCAAGGGCATCAACCCTACCAACCCCGGTGAGCTTAAAAATCTCGACCTCGGCAGCGACGACTACGACAAATTACGGCGCTTCAACGAGGCGCAGGCAAACGGTGCCGACGTTTTCATCAAGAGCATCGGCCGGATGCGCCAATATCCCTTCTTCGCCACGCTTGCAAACTGGTTTATGCCTTTCGACCCCCAGCATAGCGCACTTGCCGAAATCACTGATGGCGAGGGTGCCGAAATCGCCGAGTCAATCGCACGTATGCCCAACCTTGCCGACAGCGACAAATATGCCGTGCTACTGTCGATGAGCCAGATGCCGCCGTCGATGCGCAACACCACGCTATCGGCCATGGTCGACAGCATGAGGATGATGTCTGACATGCCCGAATACAACGAGGCAATGAAAGAGTTCGCGAATATCTCCGACCGCGCCCTGGTTGCCAACCAATTGCACGGCATTGCCCGTTTCTGCAAGTATTTCCCGAAAGTCGACGAGTTTAAGTTCACCCTAAGATGGACGCCCTACTTTATGCTCTATTTTGATGAAGTTGCAAAGATTTTTGACAATGCACAAATCATCGAGCTTGCCAATTTTGCCGTAAAGCATGGTTTCCGTCACGAGGCTATGCGCTATTTCGACATTATTTCTCATACCGACGACGGAACGATGACCGACGAAGACTACGAGACGTATGCCGACCTGCTTGTAGAAAACCAAAGTACCAACCAGGACAACTTAGACAAGGCCATAGATATATACCGGCAACTGCTCAGCGAAGACGCTGCCCGCATCGACATCGCCCTAAAGCTGGCAAAAGTATTTCGTGAACTCAGTTTGGTCCGCGAGAGTATCGAGACACTGATAAATGCCGGAGTCGAAGGCAGCAACAATATCGAGGCTCTCAAGCTCCTTGCCGAGTGCTACCTTACCACCAATCAGGTCGACGAAGCTATCGAGACCCTTCACCAGGCCGACTACCTGCTGCCGGCCGACGACAACAGCGCAAAGCTGAGCCTCGCCTACGCCTACATGCTCGGCAACTATCCCGACGAGGCAGCCGGCACCATAAGCCTCATCGCCCCGGAGCAACGCGACAGCAAGTTTCCGGGCCTCGAGCGAATAATATTATGGCTCACAGGGCACCCCGACGAGGCTGTCGAAACAGATTTGAGTGGCGACGACCTCGACAGGTTCTTAAATCAGCTCAGCAACAGCATCGAAAGCCTGTGGTCTTACCCAATCGGCGAAACTAAGGCCTATACGGGTCTCAAGACACTGCCCGATATCATGGCATACCGCGCCAAAGGTTCACAATTCGGAAATCTCTAACATAAAAACTCTTCATATTATGGTAATCCAACGCTGGCAGAGTGTACTGCTACTTATTGCCGTGGTGCTGATGTGCATATTTTGCGCCACTCCCTATGCCCAGGTCAAGGCAATCGAATCGGCCGACCCCACACCCGTTTTCGCTGCCGATGCCCCGGTGTTCCTCATCCTCAATATCGTAATTGCAGCATTGCTGTTTATTGCAATCTTCCTGTTCAAAAATCTCAAGCTGCAGATGCGCGTCACCCTCATCACCATATTGCTCATTGCAGCCTCGATTGTTACATGCGGCTTTATTCTCTATGCCAGCATGCCCGATGCCGAACTCATCTGGACCGGCGGCGTACTGCTGTTGGTCGCAGCCATGGTGTGCGCCCTCTTCGGCCTGCGGTTTATGCGCAAAGACCGCAACCTCCTGCGCAGTTATGACCGCCTCAGATGACCGAGCGCGAATTTGCCTGGGTCGAGGCTCACATATCTGACCGCCCCGATGCCCTGCGGCTTGCCGTACACGGCCGCAGCGACGGCATCGACTACGAGGCCGCAATCACCCAGATTGAATGTAGGCGCAAGTTTGCCGCGAAACTACAGCAGACCCTGGCTGCTTTCCCCCGTTTCTACTTCCCGTCGGTCCTCGCCGGGGAGCAGGCGACCTCCGACCTCCTGGCAGCATACCACTGCGGCATGATTCCGCGTCGTGCCACGGTCGCCGACCTCACGGCAGGGCTGGGCATCGACGTGTTCCACCTCGCCACCAGGGCCGATAATGTAACCGCCGTCGAACTCGACCATAACCGGGCCGAAGCCCTGCGCTATAATGCGGAGGGCTTGCGGCTCGATAACATCTCTGTTGTCGAGGGCGACTGCGCCGACTTCGTAGACCGGTGCATCGCTTCGGGCACGCATTTCGACGCCGTATTTATCGACCCGGCCCGACGAGGTGCCGACGGGTCGCGGGTGTTTGCCCTCAACGGCTGCCAGCCCGACGTATGCGCACTAATCGACAAGCTGCGCCAGATGTGCCGCTTCCTGCTTATCAAGGCTTCGCCCATGCTCGATATCGCGCATACGGCCGGAGTGCTGTCGGTAACGCCGGCAAGCATAGCCGCCGTCGGCACCCCTACCGAGTGCAAGGAACTGTTTGTCATCATCGATTTTGCCAATCAGCCCGACTCGCCTGTCATCGAGGCCGTAACCCTGTGGGCCGACGGCGCGTCAACTTTTGCGTTCACACGCGCCGAAGAAGAGTCAGCCCCGATGCCGGCTCAAGGCCGGACACTCCAGACCGGCGACTATATATATGAGGCATATCCGGCGGTAATGAAAACGGGCGTATTCAAGCTCCTGGCATCTCAATACGGGCTGTCAGTATTCCACCCCAACACGCGCCTTTACTATTCAGAAACGGCGGTCGAGGGCTTTCCGGGCAAGCGCTACAGAGTTATCGAGGCTCTGCCCTATGCATCGAAAGTCATCAAACGCCTCAAATCGCGCTACCCAAAAGCCGAGGTCGCAGTGCGCAATTTCGGCATCAGTGCCGACTCGCTGCGCTCTAAACTCGCCATACGCGACGGCGGCACGGTACGCATCTATGGCTATACCGACCACCGTGGAGAGCCCATGCTGGCTATCGTAGAACCGGCCTGATTATTTCAGCCGCGAGGCTATAAGTCGGTAGATTTCACCAATCCACAGTACAATCGAAGTCGACCCTATTATCACGACCCAGTCAACCAGGGCAAGGGGAACCACGCTAAAGAACGGGCCGCCAATGCTGACAATGAGTATCTGCCCGACCAATATCACGGCCGCGATAAATAGAAATCCGCCACAACCCTTGAAGTGAAGGGCCGACCGCCCGGTAGCAAAAGCGCGGGCATTAAACATATTCCAGTTCTGCTTGATTTCTTAGGTCGTTTTGTTCTGCCTCTCCTCGTTGG
>VSPF01000075.1 GCA_009775195.1 Muribaculaceae bacterium
GACGACCTTGTGCAGCGCAAGCACTACTACGCCATCGTCGACGAGGTCGACTCTGTGCTGATTGACGACGCCCGTACGCCCCTCATCATCTCGGGCCCCGTGCCACGCGGCGACGACCAGCTCTTCGACCAGTACAAGGCCAATGTTGAAAAAGTTGTCCGCGCCCAGCAGCGCCTCGTCACCGGCATCCTCGCCGAGGCAAAGACCAAACTCGCCAGCGAAGACAAGGAAGTCAAGAAAGAGGGTGCCCTGCTGCTCTTCCGCGCCTTCAAGGGCCTGCCCAAGAACAGCGCGCTCATACGCTTCCTGAGCCAGGAAGGCATGAAGAACATTCTCCTCGAAACCGAGGCCCACTACCTGCAGGACAACGCCCGCGAGATGCCCATAGTCACCGACCCGCTATATTTCGTCATCGACGAGAAGAACCGCTCGGTCGAGCTTACCGACAAGGGTATCGACGAACTCACCGGCTCGTCGCAAGACCCGCAGTTCTTCGTGCTGCCCGATATCGCCAGCCAGCTCAGCGACCTCGAGCATATCAGCGACCCGGCAGAGCGCCAGGAGAAAAAAGACGAGCTCATGGCCAACTATGCCGTCAAGAGCGAGCGCGTGCACACCGTGACCCAGCTTCTCAAGGCCTACACCCTCTTTATGCGCGACCAGGAATATGTGGTTGACGACAACAAGGTAAAAATCGTCGACGAGCAGACAGGCCGTATCATGGAAGGCCGACGCTACTCCGACGGCCTGCACCAGGCTATCGAGGCCAAGGAAGGCGTAAAGGTCGAAGCCGCCACACAGACGTTCGCCACCATCACGCTTCAGAACTACTTCCGCATGTACCACAAGCTGGCCGGTATGACTGGTACAGCCGAGACTGAGGCCGGAGAGCTATGGGATATCTACAAACTCGACGTAGTGACCATACCCACCAACCGCCCCATAGCGCGTATCGACATGAACGACCGCGTGTACCGCACCAAGAAGGAGAAATACAAGGCGGTAATAGCCGAGATTGTCAAGATGGTCGAGGCCGGCCGCCCGGTACTCGTCGGCACAACGTCGGTAGAGATTTCCGAGCTGTTGAGCCGTATGCTCACCATGCAGAAAATCGAGCACCAGGTGCTCAACGCCAAGCTGCACCAGCGCGAGGCCGAGGTCGTGGCCCTTGCCGGCCGCAAGGGTTGCGTCACCATCGCCACCAACATGGCCGGCCGTGGTACCGACATCAAGCTCACCCCCGAGGTGCGCGATGCCGGCGGTCTGGCAATCATCGGTACCGAACGTCACGAGAGCCGCCGCGTCGACCGCCAGTTGCGTGGTCGTGCCGGCCGTCAGGGCGACCCGGGTTCGTCGGTATTCTTCGTTTCGTTCGAAGACCAGCTGATGCGTCTCTTCGCTACCGACCACGTGGTCAAGATGCTCGACCGCCTCGGCCTGCAGGAAGACGAGATGATAGAGCACAAAATCGTTAACAACGCCATCGAGAAGGCCCAGAAGCGTGTAGAGGAAAACAACTTCGGCATACGTAAGCGTCTGCTCGAGTTCGACGACGTGATGAACAAGCAGCGTACGTATATCTACGAACGCCGCCGCCACGCCGTACTGGGCGAACGCATCGGTGTCGACGTAATCAACATGCTCTACGACACTGTCGAAAACCTCATCGTCGCAAACGAGGCACCGGCCGACTATCCCGACCTCTGCACCGAAATCTTCCGCGTCCTCGCCATCGAGGCTCCCTTTACCGAGGAAGAATACGCCAACATGCAGCGCGAGGAAAAAATCGAGAAGCTGCACGATGCCGCCGTCGAGGGCCTCGACCGCAAGAGCGACCGCATACGTGAGGTCGCCATGCCCGTGCTGCAGCAGATGAGTGCTGCCAACCCCGACTACGACGGCCCCATCCTGGTGCCCATCACCGACGGCAAGCGCGTCTTCAACCTGCGCTGCGACCTGCGCACCGCCCTCAATACCGACGGCCGCTCGATTGTCAAGGAATGGCACAAGGCACTGATGCTCGTAACCATCGACGAACTGTGGAAAGAACACCTGCGCGAACTCGACCAGTTGCGCCAGAGCGTGCAAAATGCCGCCTACGAGCAGAAAGACCCCCTCGTTATCTACAAGGTAGAGTCGTTCCACCTCTTCGAGACCATGCTTGCCAACCTCAACGCCAAGGCCGTGTCGGCCCTCATGCGCGGCCAGATTTTCATGCGCCAGCCGGCACCTCAGCCACAGGCTGATGCCGCCTCGCAACTTGAGAAACCGGCACCTAAGCAGCCCGACATCAAGGAGACCCAGGCCGAGCAGCGCCGCATACAGCCCAACTACCGCGCCACCAAGGCCGAGCTCCCCGGTGCCGAAGAACAGCGGCAGGCAGCATCGGCTCCGCAGGGCGAGAAAGAGAAACCCATGCCGGCCAAGGCCGCTCCCCGCGTAGGTCGCAACGACCCATGCCCCTGCGGCTCTGGCAAAAAATACAAAAACTGCCACGGCCGAGGCCTATAAGCCACAATAGGCATGCATATTTCTTGCTAATAACTAAAAAAATACCGCCGGACTTATTGCGGCCCGGCGGTATTTTATTTCCAAACAATAATCCAATGAAACTCAGAATTGTAGCTACGATAGCTCTTGCCTGTTTGCTTATCACATGTTATGCCGAAAAATACAGTATAACAAGTACTACTCTCAATGTTCGCGACCAACCTTCGACACAAGGCAAAGTCATCGGCACCCTTAACAAGGGATTTGAGATAAACGTCGATGAAATAAATAATGGCTTTGCCCGCTTCGACTTTCTGGGAACCAAGGGCTATGTCAGCACCAAGTATCTTGTAAAATCACAAACCGAGACTGTAGCCCCAATAGAATCTACGCCCAATAACGAGGCCGAAAACACAACGGCCGATACTAACGATGGCAAAAATCTGGACGATAACTTTGTCAAATCTACAACTGACAAAGTGAGCAAAGGTTTTTCAAAACTCAAATCAAAACTCCTCGGAGATAAAGAGAAAGACAAAACCGAGCAGCCCGCTGATACTGCAGATAACAACTTTGCCAAGCTTAAATTCAAGAAAACCAAGTTCAACTCTATCATAACCGACAGTGTATACGGTTTTACTACGGAATACGAAGACTTCAAAACCGACAACGGTACCCAGTACTTCGGTTTCAGAGTCGAAGAGCATCGCGACAACAAAACCTATTTTTATCTTTTCAAAGACTATACGCGAGGAGCTATTGAAAAAGGTAGGAAGATATTAATTCGTACGAAAAACGGGTATGTTGGAGAAATCGAAGCTGTAAACAGCGGCTCGTCCGAGCTATATTCGTCATGGAGATACGAAGGAGATGACACATACCAGACAGTCGACTATAGCGAGTTCCGGATATTCTACCGCATACCGCTCGAGTTGATGTCGGCTATCCAGGACCATGGCATCATCAAAATGAGAGAGTTCCACGGAGACGACGTCAGTGACTATGAGTTTAGCGGGAAAAAATTTGACAAAGCTAATGAAAAAATGTTCAATATGATTTGTACAATCTGCCGACTATATAACAACCGTAATAATCTCCCCTGGTATCCTGATTGGAAAAAAAATAAAAGTAAGAAAAAAGAAGTCCCTGAATTTTAATCATACACATCTAAAATCCTCGGAGCCTTCAATCACTTTTGATTGCAAGTTCCGAGGATTTTTTATCCCCCCTTGTAGTTTTTTGGACCACGGGTGCGTCTAATAGGCAAACGACGATTTTACTCACATGAGCATTAAAGAAAAGGACTTCGAAAAACTTGTGCGGCAACAGACAGCAACCGTCTACTCGGTGTGCTATATGTTCGCCTCGTCAAAGCCCGAGGCCGACGACCTGTTCCAGGAAGTGCTAATCAACCTTTGGAAAGGCTACGACAGCTTCCGCAACGGCTGCAACCCTTCCACATGGGTCTACCGCGTAAGCCTCAACACCTGTATCAGCCACAAGCGCAAACGCTCGGTCGACACGTCGCCGCTCGAAAACGCCGGGGCCGTGTCGGCCTACGACGAAATCGAGCGCAACCCCCAGAACCGGCTCCTACACGACCGAATACGCCTGCTCGACCCTTTCGACCGTGCCATCGTACTGCTTTGGCTCGAAGACCTGCCCTACGACGAAATCGGCGCCATAACCGGCATATCGGCAAAGGCCGTCGGGGTAAGGCTGGTAAGAATTCGTGAAAAACTCAAAAAACTACAATCATGACAAATCAAAACGACGAACTCGGCCTGATGCGTCAGCAGATGCATGAATTGAAACAGGTAATCAACGAGCAAAATATAATCAACGAGCAACTATTGCGACAGGTCATGGCCTCGAAGTCGGCATGGATAAGACGCTTTAGCCGCCTCGAGATATTTATCTTATTGCCCTATATTATACTGGTATTTCTCTTACTAAAATACCAGGCCGGACTTTCGTGGTTGTTCTACGGCGCGACGGTGGTCATGGTGACAATCTCGATTGGTTTCGACGTGTATATAAACCGCATTGATGCCGGCGACTATGCCGACATGCCGCTGCTCGACCTGATGGAGGCCCTCGTCCGCCGGCGCCGCCATCGCCGCCTGCAATTGCTAATCGGGCTCCCCGTGGCAGCACTCTGGCTTATTTGGTGCATATACGAACTTTCAGGCACCCGGATATTCGAAGGGGCCTGGCTCGGATGCCTCATCGGCGGTATTATCGGTGGACTGATTGGCATAAAAATAACTAACCGCGCACAGGCAATCGATGCCGAAGCCATCAAAGACATACGCAAGATAATCGACAGACAGGAATAACACCGTCACGGTTTCGCGAAATTTTCGTACTTTTACCGTATCTTAGAAAAAATTGCAATGGATACGGATACAAACGCACTGCTAAACCGCTGCCAACTGGTAGAAAACATAGTAAACAACATATCGGCGAAATATAGCCACATAGCCGACACAAAATTTCAGGCCGACATCAACCGCCTTGTCAACCGCGCACGCGAATACGAACACGGCACATTTATCGTCCTCGTCGTCGGCCCGGCAAAATCAGGCAAATCAACGCTGGTCAACCTACTTGCCGGCGACTATGTGAGCCCCACCAGCTTCTTAGAGTGCACTGTGCGCCCATCGGTTATATCGCGACGAAGCGACGGAGCCGAGTCGAGCCTCACAGTTTACTCCGCCACAAATGCCGATGCCCGCATCGAGCAAGTCGACTCCTTAATCGACATAATTCGTGGCTTTGGGACCGAAGAAGAGCTCGAAGGTGTAATCTGCGAAAAATTGCCCCTGACCGAAAAGAACATACGTGAGCGTGTGCAGCTCGGACTCGAAAAGAGCATCGATTCGCAAAACCTGTTGACCTCTATCCGCACCCATGGAGGCAAGCTACTGCAGGACAGGGTATTCATCATCGACATGCCCGGCTTCGACGGCGCATATCAGAATATCGACAACCCCGTCTACGAAACCATAGCCCAGCGCGCCGACCTCATCATTTTCGTACAAAGTTCCAACGCCGCCTTTTCGAAGGTGTCGAAAGAATTCCTCGACATTCTCGCCGAGAACAATAGGAATGTCCCGGTCTGCCTCGTCCACAACATCTTCGATGCCGCCTGGTGGCGCGACGAAGAAAGCAAGAAAGCAGTCATCGAGGGACAGCGAGATTTTGCCTGCCGCGAAATCCACAACCGTGGCTTCGTTATCGACCAGGCCCATAGTTTCTGCATAAATCTCGGTGCCGTAGAAGACTATCGTAAAGGTATGCGCGACCCTGACGGCGATTTGGCCCGGGCCGATGCCGAATTCGACCAGATGGAACAAGATATGTACAACCGCATCATAACCCGTCGCGACAGCATGAGGCTGACAAATGCCCTGAGCCGCGTGGCACAAACCCGCGACAAAATGATAGAAAAAGTACAGGCCGAAATCGACAGTCTGACAGTTTCACTCGGTAACTATGACACACAGCGGGGCCTGCTCGACGACCTTCGCCACAGCATTGAGTTAGCCGTACCAGAAATACCGGCTCCCGACCTTCAGATTGTGGCAACAAACGTAACCCTCGAATGTGACACCCAGGCCAACGGCATTAATCTCAATATCAAGAAAAGCAATTCAGAAGCCAAGAGCTTTGTCAGCGCACTGACTCAGTCAATCACAGCCGTCCTCAACGCCTCTCTGCCTCAGATATTCCGTCTTCAGGATATATCACAGGTACTGCATACTGCCTACCACCAACGACTCACCGAAATCGAGAGCGCGGTCATTGGCACACCCGGCGCATCACGTGCCACACTGCTTGCACGCCGGGAACTACAGACTCCCGAACGTTTCGATGTGTCGGCACTCATCAACATCGACAACATCGTGCCCGACAAGAGGTTCTGGAGTAAACACTCCGGCGAAGAGCTTATACAATATATTGGTGTGGTGCGTGAACAAATAGCCCCGTCGCAGACTCCTAATCAGATTGCCAACCCCGGTATTCTCGCCCGCACCGACATACAAAGAATTTCGGCATCTGTCATTGCCGGTGTGCAAGACCTCGTACAGACTTACAACAACGCCTTGATGTCGTATTTCGACAGTGTATCGGCAGCCATCCTCGCCAACATACTGCCGGACTATGAGCAAACCCGCAGCAAGCTCGAAACGCTCAAGCAACTCAATGCCGACCTCAAAAAAATCACAATATGAGCCGTCGCAATATCATACTCATAATTGCCTTTATCGCCATCATCATAGTCATGATGGTGGCTGGCAATGTAATAATCGTAGCAGAAAAACTTGCTTCAGCAGCCCATTTCCCGGCTTTGGAATACATCATCTACGCTGTGCTGGCCGCGCTGTTTCTCTACATCTTTATCACGCCTATCGCGCGTATACACATGACGCCCGAGCTGCCGCGCCTGTCGGTCGAACCGGGTGAAAACATG
This sequence comes from Muribaculaceae bacterium, assembly GCA_009775195.1. Taxonomy (GTDB): domain Bacteria; phylum Bacteroidota; class Bacteroidia; order Bacteroidales; family Muribaculaceae; genus CAG-873. Next base: position 6,968 of record VSPF01000075.1, read on the forward strand.
ACGGCTCTGCGCGCCCTGGCGCAGTCGCTGGCCAAGACCATGGACTATATCCCCGACAAGGCGGTGCGCCACTCTCATACCGAAAAATATCGACGACGTGTAGCCATGGCCGGGAATAACGCCGCCGCCCTCAGCACCACTGTCGAAGAGGAAATCGCCAACCGTTTCAGCGGCAACAAAGAGTTGGACGTCAAGGGCATCAACAAGCGCATCACCGACTGGGCTGCAAGCTCGTTTATGATTACCGCCGTGTCGCAAAATGGCAAGTTCGACACCATCAGCAGCATCTATATCAACATCCGCATGATAGCCGACCTTGTGCGTGCCGCCGGTTTCCGCCCCACGCGCAGGCAGATGTTCAGGCTATACTCTACCGTGTTGGTTACAAGCCTGATGACCTTCGTTCTTTCCGACGCACTCGATGATACGCCCGACGTGTCACCCTTTGCGCACCTTGGTGAAGATGCTGCCGATGATGCCGCCACCGATGATGACAGTGCGTTTTCGCCATACGCAATACTCAAAAGCATCAAAATACCCGGCTTCGTGCTCGGCAGCGCTCTCGACGGTGCGGCAAATGCATTGATGACTATGCGAATAGGCTATATCACATCGAGTTACCTCACGGAAGGTGCCCAGGCCTTCCGTGGGTTGGCAGCAAAACGCGCCATCAAACGCCAGGCCATGCGTCAAGCCTTCTCTGGTCTTCCATCGGTCATTGCAGCCGGCTCGTCGGTAATCGGTAAGACGGCCACATCGGCCCTGCTCAAAATATTCAAGAACCGGGCCTCATAATTTAAATTTTAGACGATGATATTTGGTTAGTCGCGACATTATAAGTATTTTTGTCATGAACTAACCAAATAACTATCTTCAACATTATGCAGGTAAAAAGGATTTTGCTCCCTGCCATCACGGCCATGGGGATGCTCGTCGCAGGCAACGCACACGCCCGCGACATCAATGTTATGACCTATAACGTGCGCAGCGGACTCGGCCTCGACCGTCTACGCACACCCGAACGGTCTGCCGCCGTTATAGCCGGCATCGGGCCCGACATTGTGGCCGTGCAAGAGGTCGACAGCGCCACACGGCGCAGCAGCAACCAGTTCGTCCTCGGCGAAATCGCCGCACGCACGGCTATGATGCCCCTCTTCGCCCCTGCAATTGACCACGATGGCGGACGCTATGGCATAGGCTTGCTGAGCCGCAAAGCTCCCATCTCGACCAAGAGCATAGCCCTGCCGGGAAGCGAGGAGCCACGACGACTCATCATCGCCGAGTTTGACGACTTTGTAGCCGTGTGCACACACCTGTCGCTCACGCCGGCCGACGCCCTTGCATCGACCGATATAATACGCCGCGAAGCTGCATCATACGCTCCTAAACCGTTCATCCTCATGGGTGACTTCAACTCAGTGCCCGACTCCGAAGTAATAAAAAGGCTCAAAGAAGACTTCGTGATGATTGGCAAGGAGGGCACACCAACCTTCCCGGCCGACAATCCCGACCGCCAGCTCGACTACATCATGGTTGCCAACTGCCCCGACGTCTATGGCCACAATGTGCGCGTCATAGCCGATACAATCTCTTCTGACCACAGGCCGGTCGTGGCGACCATCAGCATACCGACTCCTGTAGAGGAAATCTTCGGCTCCAATATGCCCTATCTGCAAAACGTCACTCCCGACGGCGCCACAATAATGTACCAGACCAATGTGCTATGCAGCTCGAAGGTCGAATTCGGCACCGACACGGCAGACCTCAAATCGGCGCGGCAGCTTGTCGGCGGACAGGAAATGGTACACGACATACAGCACAAGGTACGTCTCGACAGCCTCATCCCGGGGGCAACCTATTTCTACAGGGTCCGCGCACGCGAAATACTCGACAACCAGGCATATTTCAAACGCTTCGGCCGCGAGGCTGTTACGCCCTTCTATAGCTTCAAAGTGCCCGAAAAGAACTGCAAGGACTTCACGGCTCTTATTCTCAACGACCTCCACGGCAACAAGGTCCTTATCAATGCCATGTCGCGACTGGCGGCCGACATACCCCACGACCTGATAATATTCAACGGCGACTGCCTGAGCGAACCATCAAGCCGCGCCGCCGCCATCGCCGACCTGCAGTCATTGGTACACGCCTTCGACCTTGCCGACAATCACGGCCTTTTCATACGCGGCAACCACGAAATCCGCAACGCATACTCGTCGGGGGCACCGTCGCTCTTCGACCGTCCCGACGATGTGACCTACGGGGCCTTCACGCTCGGCGACATACGCTTTGTCACCCTCGACTGCGGCGAAGACAAGCCCGACGACACATGGGTTTACTACGGGCTTAACGATTTCACCGACCTGCGCCGACAGCAGGCCGACTTTTTGAAAAAGGAAATCAAGTCGAAAGACTTCAAAAAAGCCTCGCGACACCTATTGATTCACCATATCCCCGTCTGGGGCAATACAGACAAATATCAGCCCTGCACCGAGATGTGGGCGCCCCTCCTCGCCAAGACCGGCTTTGACGCCGACATTGCCGGCCATACGCACCGCTATAATGTCATCAAGGCAAAAGCCCAGGGCAACCCGGCCCTGACCATCGTAGGCGGTGGCCCGGAACTGAACGCAGCCACTATGACAGTGGTCGAGAAGAAAGGCGACAAGTTAGAAATCCGTGTACTCGATGCCTCGGGTAGCGTCCTCGACAAGTTTGAGTTATAGCCCGCTGCGCCTTGTGCCGAGTTCTACGACCTCGCAGTCGCGCATAGCAGCCCCGTCAATGACAAGGCGTATGAGTGTGCGCACCTTCTGCCAGCCCTGATTGCCGGCCGCTCCCGAATTGACATGCAGCAAACCGAGCTCTTTGTCATACATCACTTTGAGTATGTGGGAGTGGCCGTCGACCATCAAGCCTATACCGTTTTCGCGGAGAAGTTTTTTCATACCCGGGGCCCAACGTCCCGGGTAACCGCCTATGTGCGTCATCAGCACCTTCACATCCTCGACCGTAAAAATGTCGAGTTCGGGGCACTTGCGACGCACCATGCCGGTGTCTACATTGCCGGCCACGGCGCGGACGGTTGGCACAATGTCGGCCAACCGCTCTATTATATCGTAGTCTCCCACGTCGCCGGCATGCCACACCTCGTCGCAATCGGCAAAATGGATTGCAAACCTGTCGTCCCACATGCCGTGGGTATCGCTGAGTATGCCAATCCGTTTCATGGGTTATAGAGGTCGTGGTTATAGAAATCCATAATCTGCCGCGCCTGCTCGAGGGCTGTCGCGGCAGGGCCGTCAGGCTCGTCAGCAGCCGAGCGCGAATAAAGGCTCATAGCCTCGCCACGCCGACCGCGCTTCCATGCCACACGGCCAAGCATATATAGCGACCAGGCATCCTCACGCCCGTCGAGCAAAGCCTCGACCTCGTCGAGCCTGTTCGCCTCAAACAAACTTATAATCTTGTCTTTATCCATAAATGAACTGATGTTAAACGCCACTCTCCAGTGGGTAGATTTGGTCTTTGACAAGTTGCTGATGTAATATACATGAAGACAAAAATTTCAAAAGTTACATAAAATCTTTATGTCCTTTATGCCTTTGTGTCTTTTTGTTTCTTCCAATCAGACTACCACCACTTTCTCGGATTCGGAGTAGCGCAATTCTGCCTCAAATATACAATAAACCTCGGAGAGGCAGCCTCTCCGAGGTCTAATTTTTCTATAGCGTAACCTGACGAGTCAGGCCGTTGTTATCAGTCGTTGGTCACTTCGACTGCTTCGACGTCGACTGGCCTTGAACGGTAGTCGTTGACGGCGTCGGCATCGTCGCTGCTGGTCACAACCAAGCTGTCGTATTCGCGCAGGCCCGTACCGGCAGGGATGAGGTGACCGCAAATCACGTTCTCCTTCATACCCTCGAGCGGATCGGTCTTGCCCTGAATAGCGGCCTCGTTGAGCACCTTGGTAGTTTCCTGGAACGATGCAGCCGAGATAAAGCTCGATGTCTGCAATGCGCTACGGGTAATACCCTGGAGGATTTGCTCGGAAGTTGCAGGCTGGGCGTCGCGAACGATTACCTGCTTGAGGTCGCGCTGCTTGAGAAGCGAGTTCTCGTCGCGCAACTTGCGGGCGGTGATAATCTGGCCTTCCTGCAGCGTCTCGCTGTCACCCGGGTCTACCACATATTTCTTACCCCAGATACGGTCGTTCTCGTCGATGAAGTCGCGCTTGTCGACTATCTGCTCGGGCAGGAAGTTGGTATCGCCGGCATCGAGGATTTTGACCTTGCGCATCATCTGGCGCACGATGACCTCGAAGTGCTTGTCGTTGATTTTCACACCCTGCATACGGTAGACGTCCTGTACCTCGTTGACGATATACTCCTGCACGGCTGTCGGACCCATGATGTTGAGGATGTCGGCCGGGGTGATGGCACCGTCGGAAAGTTTGGTACCGGCACGCACAACGTCGTTCTCCTGCACGAGGAGCTGCTTCGACAGGGGCACGAGATATTTCTTGGGGTCGCCGAATTTCGGGGTGATGGTAATCTCGCGGTTGCCTCGTTTGATTTTTCCGAAAGTCACCTGGCCGTCAACCTCTGCAACAATGGCGGGGTTCGACGGGTTGCGTGCCTCGAAGAGCTCGGTAACACGGGGCAGACCACCGGTGATATCGCCGGCACCCTCGGTAGTACGGGTAATCTTGGCAAATGTGTCGCCGGCCTCGATTTCCTCGCCCTCCTTGTAGATGAGGTGCGCACCCACGGGCAGCGAGTATGTGGCCAAGATATTGCCTGTAGCGTCGAGAATTTCGACAGAAGGCACATGCTGGCGGTCACGCGACTCGATAATCACGCGGTCTTCGGTGGCGGCGTGGCCCTCGGAGTCGTTGCGGAAGGTGACGTTCTCAATCAGGTCGATATAGTGAACCTTGCCCGAGAACTCCGAGATGATGACGTTGTTGAAGGGGTCCCACTCGCAGACAACGTCGCCGGGCTTGAGCTCGGCACCGTTGCCGAAGAAGAGCTTCGAACCATAGGGTATCTGTGCGCTCATCAGCTGCAGGCCGGTGTTGTTGTCGTAGATGCGCATCTCGGCAAGACGGCCGATGACTACTTCGTAGCCCTTGTCGGTCTTGACGGTACGGACCTCTTCGAGTTCGAGCTTGCCGTCGTATTTCGACACAAGTTTGTTGGCAGCCGAGGTATTGGTAGCCACACCACCGACGTGGAATGTACGCAGGGTAAGCTGTGTACCAGGTTCGCCAATCGACTGGGCGGCGATTACGCCGACAGCCTCGCCCTTCTGTACCATGCGGAGGTTCGACAGGTTGCGGCCATAGCACTTGGCGCAGACACCGCGTTTGCTCTCGCAGGTAAGGACTGAACGGATTTCAACACTCTCGATGGGCGATGCGTCGATGATATCGGCTGCATCGTCTTTGATTTCCTCGCCGGCTGCAACGATGAGTTCGCCGGTGATGGGGTGTATGATGTCGTGGACAGAAACACGGCCGAGGATGCGTTCGCCAAGCGAAGCGACAACCTCGTCGTTGTTCTTGATTGCCGTGCATACCAGGCCGCGCAGCGTGCCGCAGTCTTCCTCGTTGATAATCACGTCGTGTGCCACGTCGACAAGACGGCGTGTGAGGTAACCGGCATCGGCGGTCTTAAGCGCGGTATCGGCAAGACCCTTGCGGGCACCGTGGGTCGAGATGAAGTACTCGAGCACCGAAAGGCCTTCCTTGAAGTTCGCAAGAATAGGGTTCTCGATAATCTGGCCGCCTTCGGCACCTGCCTTCTGGGGCTTGGCCATAAGGCCACGCATACCGGCAAGCTGGCGAATCTGGTCCTTAGAACCACGGGCACCAGAGTCAAGCATCATGTAGATGGCGTTGAAGCCCTGGTTGGCCTCGCTCATCTGCTTCATAAGTATGTTGGTGAGGCGGGTGTTGACCTGTGTCCAGATATCGATAATCTGCTGGTAACGTTCCTTGTCAGAGATAAAGCCCATCTGGAAGTTCTGCATCACCTCGTCGACCTGACGGTAGCCTTCGGCAACGATTTCTTCCTTTTCTGGCGGTATGAGCACGTCGCCGAGGTTGAACGACAAACCGCCCTTGAAGGCCATGTAGTAACCGAGGTTCTTGATATCGTCGAGGAACTTGGCCGAACGGGGTATGCCGCATTTCTTGATGACGCGGGCGATGATGTCGCGGAGCGACTTCTTAGACAGGATAGTATTGATATAGCCAATCTGCTCGGGCACATACTGGTTTACCAGCACGCGGCCGACCGATGTGTCCTTGACCAGGTGGCGGATTTTGTTGCCGTTCTCGTCTACGTCGTCGACCATCACGGTAATCGGGGCGTGCAGGGTCACGCGGCCCTCGTTATAGGCAATCTGGGCTTCTTCGGGGCCGTAGAAGATATGGCCCTCGCCCTTGTCGCCGGGGCGCAGCTTGGTGATGTAGTAAAGACCGAGTACCATGTCCTGCGAGGGCACGGTGATAGGTGCGCCGTTGGCAGGGTTGAGGATGTTGTGCGAACCGAGCATGAGCATCTGGGCCTCGAGGATAGCCTCGTTGCCGAGAGGCAGGTGCACGGCCATCTGGTCACCGTCGAAGTCGGCATTGAACGCCGTACATGCGAGGGGGTGCAGCTGGATTGCCTTGCCTTCAATCAGTTTGGGCTGGAAGGCCTGGATACCGAGTCGGTGAAGTGTCGGGGCACGGTTGAGCAACACGGGGTGGCCTTTCATCACATACTCGAGGATATCCCAAACGACGGGTTCCTTGCGGTCGACAATCTTCTTGGCGCTCTTGACGGTCTTGACGATGCCGCGCTCGATGAGCTTGCGGATGATGAAGGGTTTGTAGAGCTTGGCGGCCATATTTTTGGGCAGGCCGCACT
>VSPF01000076.1 GCA_009775195.1 Muribaculaceae bacterium
CATATATTGAGTAATTTTGCAAAAAATCAATGTCATGAAATACATACTCGCGACCTTACTCTCGCTTACAATAATAATGAGCGTGCGCGGCGAAGATGCCGGCAAATGGGCACAATACGGGCGCTATGCCGCCGCCAACGACAGCATAGTGGCAGCGGCGGCCTATCCCCGCGTGGTCATGATGGGCAATTCGATTACCGACGTGTGGCCTCAGCGCAATCCCCACCTGTTTACAGCCAACCCCGACATAGTGAGCCGTGGCATCTCTGGGCAGACATCCTACCAGATGCTGCTGCGTTTCAGCCAGGACGTGCTTGCCCTGCACCCCAAAATCGTGGTTATCAGCGCAGGCACCAACGACATAGCCGAAAATGCCGGACCCTACGACGAAGACCGCACCATGGCCAACATCGCGGCAATGGCCGACCTTGCCAAGGCCAACGGCATCAGGCCCGTGCTTGCCTGCGTGCTGCCGGCCGGAGGCTTCAAATGGCGACCCGAAATCAAAGACTCGATGGAGAAAATACAAAGCCTCAACGGCCGCATCAAGGCTTACGCGGTAGAAAACGGCATCTATTTCGTTGACTACTACACACCGCTCGTCAACAGCGACCACACGGCCATGAACCCGGCATACGCCATCGACAGCCCGGGCGTGCACCCCAATGCCGACGGCTACGACATTATGGAAATTATGCTCACAAAGGTGCTCGACAGTCTTTAGTCAATCAAACAAAATAAATTACACATCAAATTTGATAGTATGAAAAACCTTGTTCTCCGCAGTCTTAGCGGTGTGATATATGTTGCGTTGATAGTCGGAGCCATCGTCGGGGGCTTGTCGTGGTCTACGGCACTATTTTCGATTTTCTGCGTGGTGGCCATGCTCGAGTTCCAGCATATCACCATGGGCCCGGCAATAAAGGGAATCGATGTTGTCACTCGCACTCTCGATGTCGTTGCCGGCCTGATATTGGTCAACGTAGTCTATATACTCGACTTCCCCGAAATCATAATGACAATATGCATAGGCATGGCCTTCGGCTATTCCGTGCTACGGTTTATACTGGCCCTTTACGACAAAGGCGAACACCCCCTGGCAGATACCACATGGTCTATTTTGTCGCTAAGTTACATCGCAGTACCCCTGATGATGCTCAGTATACTTTGCAGCGAACAGGAAGGCTGGAAAATCGTGCTCACCATGTTCATTATGATTTGGCTGAACGATACCGGGGCATACTGCGTGGGGTCGCTGCTGGGCAAGCACCAGTTGTTCGCGCGCCTGTCGCCCAAGAAATCGTGGGAAGGCTTTTTCGGCGGCTTTGCCTTCTGCCTCGCAGCAGGGGTTGGCGCCTATTACCTCGTCGGTGAACCATTCACGCTTGTCGAATGGCTATGCTTCGGCGCCATGACCTGCGTGCTGTCGACCTGGGGCGACCTCTTCGAATCGCTCATCAAACGCACCAACCATATCAAGGACAGCGGCCACATCATACCGGGCCATGGCGGCATACTCGACCGCATTGACTCGATGCTCTTCGCATCGGTGGGCGTGTTTATCGTTATGTTCTTCGTCGATATGATTTAACGCAAGAGCACCGCCCCGGCTGCGAGATGCCTTAGTTCGACACCTCGCCGCCGGCAAATGCCTTCCAAGGCCGCAGCCTTCGAGGCATCTACATTGGCACCGGCCAACACCAATTGAGGATTATGGGCCTCGATTAAAACGTCTAAATCGCCCCGGTAAGTGCCGTCGACAAGCAATATGTCGGCCCTATACCGGGGCATTTTGGCACCGGCAGCGATACACAACACCTTGCCGCCGTGCAGCATATACCCGTCAGTGGCCACCGTGGCAGAGTCTATGCCGTGGGCGGCAAAATAGTCCGACATATTTACCGGCGCCTTGTGGCGGGTCGAGAGCATCGTGCAGTCGCGGCCATTGCGCACAAGCAACATGCTGCCACGGGCATTACCTATGGCCACAGCTTCGGCCCCGGCACGCTGCGGCGGTATGACGCACACGGCAAGGCTTATGGTAGCTATGCCCAACAGTGCGATGCGGCCCCGCGAGTTGCGCACATGCAAGGCAAGCCCGCAAACGACCACAAGCACAAGCAGGCCCACAAAGGCCATGGGACTGAGCCATACATCATCGAGCACCGCGCCGTCACGCGCCACCGCTATGTCGCATAGACGCATTACGAGGTCGCACAGCCTGTCGGCAAGCGATGCCGCCAATCCCCACGAAAATATAACTGCCACAAAAGCCATGAGGAGGAAGACAGGAAAGACAAGGGCCGCAAAGGCATTGACAGGCACCGACACAAGGGGCAGGCAGTGAAACCAGAACAAGACCACCGGCGCAGTAGCCACCATGGCGGCAAGAGGCACGGCAAAAAGATTGAAGAAGCGCCACAAGGCATTATAGCGCACCGCCACTGGGTTGAATGTCCCCGTAAAGACCAACAGCCCGGCTACAGCGGCCACCGATAACTGAAAACCAATCGAATAGAGCCAGTAGGGATTGTAAGCAAGCATCATGCCCACGGCCAGGACGAGACTATTGTATGGCGAAGCCTTGCGCTGGAGCAGACGGCAGAGATAGAACGCGCTTACCATCATGGCCGCACGCACGGCCGACGGCTGTGCGCCTGTAAAAACAGCAAAGGCCCACACTCCGATAATCAACAACAGGTACCTTATACGCCCGGCCCCCGACCAGACTTTGACAGGCCACAGGAGCAGAGCCAACAGCCAGGCCACAATAGCGACATGGAAACCGCTGACACACAAGAGATGAGAAAGGCCGGTGGCACGGAAGCGGTCGCGCACTCCGGCCATAGCGTCGCCGGTGCCGAGACTCGTGGCCACGGCAAGCGATGCAGCCTCGGGTGAAAGGTCCGAGGAGTAGAAAGCGCCGGCAATATCATCGCGCAGGGCCGACAACCTGTATTTTAGGGAATTATCGTACCCGATGACCTTTATGCGCCCAGATGCAAGCAGCACCGTTGCCGACACACGGTCGGCCTTGTCGACAAGGGTACTAATCCCCATGAAGGGCACAGCCGAATATTTGCCTGTCGGCTCGGGCTCTCCGCAGAACTCCACGATATCACCCGGAGACAATGACACAGCCTGGTCAGTCACAAGCCGGCAACGCAGCCCCCGGCTCTGCCGAAAATCAACGTTGGCGACTTCGACAACGGCTCGCAGCCCTGCCCTACCCTCGGCGACAGACTCTACCGTTCCTTCAAAGCGCATTCCGTCATGCGAAACGGGCAAATCGGCGGGTTTCAGCACCAGGGCCGACACACCGGCGCCGGCCAAACCCAGCGATATGAAAAAGAGGCCGCGACGCAGATTTCCCCACGACGCGGCCATGGCCAAAGCTAACAATATAAGGGCTGCGCAACACTGCCACAAGCTGTCCCCGACAAAAATCAAGGCGGAGGCAAGAGCCCCCGCCATAAGCGGAAATGCCGGCAATGTATTGCTCAGCCGGCGCATATCAAATAGTATCGAGAACCACAATCAGCGACGACACACTGATTACAATCCACAGTGCCACAGCCTGAAGCAGGGGCTTCACGCCAACCTGCTTGATAGATGCTATTGAAAGCGAGGCACCGATGCAGAAAAGTGTCACCACCATACCGCGACGCGCTACCCACACCATGATGTCGACGAAAAGCTGCGGAAGGGCGACATAGGTGTTTACAAGCATGGCAAGCACGAAGATAAAGATAAACCAGGGTATGGAGATTTTCGACTTCTTGTCGCGGAATATAAACATAGTCACGATGGCAAGAGGTATAATCCACAAAGCACGTGTCAGTTTGATGAGGGTGGCTGTCTTCATGGCTGTCTCGCCGTAAATCTCACCGGCACCAACGACCGACGACGTATCGTGAATTGCAATCGCTGCCCAGGTACCGAACTGCTCCTGGGTCATGTCTAACAAATGCCCTAAGGGCGGGAAAATGAACAGGGCAATCGAGTTGAGGATAAAAATCACACCGAGCGACACTGCCATCTCGTTTTCATCGGCTTTGAGAACGGGGCCTACGGCAGCAATGGCACTACCGCCACAAATAGCGGTACCCGACGAAATAAGGTAGCTCGTCTTGCGGTTGATGTGCAGCCAATAACCAAGCAACACGCCCAGGCACATGACACCGACAACCGACACGACAGTAAACAACATGCCCTCGGAACCGGATTTGAGCGACTCCTGCAAGTTCATGTTGAAACCGAGGCACACCACGGCCACCTGCAAGAGGTATTTCGATGTCTTCTTGTTGAACTTGGGGCACGGGTTAGGGAAAATAAAAGCGAATAACAGACCGCAGAGCAATGCGACAGGCGCACTTACCTGCGGAAGGCCCATCTTGTCGAACGGTATGAGGATGAGCGCAATCAGGGCGATGTAGACAATCTTTGCTGTTTTCATATATCTTTGTTATTCCAAATTTCAAGCGAAGCTTTAGCTTGACATTCAAGCATATCGAAGCCGTTGACGACCTCGGCACCGCGTGCGGCGCAACGTTTCATAAACTCGGTCACGAGCGGATTATACACCAGGTCGATACATTTGTGCCGTGGCGTGACGGCTCCATAAGGTATAGGCGGACAGGTATCGACATCGGGGTAGGTGCCCAGCGGAGTGGCATTGACAATCAGGAGACTGTCGGCCACCATCGCCTCGGTCAGGTCGTCGTATCTTACTATCTTCTCGCCCTGTCGCGACCTCGACACGAAGCTGTAGCCTATGCCGAGAGTGTCGAGGACGGCGGCCACGGACTTCGAAGCACCGCCGGTGCCGAGAATCAGGGCCTGTACGGGCGCATAGTCCTGCCCCAGTATCCCGACCACGCACGACATGAAGCCGGCATAGTCGGTATTAAACCCCTCGAGGGCAAGCACTCGCCCGTCGGCGGCACGCCTGATTCTGACGGTATTGACCGCGCCGATTTTTGTGGCAACGGCATCGAGTTTGTCGAGCAGGGGTATGATTTTTTCTTTGTAAGGGATAGTCACGTTGAAGCCTTTAAGGCAAGGATTTAGAAGCACGAGCCTGTAAAGGGCCTCGGGAGTGAGCCCGGGCAGGTCGAAATTTTCATAACTCCGATGCCACGAGGCAAAAAGCTCCTTAGAGCGGCTATGGCCCAAGGGATGGCCGACGAGGCCGAATTCGGTGGTAGATAGTTCCGGTAATTTCATTTTTGCAATCCGGCAGTATATGTACGCCAGCGGTCGATGAGGGCCTGCATGTCGGCCGGGATTGGCGCGGTAAAAAACATTTCCTCGCCAGTCTCGGGGTGTCTGAACCCGAGGGTGCGGGCATGCAGTGCCTGACGCGGACAAACGTCGAAACAATTATTTACAAACGCAAGATAGGTCGACGAGGCGACTCCGCGCAACACCTTGTCGCCACCATATCGTGCGTCGGCAAAGAGCGGATGGCCGAGCGACTTCATGTGCACTCGTATCTGGTGTGTGCGGCCTGTCTCGAGGACGCACTTGACGAGCGACACATGAGCAAGCGGCTCGATTACACTATAATGAGTCACGGCACGCTTGCCCTCGGGGCCGTCGAGCGGAAAAGTCGTCATCTGCAGGCGGTCTTTGGGCGACCGGCCTATGTTGGTGGCAACAGTCCCTTCTGCCGGCTCGGGCGTGCCCCACACCATGGCGACATACTCGCGCTTGGTGGTCTTATTGAAAAACTGCCGTCCGAGGTCAGTCTTGGCATCGGGGGTCTTGGCTATTACGAGCAAGCCCGATGTATCTTTGTCGATGCGGTGCACAAGGCCCAGGCGAGGGTCGTTGACGTCGTAGTCGGGCGTGTCGCGGAAGTGCCACGCAAGGGCGTTGACCAGTGTCCCGTCGTAGTTGCCGTGTCCCGGGTGTACCACTAATCCGGCAGGCTTGTTGACAACGAGCACATAGCGGTCTTCGTAAACAATGTCGAGCGGTATGTCCTGTGCAACGATTTCGAATTCATACCTTGGCCTGTCCATCACCACCTGCACCACGTCGAGCGGTTTGACCCGGTAGTTGCTCTTTACAGGCTTGCCGTTGACGAGTATGCACCCTGCCTCGGCGGCCTGCTGCACACGGTTGCGCGAGGACTTCTGCAGCCTGGTGACAAGGAACTTGTCGACGCGCAGCAGCTCCTGGCCCTTGTCGGCGACAAAGCGGAAATGCTCGTAGAGCTCGGTGCCGTTGACCTCGACGACGGTTGACTCCAAATCGTCAGATTCCTGTTCGAACTGTTCAAATTGTTCAAACTGTTCAGTTTGTTCGTTTTGTGCGGATTGTCTGATTTGTTCGTCTTCGGCCATCACTCAAGAAAATCAGGTTCGATAAATTCGGCATCAGAGTCGACCGCCAGCGAGTCGGGAGTTTCAACCACGCCGCATCCAACGGTAAGGGTTACGGTAGAAGTGACGGGGATTACCGACCCGACGGTGAGGGGGGTGTCGCCATAACGGGCGCCGAGCACCAAATCGACATATTCGCTCGGTGTCTCGACAACGCGGATATCGGTAATGCCTATGCCGCGCAGATACGACATGGCCTGTCGCGACGACACATTGCCGGTCAGGGGCATCGAGATAGTCACCTGCTTGGGCGAGAAGGCCGTGATTGTCACATACACTTGGCGCCCCTCCTTGACGATTGCGCCGGCCTTGGGCCATGACTCGACAACGGTGCCTGGCGGCAGGGAGCGGTCGTAAATCGAATCAGAAATCTCAATCCCGAGTTTGTTGGCCGACAATATGCTCTCGGCCTCGGCATACGACTTCTGCTTCACCTGCGGCACGACGGCGGTAGCACCGTGCATGGTCCAAAAATCAAGGAACAGCAGCACGAGCCATAGCAGTATGAGGCCGGAGGCAGCCACTATCAGCAAATTGGACAAAAAAGGATGACGACGGTAGAAATCGCGTACCGAGAATTTTGAGCCAGCCATATCTTTAGAATATTTTATTTTGCAAAATTAACAAAAAACATCCAATGGCACACAAACACACCTATAAATCTCCAAACAAATTAACGCAAACCCCCACCCCAAATTGTGATTACAGTGCTAAAATATACTTAATGGGCTAAAAGACATACCGAACCACAGTGAGGCTTGTTTGTTATCATTTTATGGAAAAAACAAGAGCTACTATATATTCACATTTTCATAATCTCGCCGTTGCCCAACCCGGGGTCAGAGCCGTGATTGGCGACGACGGCTCGGTCACATATGCGCAGCTCGACCAAATGGCCGAGGCAATACTCGCCAAAATACCTCCGGGCGAGAAAACCGTGGGCATAGTGATGAAACACTCTGCCGAGATGATTGCCGCCATATTGGCAGTATTGAAGAGCGGGGCCGCATACGTTCCGGCCGAACCGTCGCTGCCGCGCGACCGCATCGACTACATGATGGCAACGGCCGGGGTAAAACTCGTAATCGACGATGATTTTTGCCGCAAGCTGCCCAAAGTCAAGAATATAAGCCCCGACAAGAGCAAGCCAGACGAGCCTGCATATATACTCTACACGTCGGGCACCACTGGCCGACCCAAGGGCGTGGTCGTGCTCAACCGCAACGTGGTGAACTACGCCGGGGCATTTGCCGACGAGTTTGCCATCGGTAGCGGCGACGTGATGCTGCAATACTCGGTCTGCTCATTCGACATATTTGTCGAGGAAGTCTTCGCCACCCTGCTCAACGGGGCCACACTTGCCATACCGCCCGAAAAGACACGCCGGGGCGACATGCCCGACCTTATGCGCTTTGTGCGCCGCCACAAAGTGTCGGTTATCAGCGGCTTCCCCTACCTCCTGGCCGAGATGGACGCCCTGCCATCACTACCGCCGAGCCTGCGGCTGCTAATCAGCGGCGGCGACGTGCTCAGGGCATCATATATCAAGAACCTTGTCGGGCGCGGCATAGTAATCTATAACACCTACGGGCCGTCGGAAACGACCGTCTGCGCAACCTACCAACGCTGCGACAACATCGAGCCGCTTGCCGACGGCACATACCCTATCGGCCACTCCGTCAGGGGCGTGAGCATAAAAATCCTCGACAAGGACGGCCAAGAAAGCGACCGTGGCGAAATCTGCATCTCCGGGGCAGGCGTGTCGGCCGGGTATCTCGGCAATCCGCCCGAGCAGAAGAATTTTGTGACCCTTGCCGACGGCACACGCTACTACCGCAGCGGCGACCTTGGCTATATGCTCCCCGACGGCAGTCTTGCATTTGTACGCCGCAACGACGACCAGGTGATGATATTGGGCAAGCGGGTCGAGCCGGCCGAAGTAGAAAACATACTCAACGAGGCCCCGGGGGTCGAACGGGGCGTCGTTTGCCACTTCAACGACAACGACGGCCTTGCCTATCTCGTAGCATATTTCGTGCCGAGGAAACAATTCTCACTGCGCAACATCAAAAAATGGCTGGCATCGAAGCTTTCCGACTTCATGG
This sequence comes from Muribaculaceae bacterium, assembly GCA_009775195.1. GTDB lineage: Bacteria > Bacteroidota > Bacteroidia > Bacteroidales > Muribaculaceae > CAG-873. The sequence continues at coordinate 8,495 of VSPF01000076.1, forward strand.
TGCCCGAGTTCTTCGTGGCCATGAAAAGCATACCTCTCACCATAAGGGGCAAGGTTGACCGCAAGGCCCTGCCGGTGATACTAAAGGATGCCGCCACAACAAACGATTAAGATTATGGATATCACGATTGACGTAATCTACGACATAGAGACCCTGATGGAGTGGCGTGCCGAGGTCATAAGGGCCGTATTCGGCATAGAGCCAGGCAAGCAACTGCTCGACGAAAACCGCAAGTTCTACGAGCAACACCTTGCCGACGGCAGCCACCTCGCACTCATAGCCCGTGTCGACGGGCGCGACGTGGGGTGTGGCAATGTATGTTTCTACGACGAGATGCCCTCGCCCGACAACCCCGCAGGCCGCTGCGCGTATATCATGAATATCTACGTGCGTCCGCCATACCGTTGCAACGGCATCGCACACCGCCTTGTGGCACGGCTGGCCGACGTGAGCCGCGACCTGCGCTGCGGCAAGATTTACCTCGAAACGACCGACAATGCCGCGCCGATTTACTCCTCGCTGGGCTTCAGGCCGATGACAAATATGATGAAACTGTAGCTACCACTCAAGGGTAAAGCCAACGCGCTCTACCTGTGCAGTGATGGGCGGCTGCAGCTTCCAGATAGTTATCCGGCCTCCGGTTATTGCCGGATATTTGGCCGTAAGGGCATTATGGATGCGGCCTGCCACATGCTCGAGGAGATGAGAGCGTTCGGCCATCTGCGATTTTATTATGTCGATTACATCAGCATAATTCAACGTATGGGCGAGACTGTCGGTAACGACAGCCGTAGGGCATGGCATGTGCAGCAACGCATCTATCTCGAAGTCGTTGCCGACACAAGCCTCCTGAGGGCCTACACCGTGGTAGGCGTAGACCCTCAGTTTTTCTATCTGTATACTTGAGCGTAGCATCAGCGACGGCGGTTACGACCTTTCTTCTTGCGGTTACCTACCTTCTCGCCCGTAGGACGGCCCGACTTCTGTCCCTTTGCAAGCTGCTCGAGGGTTCGGGGCGGATTTTTCTCGTCGACAAGCGCCAGGTCGAGCTGCTTCTTCTGTATGTCGGCGCGGGCGACCTGCACTGTCACCACGTCGCCGAGGCGGTAGCGGTGATTGTGGGCCCGGCCCACGAGGCAGTAGTTGCGGTCGTCGAAGTCGTAGTAGTCGTCGGCGAGGTCGCGGATAGGCACCAGGCCCTCGCATTTATTCTCTTCAAGCTCGACATAGAGGCCCCACTCGGTCACGCCCGATATTACGCCGGTATATACCTCGCCGAGGTGGTCGGCCATATACTCTACCTGCTTGTATTTGATTGAGGCACGCTCGGCACTGGCGGCAAGCTGCTCCATGTCGGACGAATGTTTGCACTCGTCTTCGAGCTTCTGCAAATTTACACTGCGGCCTCCGGCAAGGTAGCGGGCCAGCAGGCGGTGCACCATCATGTCGGGGTAGCGGCGGATGGGCGAGGTGAAATGAGTGTAATAGTCAAAGCCGAGGCCGTAGTGACCTATATTGGTGGTGGTGTAGATTGCCTTTGCCATAGAGCGGATTGCGAGGGTAGAGAGGAAGTTTTCCTCGCCCTTGCCCTTGACGTCGGCAAGCATCTTGTTGAGCGAACGGTTGATGTCTTTGGGTGTGCCCTTGGTCTTGAGTTTGTAGCCGAAAACGCGGGCCAGCTCGGCAAGGTTGGCAAGACGCTCGGGGTCGGGCACGTCGTGCACACGGTAGACGAATGCCTTGGCCTTCTTTTTCTTCGGGGCAACACCTATTGTCGCGGCAACCACCTTGTTGGCAAGGAGCATGAACTCCTCGATGAGCTTGTTGGCATCTTTCGACTCCTTGAAGAATACCGACGTCGGGTGGCCGTTTTCGTCGATGTCGAAGCGCACCTCTACGCGGTCGAAATCGACCGAGCCGTTGTCGTAGCGGGCCTTGCGCAGGGCCTTGGCCATGCGGTCGAGGGTGAGGATTTCGTCGGCATAGTCGCCCTTGCCGGTCTCGATGCGCTCCTGGGCTTCCTCGTAGGTAAAGCGGCGGTTAGAGCGCGTAACGGTGCGCGCTATGCGGTGCGACAGCACCTTGCCTTCGGGTGTCATGGTGAAGAGCACCGAGAATGTGAGTTTGTCCTCGTCGGGGCGCAGCGAGCATATGCCGTTGCTCAGATGCTCGGGCAGCATGGGCACAACGCGGTCGACAAGGTAAATGCTGGTGGCACGGTCCTTGGCCTCGCGGTCGATGATGGTGTCGGGGTGTACGTAGTGTGTCACGTCGGCGATATGCACGCCTACCTCGTAGTTGCCGTCGTCGAGCCGGCGCAGCGACAGGGCGTCGTCGAAGTCCTTGGCATCGCGGGGGTCAATCGTGAAGGTGGTGACATCGCGCAGGTCCTCGCGCTGGGCAACGACCTCGTCGGTAATGCCGGCGTCAATCTTGTCGGCAGCTTTCTCCACGGTCTCGGGATAGTGGTAAGGCAGCCCGAACTCGGCCATGATGGCATTGATTTCGGTATCGTTCTTGCCGGCCTCGCCGAGCACGTCGACAACCTCGCCCTGGGGGTTCTTGGCATCGTCGGGCCAGTCGGTGATGCGCACCACGGCCTTGTCGCCCGTCTTGCCGCCGCGAAGTTTCGACTTGGGTATATATATGTCGGTGGCAAGGAACTTCGAGTCGGTGAGCAGGTAGGCGAAGTGGCGGTCGACCTTGAGTATGCCTATGAATGTCTGCTCCTTACGCTCAATTATGTCTACGACCTCGGCCTCGGGCTCGGCACCCTTGATACGTGCGGCAATGGTGACCTCGACCCTGTCGCCGTTGAGGGCGTGCATCGAGTTGCGCTCGGCCACGAAGATTTCTTCGGCAGTATCGTCGGTGACAACGCTGTTCTTGCCGTTAGAGCGGCGCACAAACGTGCCCACGGCCTTTGTCGAGCGTTGCGGCAGTCGGTATTTGCCGGGCGATGTCTCCATCAAAATGCCGTCGAAGGCAAGCTCGGCAAGATACATGGCCACATGTTTGAGCTCGGCCTGTGTTGCCAGACCAAGGGCTGCTGCGACCTGGCGGTAATTAAACGTACCGGTAGGGTTGCCGGCGATATATGTGTCGATATTAAGGCGTATGCGGTCGACTGTTTTCTTATTATTTGTGTTCTTTGCCATAATTAGTTATGTAGTGTGACCGGCGTGTTTATCAAATATACCCCGGACATGTCTTTATAACACATCCGGGGGTCTAAGTGTTGACTAAGCGTCGATGTTGGCGTAGGTGGCGTTGGCCTCGATGAAATCGCGGCGCGGCCCTACGTCTTCGCCCATGAGCATAGAGAAGATGCGGTCGGCCTCGGCGGCATCGCTGATATGCACTTGCTTGAGTATGCGGTGCTCGGGCGACATGGTGGTGTAGCGCAGCTCTTCGTCGCTCATCTCGCCAAGACCTTTGTAGCGCTGTATCTGTGTGCGCTCACCATACTTGGCGATGAACTGCTGCACCTGCATGTCGTTCCAGCAGTACTCCTCGTTCTTGCCCATCTTGCACTTATAAAGCGGGGGCGAGGCAAGGAAGAGGTGGCCGTTCTCGATGATGGGGCGCATGCGGCGGAAGAAGAATGTCATAAGCAGCGTGGCGATATGGGCACCGTCGACATCGGCATCGGTCATGATGATGACCTTGTGGTAAGCCAATTTCGACAGGTTGGGGGCCTTGGGGTCGTCCTCGGTGCCTATGGTCACGCGCAGGGCGCGGAAGAGGCTGGTGATTTCCTGGTTGTCGAAAATCTTGTGGTCCATGGCCTTCTCCACGTTGAGGATTTTACCACGCAGTGGCAGCACGGCCTGTGTGCGGCGGTCGCGGGCCAGCTTGGCGGTGCCGCCTGCCGAGTCACCCTCGACGAGGAAGATTTCGCAGTCTTCGGCCGTATGGCTCGAGCAGTCGGTGAGTTTGCCCGGAAGGCCGCCGCCGAAGAGGGGCGACTTGCGCAGCACCTTCTGGCGCGCCGCCATGGCGGCATGGCGCGCCTGGGCGGCAAGCACCACTTTCTCGACGATGAGTTTGGCCTCCTTGGGGTGCTCCTCCAGGTAGTTGCCCAGGGCCTCGCTAATGGCGGCGGCCACGGCGGGGGCGACCTCGTTGTTGCCGAGCTTGGTCTTGGTCTGGCCTTCGAACTGTGGCTCGAGCACCTTGACCGAGATTACAGCCGTAAGGCCGTCGCGGAAGTCGTCGCCGGCAATCTCGACCTTGGCGTTTTTGAGCAGGTTGTTATCGTCGGCATATTTCTTGAGGGTGGTGGTGAGGCCACGGCGGAAGCCGGTGAGGTGCGTACCGCCCTCGACAGTGTTGATGTTGTTGACGAAGGAGTAGATGTTCTCGTTCTGCGTCGTGTTATACGTCATGGCCACCTCGACGGGTATGCCGGCACGCTCGGTGCAGAGGTGTATTACATGGGGTATGAGCGGTTCCTTGTTCGAGTCGATATATTCAACGAACTCGCGCAGGCCGTCGCGGCTGTAGAAGGTCTCACGTCGCGGATTGCCCTCGCTGTCGAGCTGGCGCATGTCGGTAAGGTGGAGGGTGATGCCGGCATTGAGGAATGCCAGGTCGCGCAGGCGGTTGGCAAGGGTGTCGTAGTTGTAGACCGTGGTGGTAAAGATGCTTGCATCGGGCTTGAAAATGATTGTCGTACCCGTATGCTCGCTCTCGCCGGTCACCATAAGCTCGGTGGTGGGCTTGCCGCAGCTATACTCCTGGGCATAGACCTTGCCGTTGCGGCGCACCTCGGCGCGGAGGTATGTCGACAGGGCGTTGACACACGATACACCCACGCCGTGCAGGCCGCCCGACACCTTATACGAGCCTTTGTCGAACTTGCCACCGGCGTGTAGCACGGTCAGCACTACCTCGAGGGCGCTCTTGTGCTCCTTCTCGTGCATATCCACGGGGATACCACGGCCATCGTCGACGACGGTGATTGAGTTGTCCTCGTTGATAGTCACGTTGATTTCTTTGGCGAAGCCGGCCAGGGCCTCGTCGATACTATTATCCACTACCTCGTAGACAAGGTGGTGCAAACCTTTTTCGGAAATGTCGCCGATATACATTGCCGGGCGCTTGCGGACTGCCTCGAGCCCCTCGAGCACCTGGATATTACTGGCGCTGTATTCCTCTTTTTCTTCTGCCATATTATTCGTTTATATCTCGCCCGCATAGCGGTAAAAGGGGCGAAAGTTGAATACTCTTTTGGTTCTATTTTTAAGCATACAAAGTTACAAAATTTTCTTGACATGAGGAAATTTCGCGGCTTTTTCGTAATTTTACCGCCAGAAAACAAACGGGTTTGCTCAACATTATAG
>VSPF01000077.1 GCA_009775195.1 Muribaculaceae bacterium
ATATTGCATCTGCGGTTTTCATACTGCAAATTTAACACTTTTCCCAAAATCCATGCACCGTACTTTCGGCTTGACCCATTCAAAACATCCTTTTTGAGACACCCGGCTTGACCCTTTCTTTTGTCCTGTTTGCCTTTATGTCTTTATGTTTCCTTATCTCCTCACAACGTCTCGCCCTTGATAAAAAGTGTTATGCAATCGCCTTGTGTGCGATTTATTATATTTTTGTGGTTAAAAAATGCTAAATGGTCGGGAGCCCTTTTGGAAATCTCATCAAATAGAATTACCTTTGTATATAGAAAGCGAACGGGTGTGCCCTTTCGTGTCTATTAACCAATTATTCATTTAAAAACATTTCGCCTATAGCAAGACTCTACTCTAAACAAACCAAGGAATAGAAAATGCGAAATCATACCAAGCTGACCGACGAGCAGCTTATTTGTTCTTATGCCGCCGGCGACAACGTTGCCTTCGACACTCTTCTTCTTCGTCATAAGGACCGGCTTTATAATTATATATATCAGATGGTTCACGATAGTGATGTTGCCGACGATATCTTCCAGGAGACTTTCGTCAAGGTTATCACCACCGTGCGTCAGGGCCGTTATCAGGATATGGGCAAATTTTCGGCGTGGGTAACGCGCATTGCCCGTAATCTGGCTATCGACTCATTCCGTGCCGAGAAATCCGAGGCAGCCGTTTCGACCGACAATACTGAGATTGACATACTCAATCGTCGCGAACTGAGCGAGGACACGATTGAAGACATCATGATAGACCTCCAGATTGAAGACGACATACGTATGCTTGTCGACCGTCTCCCCGACGTGCAGAAAGAGGTGCTGACCATGCGCTTCTACCAAGACCTGTCGTTTAAGGAGATTGCCGACCTTACCGGCGTGAGCATCAACACAGCCCTGGGGCGTATGCGCTATGCCATACTCAACCTGCGCAAGATGGCTAAGGAAAATGAACTGTGCCTCACTCGCTGATAATCAGCGATAAATATTTTTGTCCGAAAAAATATATCAAAATATTTGGTCATATCGATAAAAGACACTAACTTTGCACTGCAAAAGCGAAAGCCCAGCACCATAAGGAGGGATGGGTGAGTGGCTGAAACCACCGGTTTGCTAAACCGACGATGGGAGCAATCCTATCCACGAGTTCGAATCTCGTTCCCTCCGCAAGTTCCCCGAGAGAATTTCTCCCGGGGATTTTTGTATTATATCGCCCCAAGCCGATATATCGGTGTCATGGACGTAGACGTATCACAAGTCGTCGAAGTCGATGAGGAGCTGGCGGGTGTTGCCGGCACGGTTTTCGCCTTTGGTGGCCTTGCTCACGGTTAGGCCTATCAGGCGTATGGGGCGGCCTTCGATGTTGGCTTTGTCTATCAGGTCGTGGGCGTAGCGGAGCAGGGTGGCATGGTCGAGTTGCCGTGGCATGCCAGATAGGCTGCGCGTGATTTGGGTGAAGTCGGCAAAGCGCACCTTGAGAGTCAGCACCGTGCCGTTGAAACCGGCCTTGTCGAGCCTGGTCATTAGTTCGGTCACGAGTCGTGTGGCGGCATCGGTGATTTCTTCGTCGGTCGAAATATCATGGTCGAATGTGTGCTCGACACCCCGCGATTTGCGTTCGCGGGTAGCCTCGACGGGACGGTTGTCGATGCCTCGCGCAAAGTTGTAGTATAACGGTCCGGCCTTGCCGAAATATAGCCGCAGTTCGCCCTGGGTGAGTTTGCGCAGGTCTTCGCCGGTATATATGCCCAGGTTGTGCATTTTTGCGGCAGTTACCGGCCCGACGCCCCAGAAGCTCTCTACGGGCATTTTGGCTATGAAATCGAGCGCGTGTTGCGGCGGGATTACGCACAGGCCGTCGGGCTTGCGGTAATCTGAGGCAATCTTGGCCAGGAATTTGTTGTACGACACTCCCGCCGATGCCACAAGCGAGAGCCGCTCTCGTATCTTGTGCTTGATTTGTCGCGCTATGTCGACGGCAAGCTCGATGCCGGCGAAGTTTTCGGTTACGTCGAGAAATGCCTCGTCGAGCGAGATTGGCTCTATGATGTCGGTATATTCGTGGAAGATGTCGTGGATGCTGGCCGAGACCTGTTTGTAGACGTCGAAACGGCAGTTGACGAATTTCAGCCCAGGGCACAGTTTCTTTGCCTTTGACGACGACATGGCCGAGCGCACGCCGTAGCGCCGTGCCTCGTAGCTTGCGGCGGCAACTACACCACGGCCGTCAGCCTGCCCGACGGCAACGGGGACGCCCTGTAGCGAGGGGTTGTCGCGTTGCTCGACCGAGGCGTAGAACGCATCCATGTCTATGTGTATGATTTTTCGGGTCATGAGGAGGGGGGGATAAAAAAACAGACCGCCATGCGGTCTGTAACTTAGTAGCGAGTCCGGGATTCGAACCCGAGTCTCCACCTTGAGAGGGTGGCGTGCTAGGCCTCTACACTAATTCGCCATGCTCTTGCAGCAGCTTTTTCGCTTTTGCGATGCAAAGTTACGACTGTTTTTGTTAATATGCAAATCTGCGCACGCTATTTAACAGTCGTTAACTCTATGTCGGGTCTACGTCGTAGTAGACCGTGAGCGACCGCATCAGTGGGTTCGAGGCCAGGTTGACGTATTGGTCGCGCAGTATCTGCTTTACCTGCTTCATCGATATGCCAGTCTCGGCCTTGAGCATGATTTTGCGTATATATAGTGACTGGATACGGGCGACTGGCGGCTCCTGGGGGCCGCACACGCGGTTGCCGAATACCTGACGCAGGGCCGAGGCAAGGAGCGAGGCGCACTCGGCGGTCGTAGATGCCTCGCGGTGCTTGACGTAGATGTTGATTATGCGCGAGAAGGGCGGGAAGTTGAAGGCGCGGCGTTCTTCGAGTTCGTGACGGTAAAAAGCCTCGTAGTCGTGCCGGGCGGCGTAGCCGAGTATGGGGTGGCCGGGGTTGTATGTCTGGATTACCACCTGTCCCTTGCCGTCGCGCCGCCCGGCGCGTCCGGCAACCTGTTCGAGCATGTTGAACGCACGTTCGGCCGAGCGGAAGTCAGGAAAGTTGATTAGCGAGTCGGCGTTGAGCACGCCCACGAGTTCTACCTCGCCGAAGTCGAGGCCTTTGGTCACCATCTGGGTGCCTATGAGTATGTCGGCCTTGTGCTGAGAAAACTCGTCGATTATGCGGCTGTAGCCGTCTTTGTTGCGCGTGGTGTCGAGGTCCATGCGCAGTACCTTTCGGTCGCGGAAACTCTCGGCGATTTCTTCTTCAATCCGTTCGGTGCCATAGCCCACAATCTCTATGGCCGGTTCCTTGCACTCGGGGCAGACCGTAGGTATGGCATATTCGGCACCGCAGTAGTGGCATTGCAGTTTGTTGTCGCGGCGGTGATAGGTGAGGCTCACGTCGCAAAAATCGCATTTCGGCGTGAAGGCACACATGGTGCATCGTGCCATCGGGGCATATCCGCGACGGTTGTGGAAGAGGATAGCCTGCTTTTTTGCCGAGGTCACGGCGAGCGTGGCGTCGAGCAGGCGGTGCGACAGGTAGCCGCTCACAGCCTTGCTGCGCCGCTGGGCCTTCATGTCTACAATCTCGATGGCCGGCAGGGCGACGCCGTCGTAACGCTCGGTCAGCGTCACCAGCCCGAACTTGCCGCTCTCGGCCTTGTAGTATGTCTCGATTGAGGGGGTGGCACTCCCATAGAGGGTCTTTGCCCCATGCATGGCTGCCAGCATGGTTGCGGCGTCGCGCCCGTTGTAGCGCGGTGCCGGGTCGTATTGTTTGTAGCTGCTCTCGTGCTCTTCGTCGACAATCACCAACCCGAGTCTGTCGAACGGCAGGAAGCACGCCGACCGTGCCCCCACGGCGATGACGGGCTCTTTGTGGTCGAGCATGCGGCGGTATAGCTCTACGCGCTCGTTGTCAGAAAACTTCGAGTGGTAGATTAGCACTTTTTCGCCGAAAACTTTTTGCAGCCGCCTTGTCAACTGCGTTGTCAGGGCGATTTCGGGTACAAGGAACAGCACCTGCTTGCCCTGGCGCATCACATAGTCGGCAAGGTGCATGTAAATCTCGGTTTTGCCCGAGGCGGTTACGCCGTGGAGCAGCGTCACCGACTTGTCGGCGAAGGAGTGCAGTATTTCGTCGTGTGCCCGCTTCTGTGCCGGCGACAAGGTGGGCAATATACCCGTGGCGACCCCCGAATATGAGAACCGCGAAATCTCCTTATAGTAAATCTCGCTTAATCCTTTCTCGCATAAAGCCTTTATCACCGCACGACTTGCATCGGCGCGTTCGCATAGCACCTCGAGCGGTACCTCGGCAAGGGGCTGGTCGGCCTTGTAGAACTCCGATAGGGCTATAAGGGCCACGAGGGCCTCCTCTTGTTTGCGCTTTACTTTGGTAAAGGCGGCTTCGAGGGCCTGGGCGTCTCCACGGGTTATGAGCGGCCTCACGTAGGGGCGTTTGATTACGCGGTAGCGCTCTACGAGTTTCTCTGCTACCGCCAATAGTCCGGCCTCGGTCATGCGCGTGACCGTCGAACCTATGCCCCTGGTACCGAGGTCTTTCTCTATGGTCTCGACAGTCGCGCTTTTCTTGCGCCTGAGGTAGTCGAGTATGCGGATTTCGAGGTCGGAGCAGCCGGCAAACTGCTCGTCGGTGGCCTCGCTGTCGATTTCTATGCGCGTCTCGCTCTCGATTTTGAGGCCCGAGGGTATGGCGGCCTTGTAGACATCGCCGACCGAGCACAGGTAGTAGTCGGCCATCCATTCCCAGAAGCGCAACTGCATGTTCGTGACCACAGGCTTGTCGTCGAGGCAAAGGGCTATTTCCTTTAGCTTTACGCCCGGGGGCGGCGCTACCGGCGTGACCGAGGCCACTATGCCCGTATAAAATCGTTTGGGCCCGAATTGCACGGCCACGCGCAGCCCCGACCGCACCTTGTCGTGCAGATGCTCGGGCACTATGTAGGTAAAGTTCCCCGCCAGTGGCAACGGCAGGATGACCTGGGCGTAGAGTGCTTTCATATCAGTTGGTGAAGTCTACCGACAGTCCTAATTGCAGTCGCGACGGGTTGAGGGGGTAGAACGGCATCGAGAAGTAGTCGCTGCCACCGAAAAGGCCCTTGTTTGCGTGCGAGTACATCACGTAGAATCGTGTCTTGCCGAGTTTGCAGTTGAGGTAGGCGTTGCAGAATGGGTAGTTGCCTACTTTATATTCACTCTGATTGGTGAAAGATACCGTTGCCGGCTGGTACATCGGCGCATAGTAGCGTGTGTAGTAGTCGCAGTCGATACCGAGCTGCACGTTGAGTGTGGCAATATTGAACAGCAGGTAGAGGTTGGAGTACACCGCGAGTTTGGGCAAAGGTATGACGGCTTCGTTCGAGCTCGTCTGATATGTCACCTTGTTGTCCCAGTGCAGGATACCAACCTTGAAGTTTTGGCGCAGCGTCGCCGCGAGTACCTGTACGCTGCCGCTGTTTTGTCGCGGTGTGCCGTCGCTGCCGAAATATATGTAGTTTTGCAGGTTCGACACCGCCAGGCGCAGGTGTGTGTCGCTGGGGCCGAAATCAATCTCGCCGCCAAAGGTAACGCGGCGGCGTTTGCCGAAGTCGTTGTCCCACACGAAGTGGTTCGAGATATATTTCTTTGTCAGGTATGGTGCTTCCTCGTTGTGGAAGGCTCCGAAGGCTTTGATTTCGAGACTGTCGCGCAGCATGGCGAAGCGGGTCGACAGTTCTCCGTCGAGCCTTATGTCGCCTGCGGCCTCTCCGAGGAAGCCGAGTTCGGCCGTGGCCTGGTAGCGCAGCAGGCTGCCGCGCTGTTTGGTGAGCTGCGCGCCTACCCATGCCAGTTGCTGCGTCTCTTTGGGCTTTATCACACCTATGCCTTCGGGGAAGGGGTCGAGGCCGAGCTCGGGGTCGGTGCGGTCAAGGGTATCGGCGGTCTGCTTGTAGCCGCGTACCTGGTGCGTCACATAGGCGGCAAGACCGAATTTGGCATATTTGTGGAAGCCTTCGAGCAGCGATACGCCAAGCGTGTTGGTCACGGCCCAGTTGCTCGTATAGTCGCGGGTCATGGTAGGGTCGAGGTAGGTATGCTCGAAGAATTTTCGGGTCTCTTCGGTGTCGTAATCCAGGAAGAAATGCTTGTTGCCGTTATAGCGCAGCGTGTAGATAAACGACGACACCGGTATATAGGTGCGGTGGGTAGTTGTGTCGTCGATTTGTTCCTCGTGCCAATAGCCAACTTTATACCTATTATTTATATAGAACTCTTCGCCCGATACTCGCGTGTGCGCGTCAGAGAGGTTGGTCGGGATAGATTTGGGGTCTATCGATGCCACGCCGCCCTGCAGCTCGGCCGGGTCGGTGATATAGAGCATGTCGGTGATGCCGCCGTTTTCCTTGTTGACCGAGTTGTAGTGGTAGTAGTATGCCTGCATTTCGTAGCGGTCGCCCAGGTACGAACCCGAGAAACCCCACGATAGGTTTTTGACGGCCTGGTTGGCATAGCTGCCTTTTGAGTAGAGGTAGTCGAGCATTGCGCCTACCTGAGCCTTTGCGTTGATGTTGCCCGAGAAGGTGCCGCTGAGCCGTTCCTGCGATGTTTCGCGGCCGCCCGAGGTGATATAGCTCAGCAACGTCATAGGTATGCGGGTGTTGTAATACCGTATCTTGTCGTGCGAAGGCAGCCAGTGCGACAGGCCGTCGCGGAAGAAGAAGTCGCTCATCGGTGGCCGCTCGTCAAATATCATGTTCATGCCTTCGCCGCCAAGGTTGCCTGTGGTGGCATAGGCCGACGATACCATCGACGGCACCGACTGCCGGTAGTAGTTGAGCGGCAGGGTATCCAACGGTGCCGGTTCGCGGAGCCCAAGTGGCGAAAGCAGCCGCCAGCTATACGATGGCGCTATCACCGGCTTGCGGCTCGACGGGGTGGTCGACATCGACCCGTGCGACGTGAGGCTCGGGTTTTCGATTAGTCGCTGCGCAGCCGACGGTAGCCATAACAAAAGCATAGTGACGACAATAGCCGTCACTCGCATGATGTGGATATGTTTCTGAGTTATTGCCATTAAGCTATACGCTTACTGGTTGGCACTTAGGCGGCTGAACGTTAGCTGTATCTTGGCTTTGTCGAGATGCAACTGGCCCACGGCCGGAGAGGTAAGGTAGGGCTGTACTTCCGATTCGATATACTGTGTCTGGCCATAATAGCTGTTGTTGACGAGCTGCTCGAAGTTTACCTGCACCGGTATGAGGTCGAAGGTGTAGTCTTCTTCTTTGATTTCGTCGCGGGTAAGCATTTCCATCATATATGCGCGTAGCGATGAGAAAACATATCGGCCCGTCGCACTGCTATATTGGGCATAGAATGATGTGATGTTATTAGGCAGCTTGTTTTGCGCGAAAAATTCGTCGCGGTCTTTCTTGAGTACCATCAGCACGTAGGGGGGAGGTGTCACGCCGGATACGAGGCTGTCGACGGGTATGCTCATCGTCAGACCGTTGACCACGGCCTGGCTGCCGCTTTGCTTTTTATAGCTGGCGATAATATCTTTAATCGGGAATACGAACTCGGTCTCTGTGCCGGCCGGTGCAACGAGTATGTCTTCGCCGGCGGCGAGTTTCGCCTCAAGGCCGGCATCCATGCGGTAAGTAAGGTCGTTGTTGCTGATAACCTCGGGGGTTACGAGCATATACTGGTGTTGGGCCGTGGTGGTGTCGTTTTTCTCGTCGCCCTCGCCTTCGGTTATCTTGGTGAAGTAGAAGCCCAGGCCGGTAGATTTGACAACGGTCAGTCGGCCACTGCCAAACGAGTTTTTGAGATATACGCCCGGGAAGACGTTTTTCGAAAATACCTGGCCGTTGGCAAAGTTTTCAGGATTTTCTATGAAGTCGTTAAATATCCTCTTGCCTAATTCTACGGGCAGCTTGATGTCGACTGTGCGGTAGCCCTGCTTGGCGGTTGTTGGGTCGTCGATGGTCGAGGCATTGTAGATTGCGCTGCCCAGCGGGGTCGGGTTGTAATATCCTGCCGGGTCGAAGTCGCTCGATATGTCTTTGGGTAGCAACTGGGTCAGGGGGTAGGCCGTGATGCCTAAGGGGGCTACCGAGTCGCCTATAAAATCGGTGGGGAGATAGCTAAGGGTCAGCGCCATGGAGTCGAGGTTGTTGGCACTGAAATTGGCGGTGTCGAGCAGGGTAGAGGGCAGGAACTGCGTTACCACCTCGCTCGACAGTGTGCCGTAGCCGGGTATGGTGATGCTGCCTATTAGCTGCTCGGTAGTCCTGGGGCTGATGGCAGACACTCGGTGTGTCGTGCCGCTGACCGTAAACGACGAGTCGATGATGATTTCGACCGAATCGCCTGTCAGTGAGCCGCCGATGGGTGAGGTTTCGTCGTCACAGGCTATCACGGCAATTGTCATGGCTGCAACGACGGGGAGGATATGTAGACTGCGGAATTTCATGTGATGATATTGCAGTAAGCTGTGTCAGAGTGTTTTGTAAAATTCGTAGTATGCGGCGGGGCCTTCTTTTGCCTGCTCGTAGGGCAGGAAGGGCTTGCCGCTTGCCTTGGCATATTCGACGAGTTCTGCCGGGGTGTCGGCGGTGCTGTCGACAACAGCGTCGGCAAAGTCTATGGCAATCTTGTTGAGCTTGATATAGTCGATATGGCCTTCGGCGTCGGCAAACTCTTTGAGCTGCTTGGCCGTGAAGCCCTGCTGCGTGAGCTTTTCGACGAGGCGACTGTCGAGTTCGCCCTCAAACGGCTGGTTGTAGAGCGAATATACCACCTTGCTTGTCCTGAAGGTAGGGTCGTCGCCATAGAAATCTTTCAGATAGAAAGGCACCATGGCCGTAATCCAGCCCGTGCAGTGTACTATTTCGGGGTCCCAGCGAAGTTTCTTCACGGTCTCTACGACGCCACGGACAAAGAAGATGCTGCGCTCGTCGTTGTTGGCGGCGTCGCTGTCAACCTCGAGAGGCTGCCCCGAAACGTGGTGGAAGAAGTAATCGTCGTTATCTATAAAATATACCTGTAGCCGGGTGGGCTGCAGCGTGGCAACCTTGATTATGAGTGGATGGTCGGTATCGTCGATTGATATGTTGAGACCCGACAGGCGGATAACCTCGTGGAGTTGGTTGCGACGCTCGTTTATCGCTCCGAATTTTGGCATGAAGGTGCGCACTTCGGCGCCTTTTTCCTGTAGGCCCTGTGTCAGTTCGCGGCCGAAAACACCCATGGGTGTCGAGGGTAGGTAGGGGTCAATCTCTTGCGAGATGTAAAGCACTTTTTTAACGTCCATTCTCGGGTCGGTTGAGGGGAGAGCTTGTTTGTGATACAATTAACACCGCAAAATTACGAAAAATTTCCGACATATCCACCAACCCACTTCCCCTGCTTGCATTTTTTAGCTTTTTTTACGGTAATTGCGACAATTTTATAACATCGCACCCATCCCCTACCTTTGTAAAAGAAATCTATCCCACTTCCGAGCTTCGGCTTACTCGACTGTCCACACTGTCCACGCTGTCCACGCTGTCCACGGGCGGTGCTTCGTGGACACGCAGACCTCGAAATCAAAAAATCAACATTGTTGAAAAACGGCGGATAAATGCTTTTCGACGCATCGTAACTTTGCAACGTGACACATAAAGAGTCACAAAATCAACTTAATAAAACTCCAAACACTTCAACACCATGAACGAAATGAACGATGCCAACAACGAGGACAACATGACGGGTGCGAAAATCGCAAAATTGTCGAGAGCCTTCGACATCCGCCCGGCCAAACAATGGATGGCAGAAGCTGCCAACCGTCCCAACCCCAAGAGTTTGTGGCTCAGCCTGTGGTATGAAAACGAGGTTGCCTGTCTCTTCGCCGATACCAATATGGGCAAGAGTATCTACGCCGTCCAAATCGCCGAGCATGTGTCGCAGGAGCAGAAAGTGCTCTATTTCGACTTCGAGATGACCGACAAGCAGTTCCAGTTGCGCTATACCGATGCCGAGACGGGGGATATGCATGACTTCAACGACAACCTTCTTCGAGTCGAGCTCTCGCCGGTCTACGTCGACCTCTCAAACATTCACTCTATTATATCACATATATCTGATGCTGTCGACATCTCCGGGGCGAGGGTGATAATCATCGACAATATCACGTGGATATGCAACCGCGCCGAGAGTGGCGATGCTGCCGGCGAGCTGATGCAGATGCTGATAGACCTCAAACGCCGCAAGGGCTTGTCTATATTGGTCTTGGCGCACACTCCGAAGCGCAACACGGCCTCAAAGCTCACTCAGAACTCGCTGGCCGGTTCGAAGCGCATAGCCAACTTCATGGACTCGATGTTTGCCATCGGTGCCACGCAGACCGACCGTCCCGCCGGTCGATATATCAAGCAAATCAAGGTGCGCAGCAGCGAGATGGAGTATGGCGAAGACCATGTAATCACGGCGTGGCTGGTAAAAGAAGGTGACTATGTGTCGCTTATGCACATAGGCTATGGCCGCGAGTGTGACTTGCTTGCGCCTGTCGATAGTAATGAGGCAAACCTAAAGGAACGTGTGTCGGCTTTGTCTGAAGAAGGTTTGTCTGTCCGTAAAATCGCCGAGCAGTTGGGCGTGTCGAAATCCTTGGTATTCAAAGTGATGAAGGCCGGTTGACATTCAAAGAAATAAGCTGTCCACGCTGTCCACGCTGTCCACACCCTCGTTTGCCGTGGACAGTGGACAGCCGTGGACAGCTCTCGCTTCGATACAAAGCGGCGATGTTTATCGCATTTGCCCGATAGCTTACATGTGTTTTTTGATATCGGCTATCAGTGTGTCGAAATACTCCTCAATCTCTTTGTCGCCTTTGCGTGAGGGATGTATGGTTCGTGCTGCATATTTTACGCCGGGCAGGTTGACGCGGTGTATGAACATGTCGGGGCGAACCGCTTCGAAGGCATCTTTGTCTACATCGAAAGTCTGCATGATAGCATTGTCGGCCTGGCTGCCTGTCAGGAATATTACTATGTCAGGACGAAGAATTTCAACCTCGTCGGGTACGACGTTAAATCTTCTCTTGACAATCTCTCTGATTTCAGCCGTCGGTTCTCCGCAGCAATTACCGCTGCCGGCACATCCTTTACCAATCTTATGGATGTTGTTCCATACGACCTCCACTTTTTTGCCGGGCATTGATTGTTTCAGTTTTTCGACAAGTTGGTTAAACCGTCTGGTAAACTGTGTTGGTTTGACTTCTGCGTCGGTTACGCCGGCAGCGGTTGCTGCGCAGTAGCTTTCGTAGGTGTCGCAAATACCGTATATCTCGTCCTCGCTATCATGTTTACCCATGATTTCACCGAGAATGTCGTCGCTTGTCTCCAGGCCGAAATTGTATGTGCCGTTTGGTAGGTTCGAGCGTCTTGCGTCATTCCAGTTGTTGGTCTCTCTTCCGAATATCATAACTTTGACATCGGCTTTTTTGTATGCTTCGTCGTCAAGAAGCCATAACAAGAGTGGAAGTGAAGGCTTTATATTGCCCTCGCGCTCGAACAGGGGCTCGAGGTCGGTGTACAGACCTACGAGTTTCGAACCATAGAGGTTGACCAGGCGGTCGTTGAGGTCGATTTCTTCTTTGGGTTGAAATACTATCTGTTTCATGGTTTAGTTTTGATTATATTTCTATGATAAGCCGGAGTTGGTTCAAATATATCCGGCCTTGCAAAGTTATCCAATAGGAAATATTTAAAAAATTATTTTTTGGTTCAAGTTGGTTCACAATTCTAAATTTGTTTTGTGTACATGTGCAACAATGCTTCCATCTCGCTACCATTGTGTATCATATTGACAAGGCAGCAAGCCACGTAATACTCGCTTAGAGTCGGCTCATTGATGTTGCAAAGTTAGGCGTGGGGTGTAGCGTTTTGCGATACAGGTTGTGGAAATTTTACTAATAATCGCCATTCTTGGTGTCCTATTAACCTCTGGTTACATATTATGGTAAAAAGACCTCGAGGGATGCAAATGTACCGATTATGGCTGTTTGCATTCTCCGAGGCCTTTTATAGATAATAACTTTAAGCACGCATTATAATGTGTGCTTAAATTTCTAAGACGCTTAAAGACTCTTCTGCGGTTGAACGATTACAACAGTTATGGTGAATTGTGGGATAGCACCATATTCATTATACATTTCAGGCATTCCAAGTTCAGAATTTGCGTCAAGTGCCTTCTTTATTTCAATTTCTATTATGTTGCCGTTTGATGATTTCCAAAGTATGCGGTCTTCTCTATCTAAGTGTGGAGTGCCATACTTTGCAACCAAATCAGATTTAAGCGAGGAAAGAACTTGATTGACCTTATAGCGATTATTAGCTAACCACTGTTCTGCTTGCTTATAAGTTAAATGTGTTGTAAAAGCATTTTCATATTGAATTGCTTTATTGAACATAACCATTTTGAATTGGTTTTTGTCAAAGAAGAAACAACAACCATCAAAGTTTTCAGACGCAAATCTTACTGGACTGTTTAGCTCGATGTTCGTGGGAGATTTCAGGATGTCAGAACTACTAATACCACGAGAAATTAGCTTCTGTGTAACAGTATTCATAGAGGAATTGAAGTCAATTCCCCAGATTCCTGTTATTTGGCTCTGAGCGAAAGAAACTAAATAAGTGAATATTAGAAGTATTGAAAGAAGAGATTTCTTCATTTAGATGATTAGAAATACACTTTCAAGCTTCTTCCTCCAATATTAAGAGTGGCGGTATTACTATACTCACGTGCTAACTGTCCATCCATTGTATCATTAGTACTGCGGATGCTGGCATTAGGAACAAAGGTAAATTCATATTTACCTAAATAGTTTTTGCCAGAAGTGTAGCCAGTGACATAGCTGCCTTCGACTCTGAGGATGATACGACATAACTGATTGCCATCCACATAGTAAGCCGTTACAATCTGAACACGGCTGGTGTTTTGTGCAAGCAGTTTTGAATCATCATATTGCGATGATTCGGTAGCGAAGGCTGCAAAAGAGCATACAAGCAGCCCAGCCATTAGAAGCATCTTTTTCATTGCTTTGTGTTTGGTGGCTCACAATCCCGATGAAACCTTTAACTATTAGATATAGAAAAGGTGTGGGATTGTACTTTGCATATCCCTTTTAGTAGGCTTCTCGCATCGCCATAGATAGTGGATATAAAGCAAACCCACACCGAGAAGCTATATAGATACCCCGATAGGGGTAGGTATATGCTACCGATGTAGGCGTTATCTGCGTTTATCTTACTATCTATTAGCGAATTTTGCGAGAATTTACTAAAAGAAGATAATTCAAATAACACCTTTTCAGATGTAATGAGCCAACTCTTTGGCCCGATTTTCTGATGCAAAGTTACTAATAAAATTTGAAAAAGCATCTTTATCTTCAAGAAAATTAGTTATTGATTTGACATAAATCATATTTAATTAGGGATATTCAGTAAATATTCAACTGGTTGTTTGCCAATGCTATAGATATTTTGTAACTTTACAAAGAACC
>VSPF01000078.1 GCA_009775195.1 Muribaculaceae bacterium
ACATTATAGCGTATCAGCGCGTTTTCTTTGTAAAACATCAACAACATGAAACATTTACAATCAATACTTTGTATCGCGACGGCAACCTTGATGCTTGCCTCGTGCTCGATATTCAAAAAGAACAGCGGCAGCGCCCCCGACGTGCAGACAATAAATATAGATAAGAAAAAAGGCAGCACCTCGTCGCTTGAGGCCCCCGAGGGCAATGGCAAGAAACTCGGCAAGATGCCTACTGCCGACCAACTGACCGGCGGTCGCTGGACACTCGTATCGGTCGGTGACCGACAGGTCAACGCCGAAGACGAGCAGCCCTATATACACTTCGACAACGGCGGCCGTTTCTATGCCTCCGACGGCTGCAACATACTCAATGGCGACTACACCATACGCAGCAACGGCGACATGACATTCGACCACGTGCTGTCGACGATGAAATACTGCCCCGAGGTAGACTATGCCCCATCTATCGCAGCTATTATAGCCGACGGCACGCACTATGCCATCGACTGCCGCCGCATAGGGCAGGACACATACCTCTACTTCAAAGACAGCAAGGGCAAGACGCTTGTGACATACCGACGCCACAATATGGAGTTCCTCAACGGCAACTGGGCCATAACATCGGCCGACGGAAAGAAAATCTCTGACGAGGAAGCAAATATATTTATCGACGTTGCCGAGCTAAAGGTACACGGCAACACCGGCTGCAACTACTTCAACGGCGAACTATATATCGACCCGGGCCGCAGCAATGCCGTAGACTTCTCTAAGATGGGTCTCACGCGCATGGCGTGCCCCAAGGCCGACCAGGAACGACGCATCATGGTCGGGCTCGAACAGGCTGCATCGGCCATCGCCGGCAAGAAAGAAAACACCGTGCTGCTGCTCGATGCCAAAGGCAAGGAAATAATGACACTAAAACGCATAAGTGACGAAAATGACCAATAACACCGACCAGTATTTCTCACATCGTGCCACGGTACGGATTTTCGACCGCAGCCTACACATTTCCGACGAGACACTGCGCGGCATCATCGAGCTTGCCTCTCATGCCCCCAACACGGGCAACATGCAGCTCTACAGCGTAGTGGTAACCCGGGGCGAGGACCTGAAAAAAGAACTTGCCGCCCTGCACTACAATCAGCCTGCGGCTGTCGGGGCCGACGTGCTGCTCACTGTCTGCGCCGACACGCGCCGCTTCGACACCTGGTGCAAGGCTCGTGACGCCGAGAGCGGACTCAACAATTTCGGCGGCAGGCTGTCGGCTCTGACCGACGCAGCCATTTTCGCCCAGCAGATTGTCACCATCGCCGAGCTCGACGGAATAGGCTGCTGCTACCTGGGCACGGCTACATATAATGTCGATGATTTCTGCAAAGTGCTCGGGCTGCCAACGGGAGTAATACCGGTGGTCGGCATAGCCATGGGCTACCCTGCCGGTGATGTGCCGGCACCGTCCGACAGGCTACCGGTCGAAGCCATAATGCACAGCGAGACGTTCAGCGACTATACTCCCGGCCAAATCGACGAGTACTATCACGAAAAGGAGTCGCTGCCCGAGTCGGCCGGATTTATCAGCCTCAACGGCAAGAAGACCCTTGCACAGGTATATGCCGACGTGCGCTACCCTGCCGACCTCAACGAAGCCGTCGGCCAGGCCATGCTCCGACACATGAAGTAAAGGTTTTAGGAATTACAGGGGTATCTACGATAGGAGCTCGAACCTCCGGGGCGAGCCATCGCATAGACATTACATTTGGTTTTAGACTACTCATGTTTAAACAATTAGTACCGTCTCGCGAATGGCTTGTCCCGGAGGTCCAAGCTCCTATAAATGCATTAAATTTTCGGTATTGTTCGGTGTGTTCGGCTTGTTCAGCTTGTTCATTTAACCGACGAGTTGAACAATGTGAACAAAGCGAACAAAGCGAACATTCCGAACAAGACTGAACATAGTGAACAAATAATGGTCGGGCAATATCTGCGCCCACCAGCAACAGCCTCGACTTATAATATATATTAATATAATATATATTATTGATATACAATATTATATATATGGTCGAAGCAATTCTACGGTATCGTAGAGAACCGTCGAATAATAGCGTGAACACTGTGTTCAGAGTGTTCACGCCTGTTCAGTCTGTTCAGTTTGTTCAGTTTGTTCATTTACCCTGTGAGTGAACAAAGATGAACATACCGAACATGGCGAACACTAAAACGAGAACATGCACATTGCACCGACGCGCCGGGCAGAGCGGTGTGCACCGCCGAAGTTGCGACGATAACCAAAGTCGTATTCCGCACCGACCTGCATACGCGGCGTCATGTTCCAGAATACGTTGACCGCCGAGGCCATGCCATATTTATACTCGTCGGGGCTGACCCGGTGCGAAGGCAGGTAGCGCGTCTGACTCACCGAGAGGCTTGCAAACAGCATGGGCGTGAAATTATACTTGAAACCGAGGCACCAGCCATACGAAGCCGGGGCATAGAGCCTGCCGGGCAGCGAGGGGTCGCCCACCAAATCGTAGGCACCCATCATCAGGTCGCCGCCGAGGCTGGCATAGCCGTGGCCGTAGTTCGCCGTGGCAAAAACCGTCATCGCACGGTGAGGACTTCCGACCCCGCTGAGCTGCACGGCCCACCCGGCCTTGTCGTGATTGCGCCCCTGCAGCATGTCGCGATACGACAGTGTGCGCACGATGCCCGACAGGCGTATATGCTGGCCCTGCGCCCACTGGTATTGGGCAAAGGCGGCGAAGTCGGGCAGCCAGTTGCTCACCGTGCGTGTGTCGCTGCCGTCGGCACCGATACTGGTTTCGGGTGTCTCGGCCGACACGGCAAAATACCACTTATCCTTTACCACCGGCATATAGCGGACAAGCACCGAGGTCGGAGTCATCTTGTTTGCCGGGCCCTGTGCATCGACTGTCGGCGGCACCGCTGCAGGGTCGGAAAAGGTAGACGGGGCATAGCCCACGGTGAAGTCGTTGATGATGGCGTATGCCTTTTTCAGGCGAAAGTCGCGCGACTGATAGCCGGTAAAATCAGCCTCGATATAGAGTTGGTATTCGCCAAGCGTCTTATTCTGGCCCAATACCCTGAAGAAAAGGCATGTACCGGCAGGCGTTGTGCCGAAATGCTTCATATTCGCAGGGTCGGCAGGGATTGGTATGAGCGCCGGTGCAAACCCCGGCGACGGCATCGCGCCACCCCAGTCATAATAGGCGCGCATACGCACAGCTCCGCCGATACCCATGGCAAGTTTAGAGTCCTTGCTCAAAAAGAGGAAATATGGCGCACCGGGGTCCATGAAATGATGGAACTGGTCGTAATAGAATGCCGCTATACGGCTGCGGATAGAGTCGGTATAAAGGTTCAGTTCCACCCTGTCGACAGGCCGGCCGTCGATAAATACCAGCTTGTTAGACCGAGAGACCGAATCGACATAATCGTCGTTAAGTGTACGTGCGCCCACAAACGACGGCACACACAGCAGCAATAATAAGAATAATGTGATGTTACGGGACATAGGCATAATGTTGCATATTTAACTATGCAACAAATACCGGGCACGTAATGTTTGAGGCTACCTGTCGAAATCCGAGGCGATGAAGCGGGCTACGGAGTCGGTGTAGTTCGGCTCGATTACTATATCGGCGGCTTCGCGAACCTCGGGCAGGGCATTGGCCACGGCCACGGCCACATCGGCCACGGCAAGCATGGGCAGGTCGTTGAGGCTGTCGCCGAACACTACGAGGCGGTCGGCACCGAGCTCTTCCTTGAGCCTGAGCACGGCACTGGCCTTGCTGATGCCCTGTGGGAAAATTTCCAAATTCCACGTGTGATGATTGAACACGTCGGGATAGCAGCACACCGAGCAATCAGTAGTAGCTGTAAAAGCCTCGGCGGCAGCACGGATAGGCTCCTCGTCGCCCATGGCAAAGAGCAGCATGGTATTGTGGGCCGCCCTCGGCGGAGCCGGGGTGCCGAGATGGAAACGCTTCAGGACAAGGTTGCAACGCTCGAGATAGAAGCTCTCCTCGGCCTTGTTGAGGCGCGAGGCGGCATGATAGACATCGAGCGTGGCCCGGTCTTCCGACATGACATAGACAAAGGGGTGTACATCATGGCGGAGACAAAACTGCAAGGCATTCCTTACCTCGGTCTCTGACAGGAAATGGGGCTGACGGAAGCGGCACTCGTCGCGCAGCCAGTAGGCACAACCCGTCATCACCACGGCCGGGGGCGTGGTATGAGTCTGCGCCAGCAGCGGCACGACGGTGGCCGGGGTACGCGCCGTAGCCACAGTAATCATTGCTCCGAGGTCGGTAAGTTCGTTGATTATCCGCGACGACCCGGCCGATATGCGGCTGTCGGTGCCAAGCAGGGTGCCGTCGAGGTCGCTTATATAGAGAGTCTTGTTCATTCTTTCACTAAGTCGAGTGGCGCGCCGTAGCGCAGGGTGCGCGTCGTGCCGAGGGAGTCGAATTTTATAGTATAGTTCTGCCGCGCGGTATCGTTGTCTACTATCGTGCCCTTGCCGAAGACGGGGTGCTCTACCCTGCTGCCGACAGCGAAGCCCGGTTTGTCACCGGCACCGGCCATTGGCTGAGGCATCTGCGGCTGCGACGGCAGGGGACGCTCGAGGGTGAGGTTGTCGAGGCCCATCTCGTAGATAAAGCGCGAAGGCACCTTTGCCGAACGGTCGTGGGCAAAGCCCTCGCTGTCGGAAAGGTACAGACTCCGTTTCGCCCTCGTCAGGGCCACGTAGGCAAGGCGACGCTCCTCCTCGATATCGTCGGGGCCTATGCTGCGCTTCGACGGGAACAGGCCCTCGCTAAGGCCGCAGACAAACACCGTGTCGAACTCCATGCCCTTGGCGGTATGCACCGTCATCATGCGCACGGCGTTATCGTTGTCGGTGTGCCTGTCCATGTTGGATATTAGGGCCACACGGGTAAGGAACGACTCGAGTGAGGCATCGTCGTCATGGCCGGCCTCGTCGATGGCGCGTTTCAGCTCGGCAAGGTTGTCGAGACGTTCCCACTCACTAAGACCGCGAAGCATCTCCTCGTAACCGCACGAGTCGAGCACGCGCTGCAACAGGTCGCCGAGGGGCATGGTGTCGACAAGCCGGCGGCACGACTCTATGGTCTCTACATATTTTGCGGCGCCGGTGCGCTTCATCTCGGGCGTGTCGAGCATCGACACCAGGGCCTCGTAGAGCGAGATGCCCTCGTCCTGCGCACGTGCGCGGAGCATGTCGAGCTTCTTGCGCCCTATGCCGCGCGAGGGGGTGTTGTAGGTGCGCATAAAGGCCAAGTCGTCGGCGGTGACGAGCATACGCAGGTAGGCCAGCACGTCTTTGACCTCGCGCCGCTGGTAGAAGGCTGTGCCGCTGAAAATTACATACTGTATTTCGTTCTTTACCAAGGCATCTTCAATCGGGCGCGACACATGATGGGCGCGGTAGAGTATGGCTATCCCGGCCGGCTCATGGCCGTCTTTTACGAGCCCTGCTATGGTCTTGGCAATCCACGCCGCCTCGTCTTTCTCGTTTTTGGCGTGGTACATCTTTGGTTTCGCACCGGGCACACCGAGTGGCTTCAATGCCTTGGGGTAGCGGCAGGTGTTGCACGAAATCAGGCTGTTCGACGCGGCCAGTATCTGGGGCGTGCTGCGGTAATTGTCGGAGAGGACGATGGTCGTAGCATCCTCGTAGAGCTTGTCGAAATCGAGGATGAGGTTTACGTCGGCACCGCGCCAGGTATAGATGGTCTGGTCGGGGTCGCCGACGATAAACAGGTTGCGGTGCTCGCCGGCAAGCAGCCTTGCGATTTCATACTGCGGGTTGCTCACGTCCTGGAACTCGTCGACCATCACATATTGCATCCTCTGCTGCCATTTGTGGCGTATGTCGGGATAGTTGACCAATATGTGGTGGGCGAAGACTATTACGTCGTCGAAGTCGATGGCATAGGTCTTCTTCTGCTCGTAGAGATAGCGCATGTAGATTTCGGGCAGACGGTCGGCAGCCCCCACATCGCTCATCGCAGGAGGCTCGGCATTGCTCATCTTCTCTATGACGGGCACATAATCGGCGGCACCCTTGCGCTTACCTATATAGTCTACGGCGCGGCGTATGGGCAGCTCCTTGAGAGTCAGGCCCATGTCGGAATAGACCTTTTGCAGCACGGTGCACTGGTCTTCCTCGTCGAGCAGCACGAAGTTGGCCGGGTAGTTGAGCACGTGTATATCCTCTTTGAGCATACGCACGCAGAAGGAGTGGAAGGTGCATATATACGCCATGTCGAAGTCTCCGAGCAGGGCGCGTATGCGCTGCTTCATCTCGGCGGCGGCCTTGTTGGTAAAGGTCACGCACAACACCGACCCGGGGTCTATGCCCAGCAGGTCGGCAAGATAGCAGTAACGCGCCGTCAGGGCACGGGTCTTGCCCGTACCTGCCCCGGCAAGCACGCGCACCGGCCCCTCGGTGGTGCGCACCGAGTCGAGCTGTCCCTGGTTGAGGCCGTCGAGATAATTCATTTAAGTGAGAAGAACTCGGTAAAGGCGCGGATAGTATATATGTGGTCGGCGGTCGACGCTGTCTCGCACGCACTGTGCATGGCCCACACGGGTGCGCCCATGTCGACACCGCGCAGTGGGATTTGCGAGGTGAGTATGTTTCCCAGGGTCGAGCCTCCGGCCACGTCGCTGTGGTTGACAAAGGTCTGGCACGGCACTCCGGCCCGCTGACAAATGGCGCGGAAGACTGCGGCCGAGTCGGCATCGGTCATATACTTGCAGTTGGCATTGACCTTGATGCACGGGCCACCGCCGAGATGCGGATGGTTTGTCGGGTCGTACTTGTCTACATAGTTGGGGTGCAGGCCGTGGGCATTGTCGGCAGAAATCATAAACGAAGCCGCCACGGCGCGCATGTAGTCGCTCTCGGCACCGCCCCTGGCCATGACCA
Source organism: Muribaculaceae bacterium (assembly GCA_009775195.1). GTDB lineage: Bacteria > Bacteroidota > Bacteroidia > Bacteroidales > Muribaculaceae > CAG-873. The sequence goes on from VSPF01000078.1 coordinate 6,983, forward strand.
CGCGGCGCAATATGTGCTCGAGGATGGGCGACCCGGCGCCCTGCTTGGTGCCCGAGCCGGTCTCCTCGTTGTCGAAGACTGCAAGCACACGTGTAGCAGCCGACTCTTTGTCGCACGTGTCGAGCATGGCCGTCATGCCGGCATGTACCATGCTCAGGTCGTCGATACGGCCCGAGCACAGCATCTCGCCCTCAAGGCCGACGACCCCGGCTTTCTGACATGTATAGAGCGACAGGTCGTAGTCGAGTATGTCGTCGATGTCTACACCGGCATTTTCGGCAACAAGCCGGCGCAGCATACCGCCGGGGTTGTCGCAATTCAGAGCCATTACGGGCAGCATGTCGCGCTGTTTCGACAGGGGGTTGCCCTCGTTGACCTGGCGGTTGAAATGTATTGCCAGGTGCGGTATTACCAGCAGGGGGTCGTCGAAACGCAGCAGCCGCATACGGGGGCGCAGGGGGTCGTCGCCGCGCAGGGCCACACGACCGGCGATTGACAGCGGACGGTCGAACCATGTATAGAGTATCGGGCCTCCGTAGACCTCGGTATTGAGTTTCACCATTCCCTCGCAGGCCATCTCGCAGCGTGGCTTGATGCGGAAACCGGGCGAGTCGCTATGGGCGGCAATGATATTGAAACCCGAGGCGGCATCGTCCGAGCCGACAACGAAGGCAAAGATTGCCGAGCCGTTCTGCACGACATAGCGTTTGTCGCCGGGGGTGAGCACCCATTCGTCGCGCATGTCGAGCTGCCTGAAACCGGCTGTCTCGAGACGCTGACGCACTGTCTCGACGGCCCAGAAATTGACAGGCGACAAATCGAGGAAATTGCAAAGGTCCGTTATGTGGTTCATTCTGATAATAGGGCTTTAGATTGGTAAATAACGTTTGCTACGCGCTGGGCCACGCAGATGGTGTCGGCCAGATAGGCGTGGAACCTATATTTCATGTCGGCCAGCACGTCGGGCACGGCCTCGGCAGGAGCATCGGCCACGGTGGTGGCAAAGTCGGCCATGGTCTGGTAGATGTCGGCAAGCTGCTCCGACAGCGACGCGGCCACGGGGGTGTCGCTATAGCGCATATCCTCGGCCGGGGTGTCGAGGTAGGTGTCGTATTGGCCGAGGAGTGCCGCAACGGCCGACGATACTGCCACATATTGCTCCTCTGTAACCTGGGGCAGTATGGCGCCGGTATCGTAATTGTCGTAGTCGGTGGCACCGGCATCTTCGCCGTAAGGCTTGAGTTCGAGCAGGTTGCCATACAATGCCGGCAAGAGCCGCAATATATTGTATAAAAAATCTTGAGGCACCGCCGATGCTGCCGACGCCACCACGCGCACATACCCTACGGCGAGGGCGGCGAGCTGCAAGCCCGTGGTGCCAAGAGCGTTCTTCTCCATATTATTTCCTGTATAGTTTATTGTCTAAAATGTATTTATAAACCCCGGCAGGGAGGAAATAGTTCATGTTGCGTCCTTTGGCTATAGCCTGGCGTATGAATGTGCTCGACACGTGGGCCATCGGCGCGTCGACAACCTCCATGCCGTCGATGTGGCGCTTGTCGACAGGGTAGCCCGGCCGCAGATACACGAGCACGCCAAAGTCGTCGAGGATTTGCTGGGCCGAGCGCCAGCGGTCGAAAATCTGCCAGTTGTCGCTGCCGATAATCAGCTTGAAGCGATATTCGGGGTAACGCTCGGCCAGCACACGCAGGGTGTCGATAGTATAGGAGGGCTTGGGCATCGACAGCTCGATATCGCAAATGTCTATGGCTTCGGCACCCTTTGCCGCGATTGAGAGCATGGCAAGACGCTTGATATCAGGCAGCAGCTCGGCGGCATCCTTGAGAGGATTGAGCGGCGACAGCGTGAGCCACACCTCGTCGACGTAGCCCCACTGGGTCAGGTACGAGGCCAACATCATGTGGCCGATATGAACCGGGTTGAACGAGCCACCGAAAATTCCTATTGTCTGCGTCGCCATGGCCTTATCGGGCAAATGCCTCTATGAGGTTGTGGGTCTGGGTCACGGCCTGGTCGAGGCGGTCGTTGACCACGCATTTGTCGAACTCGGCCGCACGCGACATCTCGTAAGCCGCACGGTCGACGCGCACATCAATCACCTCGGCCGACTCGGTGCCACGGAACTCGAGGCGCCGGCGCAGTTCGTCGAGGCTCGGAGGGGCGATAAAGACCGTCATGGCACGGTCGCCGTAGAGCTGCTTCACGCCGAGGGCGCCGTTGACATCGAGGTCGAGGATGATGTTGTGCCCGGCACTGGTAATCCGCTCCACCTCGCTGCGCAAGGTGCCGTAGAAGCGGCCCGGATATACCTCTTCGAACTCCACGAAGTCACCCTCGGTGATGTGGTCGCGAAATTGCTCCTCGGTCATGAAATAGTAGTTGACGCCGTCGCGCTCACCCTCGCGCGGAGGGCGCGTAGTAGCCGAGACAGCGAAGCCGAGATTGAGGTCGCCACCCTCGAGGAGGGCGTTGATTATGGTAGACTTGCCACACCCCGAGGGCGCGGCGATGATGATGATTTTTCCTGTCATGTTAGTGTTTATTAAGGGTTTATAAGTTTATATGTTTATGAGTTTATAAAGCAACCTTTAGATTTGAACCTATTTGTGCATATATCATAAACTTATAAACCTATAAACTTATAAACCTCAATTTTGTAATTCGCTTTGCGATTTACAAAAAGGAATTACTGATGCGCCGGGCGCAATAGGTCGTTGACTGTCTTGACGGGGTTGAAGGTCGAGGCAGGCACTTCGACAAAGACGGTGTTCCAGTTGCTCATGGCACCGTTCCAAAGGCCGGGCAGCTCGAGGGCGCGCAGCTCGCGGCCACCAAGAGACTTCTCTGAGATAAAGCCTGTGGCGGGGTCGACATACTTGGCCAGGTCGTAGCTGGTGCCGTCAGTATGCTTGAGGTAACATACCAGGTCTACCGGGTTGAAGTAACCGGCGCCCTTCATCATCTCTACGTTCTCGGGCTTAGAGAGGTCTATCTGAGTAGACTCGAGGATTTGCGGAGCGATGGTCTTACCATCCGACGACCATGCGTTGTAGGGGCCGCCGCCGGGTTCGCCCTCGTTGCGCACCATGCCGCACACGCGGAGAGGACGGTCGAGGATACGGAGCAGTTCGTCGCGGCGCACGGCGATGTCGAGCGACGGGTCGAGGTCTTTACTGCGGAGGAAGAGGATTTGCTCTACAAACTTCGTGGCCTCGGCAACGACTTCCTCGGTCGGGGCACCGGCCAGCGAGGCTATAAGCTGCTCGATGCGGTCGCGGACGAGCAGCAGCAGGCCGCCGATAAATTTCTTGTATTGTATGGTGTCGGCACGGTGCGAGTCGCCGACAACATTGTCGATATTCTTGATAAATACCACCGAGGCGTTGATGTCGGTAAGGTTCTCAATCAAGGCGCCATGACCACCGGGACGGAACACGAGTTTGCCCTCGTCGTCGCGGAAGAGCTCGTTGTCGGGGGTAACGGCGATGGTGTCGGTGCTGGGCTTCTGCTCCGACAGGCTGATGTCGTAGCGCACGCCGTAGCGTTTCTCCATAGCGGGCACGGCCTCGGCGAGTTTTGCCTCGAAGAGTTTGCGGTGGTTCGACGATACAGTGAAGTGCAGTTTTACCACGCCGTCTTTCGAAGCGGCAGTCTGGGCACCTTCGGCAAGCTGCTCCTCGAGGGCGGTGCGCACACCGTCGTAATAGCGGTGGAATGTGAGCAGGGCCTTGGGCAGTGCGCCGTAGTTGAGGCCGTCGGGCAGTATGATGGCACCGACAAGCTCTTTGTAGCGGCCCTGGGCCACAAGCTCCTGGGGCGTGGTATGATATAGACGCTCAACGGCATCTTTGAGCTGGCCGTAGAAAGCGAAATCGCCGATGCGGTCTACAAGCTGTGCCACCGGGCTGCCGGGAGCGGGCACATCGTCCTGGCCATTGACAAAGGCAAAGAGGGCCTTGAACATGCGCGAGGCCGCACCCGAGGCGGGCACGAACTTGAGCACGTCGCCATTGTCGTCGAGGAAACGCTGCCAACGGTCGAGACAGGCACGGGTCATCTCGTCGTCTACTGGGAGGATGCCGTTGCCTACCGACGAAGGAGAATCGATGGTAAGATACGGGAAACCGGTGCGGAAACGGTCAATCTGGTTCTCGACTGCCTCGCGGCTTATACCTTTGGCCGACAGTTGGTCAAGGTCGGATGCACTAAACTGTGTCATGTATGTAATATTGGGTTAGGATTATCTTTGTGCCAAAATTACAAAAATAATTGCATCTGACAAAAATATGAACCCTAAAGTTTGACTGGGTCGAAGCAATATTCTTTCCGACCACAGGCACGGCAATACGCTCCTTGCCACACGCCGTCGAACAGCCTCACGGCGGCATCGACAAGCGAGGGCTCGTTGGTAAGGATACCGGCTTCGAAGTTGCGGCGCCCAGGATTTTTCATGCCCATACCGGCCCCGGTGAGGTTGGCCGAGCCGATATAGGCAGTCTCTAAATCGAAGACGATTATTTTGAAGTGGACACGCGGGCAGAGCCGCCGGAGAAGTGCGGCTCTTAGAATCGGATAGCGGTCGAAATCATCACGGAACGCCGGCCCCGGCTCTTTGGCATGGATAAGCCTGACCTCCGCGCCACGACGAAGCAGATTGGCAAGGATGCCGAGGAATGGCGTCGTGCTGCCGGCGAGCCGCACATGTAGGTCTTTGATGTCGGCAGTGCCAATCAAGAGCGACCGACGCACGCCGGCCACTCTCGACAGCACCTCGTTATAATGGTCTTCGTTAGCTATAAAGCGGATAAAGGGTGCGTGCTCATTCATATTCGATATAATGCTTTATGTCGCGCTCGGCCTGCAAAAAACTGGTAGCCGTATGCAATATGGCACTTCGCGTCCCGTCCTCAGGAACGAACATGTCGGTGTGCGTGGCAAAGGCAGTGAGCAGGTTGAACACGGCCCATACCGTGAGGTCGGTCTTCACCACCCTGCCCTGACGCTTAATATCGACACCGCGCGCCCGGAAGTAGTCCTCATATTTGCGCGTCGGTAAGACTGCATCGACTGTCTCGGGCGACATACCTATGCGCAGACCGGTCAGGCGCGACGACAGCCCCTGCAGCTCGGCAAGTGAGCACTGGCTATCCATGGCCTCGAGAGCCTTCCGCTCATAGGTCTCAAAACCGATTTTTGGCAACTCGCGGCTTTTGGCCAGGTCAATCATACGATGTACTTCTGAAGGTGTGAAAGACTGGAGCTTTGTCTGTTTCTTTGTGAACGTGTCGGTGGCTCCGTTAGTACAGACAAGCCGCGTATAGAAATTGCCAAGCTCGATTTGGTCGCCTGTCCACCGCAGATAGGCCCCGTCGGTTATGGTGTCCTCGCCCGGGGCGAACTGCCTTACAGTAGGATTGCGGCTCTGCATATAGAGCATGACGTCGAATTGGCCGCCACCACGGGTCTCCATCTTTTCGAACTCATATCCGGCCTCGTCCATAAACAACTCTGCGAAATCGAAAAACTCACGTGCAGGGATAAATTCTTGCTGAGGGATAAGCACGTTGACAATATGCCGCGTGTGGGGAGAGGCTATTATCACCACGTCCTTATTCTTGGCGAAACAGACGGCATCCGACAGGAAGTTGCGGAAATTTACCTGGCCGACGTCGCCCGAGGCATTACGAACCATATCGAGCTGGCCGCGACTGGTGCCGATTTGGCGGTTGAGCGAATCAACTACCGACGGCTCGAAGACGAGGTCGATGCCGTTGAGGTCGAACAGCGGCCCGTCGATTTGGCGTAGGTCGCCGAGCGACACCATCTTGTGAGGGAAAAGCTGTTGCTCAACCCTCCGGGCTTGCGAACTGAAGTGTGTCATTGCTGGGGATTTGTATCTTGTGGATTTGAAAATAATTCGTCGAAACGGTCGGCATAGCGTCGGAGATTATTTGCCACCTCGACTTGCATCTTTCTAATACGGGCATCTTTCTCAAAACGTTCTTCATCGAAATGCACGTCGCCGGTGGCACTTAGGTCGTAGTACAGGCGTACACCCACATCGCCACGGCGATGCTTGGAAAAAACGACATAGCGGTCAGAGAATACGTTGCGAGGGTTGTCGAAGCGCAGCTCCATCATAGCGGTGATACTGTGTTTAAGTCGATTAGAGCCAATAAAATTACCCGACTTCGTAACTTGCTGTATGGTAAGGAAAGTCGTGTTTACGTGCCTTTGGTTTTGAGCTTTATTATTACGCTTTATCATGGCCAGGAGGCGGTTTTCGGCCTCTTTCATGCGCATATTTTCCTCTTCTTTGATTATGCCCTGCAGTTCATAAAACGAGTCTATGGCCACGATATCCCACCCCCGGTCGAGAATCGACTCTATTTCTACGAGATTATGTGACGAGTCGTTTTCAGAGAAGTCACTTTCGACAAACAAGATGTTGATATATTGAAACTTAGAATATCGTTGCACATTGAGAGCCATATCTATCTCGTTCATTTCGGGACTCACAAACAAAATCCTTGCCGAAGGATAATGC
>VSPF01000079.1 GCA_009775195.1 Muribaculaceae bacterium
GGACACGCATAGAGATACCTGTAAGTTTGCCGTTGAGTTCGGGGATAACTTTGCCTACAGCCTTGGCAGCACCTGTCGACGAGGGGATGATGTTGCCCGAAGCGGCACGGCCACCACGCCAGTCTTTCATAGAAGGACCGTCAACGGTCTTCTGGGTAGCTGTGGTAGAGTGTACGGTGGTCATAAGGCCGTTAACGATGCCGAATTTGTCGTTGAGGACCTTGGCGATAGGAGCAAGGCAGTTGGTGGTGCAAGAAGCGTTAGATACGAACTGTGTGCCCTTGACGTAGGTATCGGCGTTCACGCCGCATACGAACATGGGGGTGTCGTCCTTCGAGGGAGCCGACATAACAACGTATTTAGCACCGGCTTCGATGTGGGCCTGAGCTTTTTCTTTGGTAAGGAAGAGACCGGTAGATTCAACTACGTATTCTGCACCTACTGCGCCCCAGCCGATTTCTGCGGGGTTCTTGCAGGCGGTTACGCGGATATGCTTGCCGTTTACAATCAGTTCGCTCTTTTCCATGTCGTAGTCTACAGTGCCTTCGAACTGGCCGTGCATTGTGTCATACTTGAGCATGTAAGCCATGTAGTCTACGGGAAGAAGGTCGTTGATAGCGACTACTTCGATGTCGTCACGCTTTGTAGAAGCACGGAAGACGAAGCGACCGATACGACCAAAGCCATTGATACCTATTTTAGTCATAGTTTTTGATTGAATATTGGGTTGTTTAATGTGTCATGTAGTCATTGCCGGCCTCTGCCGGTTTTCCAACCGCAAAATTAATGAAAAATTTCGGTAATTCAATCGGTTGGGGCCATTTTTTTTGCCTGCTTAGGATTTTTTTACTTCACCATCGTGATTGCTATGGTGTTGAGGCGGTGCTCGAGTTCGGTCGAGCTGAGCCGGGTGGCGAGCTTGCCACGGTGGGCGATTGATATGTTGCCGGTTTCCTCGCTCACTACTATGGCCAGGGCGTCGGTGGCCTGGGCAATGCCGAGGGCCGAGCGGTGGCGCAGGCCGAGCGTGCGCGGCACGTCGCTGTCGTGGCTTACGGGCAAGATGCAGCCTGCTGCCTCGATACGGCCGTGGGCGATTATCATGGCTCCGTCGTGGAGTGGCGAATTTTTAAAGAATATGTTCTCGATTAGGCGCGTGTTGATGAGGGCGTCGATGCGGTCGCCCGAGGCCGAGTAATTGTCGAGCGGCACCGACTGCTCTACCACTATCAGTGCGCCGGTCTTGCTCTTGCTCATGCTCATACATGCATAGACGATGGGCATTACCCATGCCAGTGCCTCGTTGTCGATTTCTTCTTTATGGTGGTGAAATAGTTTGCTCAGAAAACGCCATCGCCGCTGGCTGCCAAGCTCTACGAGGAAGCGTTTGATAGGTTCCTGAAACAGTATGACCAGGATTATCAGGCCTATGGCCATAAACTTGTCGAGTATGGTGCCGATGAGGCGCATGTCGAAGATTTCAGATGCAAGCACCCACACTACGATGAAGGCCAGTACGCCGTAGAAGATGTTGATGGTGCCCGACTCCTTCATGAGCCGGTAAATGTAGTAGAGCAGTACCGCGAAGAGCAGTATGTCTATGGCGTCTTTTATACCGAAGTCGAGCATTTATTTTAAGGTTAAAGGTTAGGGGGATAAAGGTTGATGAGCCGTTTCGATGAGCTCTTGTCTTTAACCTTTTATCTTCAATTTTTCTACGATGGCGATTGCCTGGGCGGCCTCGCGAGGGTCGTGCACGCGCAATATGGCGGCTCCGCGCTCAAGGGCCAAGGCGCCTACGATAGCCGTCGGCACCAGTGCCTCGGTGGCATCGATGCCCAGGAGCCGCGTCAACATCGACTTGCGCGACATGCCGGCAAGGACCGGGCGCCCGAGTATTGCGAAAGCGTCGAGCTGCGACAGCAGGCGGTAGTTTTGGTCGAGAGTTTTGGCAAAGCCGAAGCCCGGGTCGATTATCACGTCGGCCACGCCAAGTTCTTCGAGTCGCGACAGTTTGTGCGACAGTTCGCCAATCACGTCGGCGACCACGTCGGTATAGTCTGTCATCGTCTGCATGGTTGCCGGTGTGCCGCGCATGTGCATCAGTATGTAGGGCACATGCAGGTCGGCAACGGTCTCGAACATGCCTTCGTCGAGTAGTCCGCCTGATATGTCGTTGATTATGTCGGCCCCCCACTCGACGGCCCTGCGTGCCACGTCGGCGCGGAAGGTGTCGACCGAAACTGGGATGTCGTAACCTACGGCTTCGCGCACGGCCGACAGACCGGCTTCGAGGCGGCGGAGTTCTTCGTCGGCCGACACGTCGTCGGCTCCCGGGCGCGACGAGTAGGCGCCGATATCGAGCATGTCGGCACCGTCGGCCACGAGCTGCCGGGCACGCCTGGTGATGTCGGCGTGTGTCTGCGCCCTCGAGCCGCTGTAGAACGAGTCGGGGGTAACGTTGAGCACGCCCATTACTACCGGCCGTGAATATTCTGCCAGCCGGCCACGCAGGTTGAGGGTAAAGGGCGTCATAGTTTTTAGCGGTTGGCGCGTTTGCGCTCGGTTTCGTCGAGTATGATTTTGCGTAGGCGTATATGGTGGGGTGTTACCTCTACATACTCGTCTTCCTTAATATACTCGAGAGCTTCTTCGAGGCTGAATACCACAGGGGGCACGATGCGGGCCTTGTCGTCGGCGCCGCTGGCGCGCATGTTGGTGAGCTTCTTGCTCTTGGTCACGTTGACGGGTATGTCGTTGTCCTTTGCATTTTCGCCAACGACCTGTCCTGCGTAGACTTCTTCTTGCGGGAATATGAAGAAGCGGCCACGGTCTTGCAGCTTGTCGATTGCATAGGCGTATGCCGTGCCCGACTCGATGGCGATGAGGCTGCCGTTGGTGCGGCGCTCTATGTCGCCCTTCCACGGTTGGAACTCCAGGAAGCGGTGCGACATGATGGCCTCGCCGCCCGATGCCGTGAGCACGTTGCTGCGCAGGCCGATGATGCCGCGCGAGGGTATCTGGAACTCCATCTGCACACGGTCGTTCTTGGTCGACATGGCTACCAGTTCGCCTTTGCGGCGTGTGACCATGTCAATCATCTTTGATGCCGACTCTTCGGTGACGTTGATAGTCAGCAGCTCGACCGGTTCGCATTTCACGCCGTCGATTTCCTTTATAATGACCTGGGGCTGGCCAACCTGTAGCTCGTAACCCTCGCGGCGCATGGTCTCGATAAGCACCGACAGGTGCAGCACGCCACGGCCGAACACTGTCCACACGTCTTCTTTGCTGCCTTTTTCTACGCGCAGGGCGAGGTTGCGGTCGAGCTCGGCGTTGAGGCGGTCGCCGATATGGCGCGAGGTCACATACTTGCCGTCCTTGCCGAAGAAGGGGCTGTCGTTGATGGTGAAGGTCATCGACATGGTGGGCTCGTCGATGGCGATGCGGGGCAGCGGGTCGGGGTTGTCGGGCAGTGATATGGTGTCGCCGATTTCAAATCCGTCGAGACCGACCACGGCGCATATGTCGCCGTTTTTCACGCAGTCGACACGTTTGCGCCCCATGCCTTCGAAGGTATGCAGTTCCTTGATGCGCTGCTTCGATATGCTGCCGTCCTTGCGGCAGAGGGCTATTTCCTGGCCCTCGCGTATTTCGCCACGGTGCACGCGGCCGATGGCTATACGGCCCACATATTTGGAGTAGTCGAGCGAGGTGATGAGCATCTGGGTGTCGCCGGGGTTGTCCTCGGGGCCGGGAATGGCCTCGATGATAGTGTCGAGAAGGGGCAATATGTTGTCGGTGGGCTTGTTGACGTCGGTGCTCATCCAGCCCTGCTTGGCCGAGCCGTAGAGGGTGGGGAAGTCGAGCTGTTCCTCGGTGGCGTCGAGGCTGAACATCAGGTCGAATACCATCTCCTGCACCTCTTCGGGGCGGCAGTTGGGCTTGTCGACCTTGTTTATGACTACTACCGGCTTGAGGCCGATTTCTATCGCTTTCTGAAGCACGAAGCGTGTCTGTGGCATGGGGCCTTCGAAGGCGTCGACCAGCAGCAGGCAGCCGTCGGCCATATTGAGCACGCGCTCTACCTCGCCGCCGAAGTCGGCGTGGCCCGGGGTGTCGATGATGTTGATTTTGTAATCCTTATAATTTATCGACACGTTTTTCGACAAGATTGTGATGCCGCGTTCGCGTTCGAGGTCGTTGTTGTCAAGGATGAGTTCTCCGGCGTTCTGGTTCTCGCGAAAAAGGTGGCCGGCGAGAAGCATTTTGTCCACTATTGTAGTCTTGCCATGGTCTACATGGGCAATAATAGCGATGTTGCGTATTTTCTGCATACTCTACTGGATTGTTTCAAGGTGCAAAATTACGCAAAAACCGCGAGATAGACGGTATATGCGTGGCGAAATTTTTGTCGCGACAGTGAATTTTGGCGTCGAAATGTCTTTAAAAGTGGCCTCCGTGCCGATTTTTTTGCATGCATCGCTTTTTATTGTTATTTTTGCACCCTTGAATTTTAATCATTTTTGCATTAGTTATGAAGAAGTATATCTGTTATGTTGTGTCGCTTGTGGCCGCCTGCCTGCTGGCGGTGTCGTGTGGCGACAATAACAATAATAATGAAACCATCACCGAGCAGACTCTCTCTAACTGCTTTGCCTACGTCAGCGATATCGCCGAGGGCCCCTCGGCATATATCACCGGCATGGGCTATAAGGTGCGCCTCAATTACACTGCCCCGTCGGCCGATGTGACCATCTCGGGCCTCAAACTTACCGACGATACCACTTACCCGTCGTTTACCCTTTCGGGCCTCAAGTTCGCCATCGACAAGGACGGCTGGATAGTGCTGACGGGCGAAAACCTCAGGCCGTCGGTGCCCGGTGTGGCAGTGTCGCCCGTAATCGGCCGTTTCTCCATGCGTCTCTACCAGCGAGTGATTGGCAACACCTATTCGCCCGCTTTCTGCGTGAGCATGACTCTCGACGGCCGTTATAGCGTAGTGTCGTCGTATCCCGGCCAGGGCTGCTATGGCACTACCAAGAGCGTGGCGACCGGCATGCCTCCCTTCGAGACAAACTCAACCCAGTATGCGCTCGCCTTCAACACCAATACCCGCTGTGTGACCATCAATATAGTCAATGCCCAGTTTATGACGCAGATGCCGGCCATGAATATCGTGCTCAAGAACATACCGTTCGTCATGCGCGGCACCAAGGCTGTGTTCGAAATCGACAACATCACCCCCGAGAGCAACGACACGCCTTACCCGGCCTTCCCTATCAGTAATCTCAAGGGCGAACTCGACTTCGGTGCCGGTCTCGACCTGTCGTTTGACTGCGCTCCTGTTAAGTTCAACGGAGTAGTCTTCAACGTAACCGCCGACTGCGGCTTCCCCGTGGTAGAAAGCGGCATCTGAAAAAATAGACTCGTCCAACTCCCGGGGCTTGTCTGAGCCCCGGGGAAATATTAAAAAATCTGAAAAATAAGTGGGCGCAGATTTCGTGGAATGGGATAATTATTGTATCTTTGCACCACGAACAGGCGCCCCGACAGGCGCCAGTATGCCGTTTATGCGGCATAGAGCTTTGACTGACAGCGTGTTCTCTCCTTCTCTGTATCGCTTGTGCCAAGGCCGTAGCCTTATTAGACACCGATGAAAATAAACTCAATCAATATGATAACAACAGCCATCTTCGGAATAGAGAACAACGGGCTCCTGGGGATAACGGCGCTGCTCACCGGCGTGGCGCTGGTGGCCCTGGCGCTATGGATTGCCAAGCTCATCTCTCCGAGCTCGTTCAACCCTCAGAAAGGTGAGGCCTACGAATGCGGTATCCCCACTCGCGGCGAATCTATGTCGCAATTCAAAGTGGGCTACTATCTTTTTGCTATCTTGTTCCTTATGTTCGACGTCGAGACCGTCTTCCTCTTCCCCTGGGCAGTGAGAATGCGCGAGCTTGGCGCCGATGGTTTATTATGCATCGCCGTCTTCTTCGGCATCTTGGTGCTGGGCCTCGTATACGCCTGGCGGAAAGGAGCACTCGAATGGAAGTAACGACCAAAAGCATGCCCTACGAGGCATGGAAAGATAACGAGTATATCGAAGGACTCGTAAAGCAGCTCCAGGAGAGCGGCACTAACATCATAGTCGGCTCTCTCGACAAGCTGATTAACTGGGGCCGCTCTAACTCTATCTGGCCGCTCACCTTCGCCACGAGCTGCTGTGGCATCGAGTTTGTGAGCCTCGGCGCCGCGCGTTTCGACATGGCGCGTTTCGGATGGGAAGTTGCCCGTTCGTCGCCACGCCAGGCCGACTTTATGATGGTGGCCGGCACAATCGTGCACCGCATGGTGCCCGTGTTCCGCCGCCTCTACGACCAGCTTGCCGAGCCTAAATATGTCATTGCCTGCGGCAGTTGCGCCATATCCGGCGGTCCCTTCCGCAACAGCTACCACGTGGCCAAGGGCATCGAGGACATTGTCCCTGTCGATGTGTTTGTTCCCGGCTGTCCCCCTCGTCCCGAGGCGATGATATACGGTATCATGCAGCTGTCGCGCAAAATCAAGGTCGAGCGCTTCTTCGGTGGCGTCAACCGCAAGGAAAAACAGCAAGAATTTCTCGCCCAGCACCCCGTGGAGGGCGTCGAAGATTAACCCCGGTCATTAATTTCTGTCATGGCTAATATCATCCAAAAGATACAGACCCTCTTCCCTGCCGCTACCGTCGAAGGCGATGCCACACCGCTATTTACCATCGCCGACGAGCAGTGGCACGACATGGCTGTCGCCCTGCGCGACGATGCCGACTTAAAATTTGACTACTGCGTTACCGTGGTAGGCATGGACTGGACCGAGAGCCTCGGCGCGATTTACTACCTAATGTCTACGACCACCAACGAGGTAATCGGCGTGAAGGTGCTTGCCCGTGGCGACCGTGAGAAACCATGGATTCACTCGGTAGAAGACGTGTGGCACGTTGCCGGTCTCTACGAGCGCGAGGTCTACGACTTCTTCGGCATCATATTCGTGGGCAACAGCGACATGCGCCGCCTGTTCCTCAACCTCGACTGGGTAGGCTACCCTCTGCGTAAAGACTACGACGCCAACCCCGAGATTAACCCCGTGTCGATAGAAAACGAGCGTCAGACCGACTTTACCGACGTCTACACCCTCGACGACAAGGGCGAACTCGTAAAGGGCCAGCGCCGCATATTCGAGAAAGACGACTTCGTGGTCAACATAGGCCCGCAGCACCCCGCAACCCACGGCGTGTTGCGTTTCCGCACTGCCGTAAACGGCGAGGAAATCAAGAAAATCGATATCTACCTGGGCTACATACACCGTGGTATCGAGAAGCTTTGCGAGTCGCTGTCATACCCGCAGACGCTCCACTTCATGGACCGAATGGACTACTTCTCGGCCCACAACTACCACCACGCCCTGTGTATGATAATCGAGAAGGCCGCCGGCATCGAAATCAGCCGCCGCGCCCAGGTTATCCGCGTGATGATGGACGAGCTGTCGCGTATCGCCTCGCACTGCCTCTTTATCGGCACCTACTGCATGGACCTCGGCGCGACCACGATGCTCTTCTACACCCTGCGCGTGCGCGAACAAATCCTCGACATCATGGAGAAGACCTGCGGTGCGCGCATGACATTCAACTACGATTGCATCGGCGGCGTCATGCAAGACCTCGCACCCGACTTTGTCGACGACGTGAAGGCCCTGCTTGAGGTGCTGCCTAAGAATATCAAGGAATATAACGAAATCTTCACCGGCAACGTCATTGCCAAGAACCGCATGGAGGGCGTAGGCGTCCTCTCGCGTGAAGATGCCATCGCTTACGGCGTGACAGGCCCGTCGGGCCGTGCCTCGGGCTGGGCGTGCGACATGCGCAAGCTCAAACCATACAGCATCTATCCCGAACTCGATTTCGAAGAGGTAGTGATGACCGAGGGTGACTCGATGGCACGCTTCAAATGCCGTATGCGCGAGATGGAAGAGTCGGCAAAAATCCTCGCCCAGCTCGTCGACAACATCCCCGAAGGCGAATACTGCGTCAAGGTGCCCAAGCTCATCAAGCTCCCTGCCGGCAAATGGTTCCAGCTTACCGAGGGTTGCCGTGGAGCTTTCGGCATCTATCTCGAGAGCGACGGCTCGGCCAAGCCCTACCGCATCAAACTGGCAACGCCGTGCCTGCCCCAGGCTGCGGTGGTCGACCACATCACACGCGGCCAGAAGATTGCCGACCTTATAACAATCGGCGGTTCGCTCGACTACATAGTCCCCGATATCGACCGCTAAACCTCGCGACGTAACACAATAGCTAATCAGTAATATCACAGCATAATGCAAGATTTTTCTTTCATCACCACGTGGATAGACAACTCGCTACGTTCGCTCATGCCGGGCTGGCTCGCCGTTACCACCGAGTGCCTGTTGGTGGGCGTAGGCCTGCTGCTGGTCTATGCCTTGCTTGCCCTATTCTACATCTACTACGAGCGTAAGCTCTGTGCCGCCTTCCAATGCCGCCTCGGCCCTAACCGCGTCGGCCCCATGGGTCTCTGCCAGAGTTTCGCCGATATGTTCAAGATGCTCATCAAGGAAATCATCCACCTCAACCATATCGACCGCTTCCTCTTTGCCCTGGCACCCTATCTGGTGATTATCGCCTCGATGCTTGCTTTCGCTGTACTGCCCTGGGGCAACGGCCTGCAAATCATCAACTTCAATATCGGCATTTTCTTCCTGATTGCCGTGTCGTCGATTGGTGTGCTGGGCATACTCCTGGCCGGTTGGTCGTCTAACAACAAGTTTACCCTCATCGGTTCGCTCCGTTCGGGTGCCCAGATGGTCAGCTACGAACTGTCAATCGGCCTGTCTGTAATCACGATGGTATGCCTTGCCGGCACAATGTCGGTCGAGGGTATCGTTGCCGAGCAGGCCGACCTGTGGTTTATCTTCAAGGGTCACCTGCCCGCGCTTATCGCTTTCGTAATCTATATGATTGCCGGTACCGCCGAGACCAACCGTGGCCCGTTCGACCTTCCCGAGGCCGAGAGCGAGCTTACCGCCGGTTACCACACCGAGTATTCGGGTATGCACTTCGGCTTCTTCTACCTCGCCGAGTATCTCAACCTCTTCATCGTGTCGGGTGTTGCCGCCCTCCTTTTCTTCGGCGGCTGGATTCCCCTCCACTTCCCCGGTTGGGACGGCTTCAACGCCATCATGGACTACATCCCCGGCGTAGTATGGTTTATCCTCAAGGCATTCGCCCTGTCGTTCGTCATCATCTGGTTTAAGTGGACATTCCCCCGTCTGCGTATCGACCAGCTGCTGTCGCTCGAATGGAAATACCTGCTGCCAATCAACCTTGTCAACCTGGTGCTGATGGTAGTCATCATTATCACAAACTTTCACTTTTAAATAACAATACCCCTCCATATAAGCTATGAGCGAGAAACAAGGCAAAATTGCCCAGGTCATAGGCCCGGTGGTCGACGTTGTTTTCGACGACAACGTGATACCGCCCATCTATACCGCTCTTAAAATCGACCGTCCCGAAGGCGGCGAAACCATACTCGAAGTGGAGCAGCATATCGGCGAGGATACCGTGCGCTGCGTGGCCATGGAGAGTACCGACGGCCTGCGCCGTGGTATGCCCGTGGTCAACCTCGAACGCCCAATCGCCGTTCCTACCGGCGACCAGGTAAAGGGCCGTCTGCTCAACGTGGTCGGCGAGGCCATTGACAAGCTGCCCGCGCTCAAACGCGAGAACCTGCGCTCTATCCACCAGCCCGCGCCAGAGTTCGAAAACCTTACAACCAGCACCGAAATCCTCTCGACCGGTATCAAGGTGATTGACTTGCTCGAGCCCTATAGCAAGGGCGGCAAAATCGGCCTCTTCGGTGGTGCCGGCGTAGGCAAGACCGTGCTTATCATGGAGCTTATCAACAATATTGCCAAAGGTCACGACGGTTTCTCGGTATTTACCGGTGTGGGCGAACGTACCCGCGAGGGCAACGACCTGCTCCGCGAGATGATTGAGAGCGGCGTCATGAAGTATGGCAAAAAGTTCGAAGAGGGTATGGAGCGTGGCGAGTGGAACCTCGCCGACGTCGACCACGAAGAACTCAAGAACTCACAGGCGACACTCGTGTTCGGCCAGATGAACGAGCCGCCGGGGGCACGTCTCCGTGTGGCCCTGTCGGGCCTTACTGTGGCCGAGCAGTTCCGCGACCAGGGTGCCGGCGGTAAGGACGTGCTCCTCTTTATCGACAACATCTTCCGTTTCACCCAGGCAGGTTCCGAAGTGTCGGCCCTCCTTGGCCGTATGCCGTCGGCCGTGGGCTACCAGCCTACGCTTGCATCTGAGATGGGTGCCCTGCAGGAGCGTATCACTTCGACAAAGAACGGGTCTATTACCTCGGTGCAGGCTATCTACGTGCCTGCCGACGACTTGACCGACCCCGCTCCGGCAACGACCTTCAACTTCCTCGACGCCACCACGGTGCTCAGCCGTAAGATTACCGAGCTCGGTATCTACCCGGCCGTAGACCCCCTGGAGTCTACCTCGCGTATCCTCGACCCCAACATCATCGGTGAAGAGCACTATAACACTGCCCAGGCAGTGAAGCAGCTCCTTCAGAAATACAACGAGTTGCAGGATATCATCGCCATCCTCGGTGTTGACGAACTCAGCGACGACGACAAGCTCGTCGTTGCCCGCGCCCGCCGCGCCCAGCGTTTCTTGTCGCAGCCCTTCCATGTGGCCGAGCAGTTTACCGGCCTGCCGGGCGTGATGGTGCCCCTGAGCGAGACTATACGAGGCTTCAAGATGATTCTCTCGGGCGAGATGGACGAGTATCCCGAGCAGGCCTTCCTCAACGTCGGCACTATCGACGACGCGATTGAGAAAGGCAAGCGACTCCTCGCCGAAGTAAAATAAGAGTTTAGAAGTCGGGGGCTTCTCGCAAGTACCCCGGAACTTCGCTTTATAAACTAAAAAAGAATGACACTCAAGATTATATCTGCCGACGCAGTGCTATATACAGGTGAAGTCAGTGCCGTGACCCTCCCCGGGAGCATGGGCGAGTTTACCGTGCTGCGCAACCACGCCTCGCTGCTGGCCACACTCTCGGCCGGTACGATACGTTATACCGACGATGCCGGGGCCGAACAGACAACTGCCGTGACCGGCGGCATAGTCGATGTAGATAATAATGTAGTGTCTGTCTGCGTCTATTGATATGATAAGCCGCTTCAAACATATTATACTGCTGATGTTGCTGGCTGTAGTGTCGGTCGGCGCGTCGGCATCGGAAGCCGCCGATACGGCAGAGTCGAAAATCAACCCGAAAGAGGTGATTTTCGAGCACCTCCTCGACGGCTACGGTTGGGAAGTACCCTTCGACCACCATCACCGTATGCCCCTGCCAGTGCTCTGCTATGCCTCCGACGGTTTCCACTGCTTCTCGTCGTCGCATCTCGACCATGGTGCCGTGTACCGCGACGGCGACTGCACCTTTACCATCGGCGGTCCCGAGAGCAAGTATAAAGGCAAGCTCGTAGAGATTGTCGACGGCAAGGAAGTGCGCCCCTGGGACTTCTCGATTACCAAGAACGTATGCGCCCTCTTCATCTGCATATTGCTTGTGGGCGGCGTGATGCTCTGGCTTGCAGCCTTTCTGCGCAAGCACCCCTACAAGGCACCGCGCAAGGGCCTCGGGGCAGTCGAGGCTGTCGTCACATTTGTCTACGACGGCGTGGTAAAGCCCATTCTCGGCCCTCAGGCAAGGCGTTTCGCGCCCTACCTTATGACGGTGTTCTTCTTCATCCTGGTCATGAACCTCCTGGGCCTGGTGGTAATCTTTCCCGGCGGAGCCAACCTGACAGGCAATATCGCCGTGACGCTGGTGCTGTCAATCTGCACCTTTATCGCCACCAACTGCTTTGCCAACAAGCACTATTGGAAAGAAATCTTCTGGCCTGACGTGCCCTGGTGGCTCAAGGTGCCCCTGCCTATTATGCCAGTCATCGAAATCTTCGGCATGTTTACCAAGCCGGCAGCGTTGACTGTGCGTCTTTTCGCCAATATGATGGGCGGCCACATGATAGTCATCACCCTGACCCTTCTGATATTCATCTTCTCGGCCATCAGCCCCGTTGCCGGTGGCGCCTCTACGGTAATATCGCTGATATTCTCGATATTCATGCTCTTGATTGACGTTCTTGTGAGCTTCATCCAGGCTTATGTCTTCACCATGCTATCTACCATCTTTATAGGCCTTGCCCAGGAAGAGGAGCATGAGAAGGAAGAAGCCGAAGATAAGCACAATATCGGCAAGGAAATCGTAGACACACTCGTATAAAAATATTAAACCACAAAATAAACACACACAACAATGTTTGGACTTTTAGCAGCAATTGCTCCCGTACTGGGACTCGGCGCCAGCATCGGCGCCGCCATCGCCGCCATCGGCGCAGGTATCGGCATCGGTAAAATCGGCGCTGCCGCCATGGAAGCCATCGCCCGTCAGCCCGAAGCTGCCGGCGACATCCGAAGCAATATGATAGTTATCGCGGCTCTCGTCGAAGGTGTGGCACTCTTCGCCGTCATCGTCTGCGCCCTGTGCCTGTTCATGTAATCCACGCCCCAATACATCGCTAAATGGAACTATTCACGCCCGATTTCGGCCTCGTCTTCTGGATGTTCATCGCCTTTGGCATCCTCTTCCTTGCTTTGTGGAAGTTTGCCTGGCCGGTGATACTGCGCAGTGTCGACAGCCGT
This sequence comes from Muribaculaceae bacterium, assembly GCA_009775195.1. Lineage (GTDB taxonomy): Bacteria > Bacteroidota > Bacteroidia > Bacteroidales > Muribaculaceae > CAG-873. Next base: position 12,797 of record VSPF01000079.1, read on the forward strand.
GCCGACCTTATCGACAAGGGGGTGGAATACGCCCAGGACGCTAAGGCACAACTCGACAACGCCCGTGCCGAAGCCGAGAGCTACCTCAACGACGCACGCCGCCAGCAGGCCGACATCCTGCGCGAAGCCGACAAGATGAAGACACAAATCATCGAGCAGGCCCGCAGCGCGGCACAGGTCGAAGCCCAGAAGGTGATGGACAATGCCAAGCTCCAGATTGCCCAGCAGCAGAAGGAAGCCCAGCAGCAGTTCAGAAACCAGGTGAGCGCGTTTGCCCTCGACATCGCCGGAAAGATTGTACACAACCAGATGCAGCAGGACGCCGCACAGGAAAAACTTGTCGACAGCCTGCTTGACCAAATCGACCCTGCAAAGTAAAAATATATGGACCAAGGTCTTATCCCACGCCGCTATGCCAAAGCGCTCTATGCCGTAGGTGTCGAGCGCTCTGACACGGCCAATCTCTATCAGCTGATGCAGGCCTTAGGCAAGGCTTTTGCCGATACGCCCGGCCTCGCGGCCACCGTGGCAAACCCCTTTGTCAGCGATGCCGACAAGAGCTCGCTGCTCATCAAGGCAGTAGGCGGCAACGACGGCAAGCCCGACGCCACCTATGTGGACTTCCTGAAGCTGCTTGAGAAAAACAAACGCACGGCCTTGGCCCGTGATATCGCCAGGGCCTATGTCGACCTCTATAGGCAGCAGAACGCCATATACCGCGTCGACATCTGCTCGGCTGCACCGATGGGCGA